>CALDIB010000071.1 GCA_937902125.1 uncultured Treponema sp.
CAACTCGCAGGAACCTCGAAAAACTTTCTGAAAGGGAGTTTTTCGAGGTTCCCTTGACCTTCCTGGAATGGGCTTGTCCGAGCGCGGCGACTACGGCTCGGAAATTTTCAGCCTCATCTCATTTGTCATCGCCTTTTTCTTTTTTGTTCTTTTTGTCATGTCGGACAAGCCTGAATTTTCAAAAAAATAATCAGCTGTGAGGGTTTATGGCAGCGGCTGAATCTGCTCTTCATGTATCTTCCACTTGCGCTGGCGGCCGTAAAAATGCTAAAAAGGCAATAGGAGTTTTTATGAATCAAAAGATACTCAGAAAAAACTTATGATTTGAAAAAGCTGGATGAAATGTTTGCGTATTATGCCAAAAAGGGCTGCGATGTTAAAAAACTGGGAGATTATATAGATGGGACAAATACAATATAAAAGATTAGATACTGACTGTTTTAACGCGTATTCGCTGGATTCTTTTGTCCGTCATCAGACTGTGACTGAGTGTTGGAGAAAAGTGGATAATAAATGGGCGCTTGTACCTAATCCATTTGTGGAAAACTGGACGATAGAACAGCGCAGGGCAATCGCTGAAGACATTGAACAACATATGAACCATGACCAGACAGGTTTCGGAGCATATGACGGCGGGCGCATTGTCGGCTTCGCGACCGTATCACACCACATTTTTGGAGACACAGCGAATTATGTGGAACTAGTCTGCTTTCAAGTTTCAGAGGAATATCGGCGCCGGGGCATTGGAAGGAAGCTTTTTACAATAGTCTGTGAAGAGGCTTTACGGCTTGGAGCAGATAAACTGTACATATCGGGTCATTCCTCAAAAGAATCACAGGATGCGTATCGGGCGCTTGGTTGTAAGCATGCCGAGGAGATTAATGAGATTCTGGCAGAGGAAGAACCATTTGACATACAGCTGGAATATAAATTATAAAAAGAGTGGAGTAAACTCCTCCGCAGCGCAGCGAGATCCTTCCTCCCCTCCTGTTGCCAGAATAAAAAGAGGTAATATATGACACTGGAAACTGAACGCCTGATTTTGCGTGAATACACGATGGAAGATTTTGACGCTCTCTACGAAATCATGTCCGACGCTGAAACTATGCAGCATTATCCCGCTCCTTTTGATGAAGAGAAAACCCGCCGCTGGATTGAATGGAATCTTGACAACTACAAAAAATACGGCTGGGGACTCTGGGCTGTCGTCCTGAAAGAAACAGGAGAGTTCATCGGTGACTGCGGAATCACATTGCAGGATATTGACGGCGAAATGCTTCCGGAGATTGGCTATCACATTCATAAAAAATACTGGCGTCGTGGTTTTGCAAAAGAAGCGTCCAGAGAAGTCCGGGATTGGGTTTTTGAGAACACAAATTACGATGCGATTTATTCGTACATGAAATACACGAACGTCGCATCCTATTCCACCGCCATCGCAAACGGAATGAAAAAGGTAAAGGAATATCCCGACTCCAAAAACGAAATCTCCTACGCTTACGCAATCAGCCGGAGCGAATGGAATTCCCTTTTGAAATTCCGCCGGGCAAAAAATGAAGACACGGAAGAAATCGTTCAGCTTTACAAAAACGCAATCGCAAAAATGGACGCTCAGAAAATCAATCAGTGGGATGAAATTTACCCCGACCGGGCGACGCTGGAAGACGACATAAAGAAAAATCAGATGTTCGTCGGAAAACAGAACGGAAAAATCGCAGTCTGTTTTGTCTTGAACGAAGAGTGTGACGAGGAATATAAAAAGGCAAAGTGGATTTGTCCCGACGCGCGCTTCTGCATCCTCCACCGGCTCTGCGTGAACCCTGAATTGCAGAATCAGGGAATCGCAGGAAAGACCATGAATCATATAGAAGAATTCTGCCGCGGACAAAAGTACGATTCAATCCGTCTGGACTGCTTTACCCAGAATCCTTATTCTCGAAAACTCTACGACAAATGCGGCTACACTGTGACAGGCTATGCCGACTGGCGCAAGGGACGCTTTGAGCTTCGGGAAAAGAAATTATAGGAAAAGAAATGCATGGGCAAAGGCTCACCACATCTGCCGCCGGGTAGTTTTGCGCTGTCAGCGCGCGTCTCATCGTTAGGCCTTTGAAGAGGGGACACATTTTTTTTGCTTGGAGTTCCCAATGTTTCAGTACATCTGGCCGCTGGCCGTAATCGTTTTGTCAAATGTAGTCTATCAAATTTGCGCCAAAGGCATTCCGCCTAAAATGAACGCCTACGCTTCCATGACCGTCACCTATGCCGTCGCCACTCTTTTTTCCGCCGCGGCGTTTTTTTTGAGCGCAAAAGACAAGAACATCTTTAAGGAATTTTCACATGTCAATTGGGCCACCCTTGTTCTAGGAATCGTAATCACAGGGCTTGAAGTCGGTTTTATTTTTGCCTACAAAGCAGGATGGAAGGTAAGCGTTCTTGCAACCGTGGCTAACGGCCTTCTTGCGATAGCGTTGGTTTTCGCAGCCCTCTTTTTGTATAACGAAGCGATCAGCTGGACAAAAATATGCGGCCTTGCTCTGTGCGTCGCGGGGCTGTGGTTCATAAACAAATAAAGAAAGTTATTAGACCGCCTAATAATTCCCAGCCTAAAAGCTGCCAGAAGCCGCCATCAAAATAATTTTCAGAATTATCCTGCGCTTCATTTGTAACTTGCGTTACTTCGTCCATGATGTTTTCTCCTTCTTTTTTTTGATATTAAAACGCGAAACGAGCGTAGCGAAGTTTCGCGTCTTTAACGGTTGACACAACCGTTTAAAGGGGATACCCTTTAAACTACAAAAAGTGAGGGAGTTTCTGGATTTTCTGATGAATTCCAGAAGTCGCGCTTTAGAGAACTCTGATGTAGAAGATTTATTTTACATCTTCTCTGAAAATGCCCTGAAAAACGGAGCCTTTCGCTATAAGGAATTTTCATTATGGAAAGAAATTGAAAACTGGCAACCTCAATGCAAGCTTGAAGAGGCTTATCTGGTTCTGTCCTATAATGAAGAGCCTTTTATGACAGATATTCAGCGGATTTATAATTCATTGCTTAAGCATTTTTCATCCCCAACCCCCGATAGCGCAAAACTGGGTTTTAACAATTATGAAAATGAAGAAAATCTGCCGTCAAAGCTGATTTATGTTCCATCTTCTAAGTGATTTTTACAGGATATTATTGATATAATCATATTTACTTTATGCGCAGTGATGATTGTGTAACTGTATGCGTTTACCGTGATGACACAGCCGCCAATCGCGCAATGCCAGCTCCAAGTCCAAGATTGCGGCGGATGCGGTCTACTCCCATAGGAGTAGTGTGAAGCTTGTCCAGATTTTGTAAAAGTTCGTTATTCATCGGTTTTCCTCACAGGATGCCGTATGACAGTTTTCAGATTCTCCGCGTTTGTTTTGCGCGGGTCGCTCAGATAGATTTCGTGATGAAGCCTTGTGGCATAAAAATTCCTCCTGTAAAAAGTCAAGAATGTTGTTCCAACAATTCCCGCGTGTAAACCTTTTCTCTTGTGGAATCGCGGACTTCCTTCCACAGGCGGGCGGCGGCCTTTAGCTTGTTTTTAAAACGGGCGCTTTCCGAGTCGGCGCAAAAGTCTTGGACAAACTTGTTCCATTGAAGGCAGGACTTGTCGTATCGGGCGCAAGTTTTGCGGCCATAGAAAATATCTAGAAGGTCGCCAAGGGTAAAACTTGTGTCTCCTGTTTCCTGGACTTTTCGGACTGTCGCCACCATGTCCACATTGAACTTGAAATTTTTTATTCCCGTCTGGGCGGAAAAGAAGTCTCGGAAGCGCTGACTAAAGCGAAAGTTACATTCTAAAAGTCCGGTTTCAAGTGATAGTTCAGAAACTTCTTTCTTTACCTCTTGAGTCCAGCGGTATTTTATGTTCTGCGAAGGCTTTCCGCTAAAATAATCCGTAATTCTCTGATTCAACTCTGCTTTATAACCAGTGGCGCAAATCCCTAGCTGCTTGCAAATCAGAATCAGCTCTTCGCGGTACCAATAATACTTTGAGAATTCTTCATAACTTTTAATTTCCTTGAACTCTGGTCTTGTTTCCATGCTAAAATCATAGCGCATAAAATATGACAAGGGCGTGTCATATTTAAAATTTTTTAGAAGCTCCCTTTGTAAACTTTTTGAACGCCTTTTGCCAGCGAAAGAATTCTTTCTTGAACGCTTTTTGGCGACAAAACCTTTAGGTCGGGGCCAAAAGACAAAAGAAATTCGCAAAGCCAAGGAGCGTCAGGCGCCAAAAAAGTCGCCGCGGCGCTTTTGTCCTTTAGGATTTTCATTTGTTGGCAAACAAAGGCGTCCAACAAAAAAGAAATTTTTGATGCGGCGACCTTCACCCTAATTTTTATCAGCGGGGGCTTTTCTCCCGCCGGATATGAGTTTTTGAGTGGCATGGATTCCATCGCGGCGCGGCTTGTTTGCCGGACGTTCCTCATTCGGCTAAGCTTAAAAAAACGCTCTTCCTTTTTTTGCTCATGCCAAGCGTAAAGATACCAAGCCTGGCCCCTAAAGACTAGCTTCCAAGGATGCGCCGTCCGCCTTTCCATTTTTCCTTGGCTGGAATAGTAGTCAAAAACAATTTGCCGCTTGTTCAAAATTGAATCCCGCAAAAGCGCGAAAAGCGCTCGCACTTCCGAGCCTTCAGGGCTCCAGGGAGCGAAGTCAACCTCAAGCCAATCTAAATTCTTTGCCGCGCCGCCGGAGATTTTTTCCGCCGCCTTAAGGCTTGCGTTCACAGCAAAAGCCGAACTTCCGCTTAGACTATTCAGAGCCCGGACGCTTGAAGCGATCGCAAGCCTTTCTTCTTCGGAAAAAACTCGCTTGTCCAGCGTGTAGCTTTCTTCGATTGCTATTCCGCCGTTTCTGCCCTTTAGCGAATAAATTGGAACGCCTGAAACTCCCAGCGCGTCAACCCAGCGGTAAATTGTGTGGACGGAAACGCCAAAGCGCCTGGCCATCTCTTTTGCGGTCACTTGCTTTTTGTCGATGAGAATGTAGACAAATTCAAAAAGTTGGTCAATTTGCATATCAGTTTTTCCCGCCCCGCCAGGCGCAATTCTTTGCCATAGATTACATTTTGCTCCAGCCCAGCCTTTTTGTCAAATGAATTTTTCGGACAACCTTGACAGAATATATTTGACCCGATATAATATGATAAAATAAAAGGACTTTGGACAATGGCCCAAGAATACGAACAGCTTCTGCTTAAAAATCAATTGTGCTTTCCCCTATACGCTTGCGGGCGAAAAATCGTGAGCGCCTACACTCCTTACCTAAAACCCTTGGGCCTCACCTACACTCAATATGTCGCGCTTATGGTTCTTTGGGAAAAAGAAAGCGTCAATGTCGGCCAGCTTGGATCCATTCTTCACCTTGACGCGGGAACCCTGACGCCGCTTTTAAAGCGTTTTGAAAAAGACGGATACATCACAAGAGAGCGCTCAAAAGAAGACGAGCGCGTGACAGTCTTAAGCGTCACGGCAAAAGGAAACGCGCTCAAAAAAAAATGCAAGGACATTCCTCAAAAAATCGCGGGAACAATCGACGCCCTGACAAAAGAGGACGCCGCAAAGTTATACAAGCTGCTCTATAAGTTTCTTGAGGAAAAATAAAAGTAAACTTTCGCGCAAGGGCGCTTTTTGCAATTAGGCCAAAAAAATCACAGGACTTGATTGTTCCACAGCGCCGCGTATTTTTTTCCCAGCGCCAAAAGTTCTTGGTGGCTTCCGCATTCCGAAATTCCCTTTCCGTCCACAACGGCGATTTTGTCCGCGTTTTTTATGGTGGAAAGCCTGTGCGCGATTACAAGGGTTGTCCTTCCTTTTGAAAGTTCGTCAAAGGCGCTTTGAATTTTCATTTCGGTGGCGGTGTCCAAAGCGCTTGTTGCTTCGTCAAGAATCAAAATCGGCGGATTTTTTAGAAAGCAGCGCGCTATGGAAACCCTTTGCTTTTGTCCGCCTGAAAGTTTTATTCCCCGCTCGCCAACAATTGAATCGTAGCCGTCCGGCATTTTCATTATGTCGTCGTGAATCTCAGCCCGCTTTGCGGCCGCGACTATTTCACTCTCGTTGGCGTTGGGCTTTCCGTATGCGATGTTTTCCCTGATGCTTCCGGCGAACAAAAAAACGTCTTGTTGAACGACGCCAATTTGCTTTCGCAAATTTTCAAGGCGTATTTTTTTAACGTCAATTCCGTCAAGTAAAATGGAGCCGCTTGTGGCTTCGTAAAAGCGGGGAATCAAATTGCAAATCGTGGTTTTTCCGCCGCCGCTTTCTCCCACAAATGCAAAATGCTCGCCGGCCTTTACCTCAAGGTTAATGTTTTCCAAGACGACTGTTTTTTTGTCGTAAGAAAAAGACACGTCCTTAAAGCTGATGTTTCCCCGGGCGCTCAAAAGCTCGACGGCGTCCTCCGCGTCTTTTATGCCGGTGTCGGTTCTCATTATTTCAAGAAAGCGGTTGAAGCCCGCCATTCCAGTTGAAAATTGCTCCACATTGAAATTGACAAGCTTTCGGACTGGATTTGTTACGGAAGCCACAAAGAGATTCGCGGCAATCAAATCCGGCAGCGTCATTCTTCCTTTCATAATAAAATATCCGCCCAAGGCCACCACCAAAAGGGAAAGCGTCGCCATAAAAAAATCCACGTTGGCGTGAAAAGTTGACATGACTTTGTAAAAAGATTTTTTGCTTTCTTTGTATGTTTCATTGCTGCGAGCGAATTTTTCAATTTCAATTTCTTCGGCGGCAAAGCCTTGAGTGACGCGAATTCCTGTAAGGGAATTTTCAAGAGCTCCGTTTATTACGGCTGTCTTTTCTTTTACACGTTTGGAACTTTCTGAAACTTTTTTTCTGTTTTTTATGGCGATGAAAATTACGATTGGCAAAAAGGCGAACACGACAAGCGCCAGTTCCCAACGAATTCTCAAAAGAAGAACAAAACTTCCCAAAAGCGTCAAAACGGAAGTCATAACGTCTTCAGGCCCGTGATGGGAAAGTTCCGTCACCTCAAAAAGATCGGTCGTCACGCGGCTCATCAAGTGGCCGGTAAGATGGGAATCAAAAAAAGAAAAACTTTGTTCCTCCAATTTTGAAAAAATGTCCCGCCTCATGTCAGTTTCAACTTTGACTCCAAAGTAATGGCCCCAATAATTGACAAACCAAACGCAGACCCAGCGAAGGCAATAGGCCGCGAACAAAAAAACGACAAGCAAAAAGAAAGTTTTAGCGGCTCCTTGGGGAATCAAGGTGTTCAGCAAGTAGCGGGTTATAATCGGAAAACAAACGTCTATGACCGCGATAAAAAAAGCGCAAATCATGTCCGCCACAAAAAGATTCAAGTGAGGCTTGTAATAACTTAAAAAAACTTTTAAAGGCTTGTCATTGTAATTCATTTTTTCACTATATCAAATTTTGCGGAAAAAAAAAGCCGTTTCAACAAATTTTTCTTTTAATTTTTTTAAATATGATTTATTATTTAAGAAAGAACAAAAGCGGGAGAGACTTTATGGGAATCAACTTGGAGAAAATGCCAAAGCTTGGCTTTGGACTTATGCGCCTTCCTGAAACCGGCGGCGAGATTGACATTGAGCGCGTCAAGACAATGGTGGACAAATACATGAACGCGGGAATGAATTATTTTGACACGGCCTATGTTTACCACAGCGGAAAGTCCGAAGTCGCCGCCCAAGAAGCCTTGGTCAAGCGCTACCCTCGCGAAAGTTTCATGCTTGCCACAAAACTTCCCGGCTGGGAAATGAAATGCAAAGAAGACCGGGACAGAATTTTTGACGAGCAATGCCAAAGAGCCGGCGTTGACTATTTTGACTTTTACCTGCTCCATTCAATAGAAGAAGGAAACAACTACGTTTCTTACGAAAAATACGACTGCTTCAATTGGGGCCTAAAAATGAAAGAGTCCGGCCGCATAAAGCATTTTGGCTTTTCTTTTCACGGAAGCCCGGAACTTTTGGACAAGCTTACGGACGAGCATCCAGAAATGGAATTTGTCCAGATTCAGCTGAACTATCTGGACAGAACCAATCCTGTGGTCCGCTCGCAAAAACTTTACGACATTCTTCACAAGAAAAAAATTCCGATGATTATTATGGAACCGGTTCGCGGCGGAATGCTAGCGGCGATGGCTCCAGAACTTGAGGCAAAGTTCAAGGCCGCGCGGCCAAAGGATTCGGTGGCTTCATGGGCCTTGCGCTATTGCGGCTCCCTTGAAGGCGTTGTGACAATTCTTTCAGGAATGTCCACCGAAGAGCAAATGGACGACAACATAAAAACCTTTTTGAATTTTGAGCCTGTCAGCGCGGCCGAAATGAAAATCATCGATGAAGTTACTGACAAAATTTTAAGCATTCCGCAAATTGGATGCACGGCCTGCAAATACTGCGTTGACGGCTGCCCCACAAAAATCAGCATTCCCGATGTGTTCAGAACAATAAACACTTTGCGCCGCTATCCGAACGACTGGCGGGCAAAAAATTTTTATTCGGCCTTGGCGGAAAGAAGCGCCAAAGCCTCCGATTGCGTTTCCTGCGGACAGTGCGAAAGCGTTTGCCCGCAACACCTTCCCATCATCAAATTGATGCAAGAAGCCGCGGAAATTCTTGACGCATAAAAAAGAGGGGCCTTATGAAAGAAGGATTGGCAAAAAGAATCGGAATGTCTTTTTTTGGAGTGATTGTTTGCGCGGCTAGCGTGGGCGTTTTTAAAATAGCGGCGCTGGGAGTGGATCCCTTTCAGTCCTTTATGGCCGGCTTGGACAAGCTCATTCCCCTTGACTTTGGACTTTTGTATATAATCGTCAACGCGCTCTTGCTGATTTTCGCGCTGGTCTTTGACAGGCATTACATAGGAATCGCGACGTTCATCAATTTGTTTTTGCTTGGATACATCACCCAATTCACCTACCAGTTTTTGCAAACCATAATCGTCAATCCTTCCATTTTTGTCCGCCTCTTGTGCCTTGCCATTGGAGTCGTAGTGATTTGCTTTGGCTCGGCCTTTTACATGACCGCGGACTTGGGCGTGTCAACCTACGACGCGGTGGCGCTTATAATTTGCAACACGTGGAAAAAGGGCATGTTCCAATATGTCAGAATAATCACAGACCTTGTTTGCGTTCTTTTAGGCGCCGCACTTTTTATTTTGGCAGGAGGAAAATTTCTTGAAATCCCAACGATTGTGGGAATCGGAACAATACTGACAGCCTTTTTCATGGGGCCGCTAATCGAGTTCTTCAACGTCCACGTCGCGCGTCCGCTTTTGGCAAAGTAAAATACTGTTTGACAAAAAGCCGCGATTGGCGCAAAATGTAATTGATGAAGAAAAAAAATCCTTGCGCCGTGATTGCCCTTGCATCTGTCGTTGTCGCGGCGGCCGCGCTTTTTGCCGCAATAAAATCTTTGTATTCCCGCAGGCCGCTCGACCTGGCTTTTGACGCGGCCTATTATTTTTCGGAAGAATCTAGCGCTTCAGGCGTATGGAAATACGAAAAATCTTACAGCGGCCATCAATATTATCTTTACCTTCCGCCGGAATATCGCGAGGCCAGCGACGACCAAAGCGCCAAGCTTCCGCTGATTGTCGCCTTCCACGGTTCCGACGAAAAGGGGCAGGCCTTTAAATACGGAAGAATTTTTACCGGCGAAGATTTCCAGAAAAAAATTCATCCAAAGGGCGCCGCGGTTCTTTTAATCTTTTCGCGCATAAACTATTTTACCGATCCGCATGGAACGGCGCTTTTAATCAAAAACGTTTGCATAAAAAACAAGTGCATAGATCCGACCAACATCGTGGGCTACGGCTTTTCGCAAGGCGCCAAATTTGTCGCCGAGATGGCTTGCGCTGAGCCAAGCCTTTTCCGCGCGCTTGTAAGCGGAAGCGGCTTTTACCAAATGTCGGCGAAGGAAATCTTGCGCGTCCTTCCGATTCAATTTTACTGGGCCAATTCCGAAGACGACAAGGGAATCTTTGAGCAGGGAATGCCGACAGGACGGCGCGTCGCGCGCTTTTGCAAAAATTCCCGCTACGTCCAATACAAAAGCCGCCACCACTTTTACGTGGAATTAAAAGACAAGACCGGCCGCCTCAACAAAGACGGAAGCGATGAGACCTTTATGGACTGGCTCTGTTCCGTCGTGAACGAATAAGGCAAAAGCCAAAATTTTCATCCCTAAAATAACGCATCTTATCCCCAGCCTTTTGCATCTTGCCAAAAAGCGCCTTGCGGCCTCGCGCGTTCCGTCTTATGATTGAATCATCAGGAGGAGCGAATGGTATTAGAAGCGATTTTGTTGGGGCTTTCGACCGGAACTTACTGCGCGATGTATTGCGTTCCGGTTCTGGCGCCCTTTTTGGCGGGCGGCGAAAATCCAAGCTACAAAAGGAACGGAGGCTTGATTGGCGCTTTTTTGGGCGCGCGGCTTTTGACGTATTTTATTTTTGGCGCGGCCTTTGCGGCGCTAGGACTTTTGGCCAACGAATGGATGGATCCCGTGCTGGCCAGAAAGCTTTCTGTGGCGGCCTACATTGTTTGCGGCCTTGCGCTTTTGGCAAACTCGCTGGGCGCGAAGTTTCCTTGGGGCTGCCAATGCCGCGCTCCAAAGCTTAAACGGCTTGGAAGCGATTGGGTTACCGCGATTGTTTCTGGCCTTGCGGTCGGCCTGCACGTTTGCCCGCCCTTGTGGACGGCGATTGTCCGTTCGGTTTTTGGCGGGAACGGCTTGCCAGGCTTTTTTTACTTTGTCTTTTTTTATGTCGGAACGCTTCCGTTTTTCGCGCCGCTTTTTGGAATTCCTTTTGTGACAAAAAGGCTTCCTGTGATAAGGAACGTCGCCCGCGTCGCGCAATTTTTTGTAAGCCTTTACTTTATCTTTTTCCTTGGAGTCTTAGCGGCAACGAGCATGTTCGCAAGCCAATAAATGAAAGACGCCGCATAAGCGGCAACATTCGCACTTGTTAACTAACGCGCGCGAACAGCCGTATTTTTAGGAGGTTCTTTAATGACAGCAAGTTTTATTTTGACAATAATGATGTCGTTCATCGTGATGTTTTTTGTCGCGGGAACTGGCGGCTTTTCTTTGGCAAGCTTGGTTTACTCAGTTTTTTTAATCGCGCTTTTTGCAGGGATGACTTTTAGCGAACATAGGAAAAAGGGTAGCGGCGTCATTTACCGCCGAATTTTTCAAACAGTCTTTGCCGTTGGTTTTTGCGCGGCCTTTATTTCCGACCTTTACGCCGAGCGCGGAAGCATGGCCATCACCTCGCAGGCGATGAGCAACGCCGAGCTTCCTTTTTGCCACATCGCGATTCCGCAAGCGCTGCTTCCGCTCCTTGTCACAAAGAACATAATTTTCCCGGCCAGAATCTCCGGCCACTACGCCGCCGTCGCAAGCATGATTTTGATTTGGCTTGTGTGTACCTTGATTCTTGGCCGCGGCTGGTGCTCTTGGGTTTGCTTTTACGGCGGCTGGGAAGAAGGCTTTTCGCATTTGGCAAAAAAGCCGCGCATAAAGCTTCTTCCAAAAAACAAGGAGATTCGGGAATTGCATTTTGGCTTTTTCTTTTTCATCGTCCTTGCATCGCTTTGCCAAATGGCTTGCGCGTATTGCGAATGGTTCTGTCCCTTTAAGCTGGTGACCGAATACAGCCCGGTCAATTCAATTCCAAGCTTGATTGCCACGATAATTTTTGTCGGCTTGTTCGTCGGCCTTGTAATCGTTCTTCCGATTCTTACAAAAAAGCGGACGCAATGCAGCGCGCTTTGCCCCTTTGGCGCTTTCGCCTCGCTGACCGACCGCTTTAGCGCCTTTAGGATGAAGATCGACACGGAAAAGTGCGTTGGCTGCATGAAGTGCGCGGCGGTCTGTCCATTTAGCGCGATTGACATAAAGACGATTCAAGAAAAAAAGGGAAGGCCCGAAATCACCTGCGCGAAGTGCGGAGAGTGCGTCGCGGTTTGCCCGCAAGGCGCGATAAGATACGACTTTAAGTTTAACGCAGGCCGCTCTTGCGCTGGCAGCTGCGCAAGTTCCGCCGCGCCAAAGACAGCTTTTGGCCGCGCCGTCCAAGAGCTTTTGTATCCGGCCCAGCTTTTTAGGTTCGCAGCCTTTAGCTTTGCAACAATCATGTCGTCGGATTTTATGGTAAAGAGCCTTAACCTTGCGTTTAATTTAATTGGAGGAATAAAATGAAATTTGAAAAAGCTAAAAAATTTTTCTATGGCCTGAAGGTCGCAAAGACCGCGCTTGTTTGCGTTTTGGGAGTTCCGATGTTCTTTGTTTTTTCGGAAGTTCCGGCGAACTTTATTGGAGGCTTTTTGCGCGTTGATCCGTCGTACACAGGCGGCCTTGTGGCCGAAGAGATTGTTGACCCAATCGGAAACGCGGGCGAGCGGGGCGGCTTGGTCCGCTACACGGTTCACCAGCCGGTGACCGGCGCGCGCAGGCAAAAGTCCGCCGAATACTGGCAAGTCGTTTTTGACTTTAACGGAGCGCCTGCAAAAAAACAGGAGACGGTTTACATCGCCGCCGACAACATGGCGGAAAGCGCGCGGCCTTGGAATTTCGCGCTAAAAATTGACGGCGGCCAAGGAAAGGTTTACGACAGCAAGGGCGCTTTGATTTGCGCCGCGGAAGTCTACCCGCTGAACGGCGGCGAGCAAGTCAAGGCGAGAATTCCCTTGCAGGACAAACGGCTGCAGGCGCTTTTGGGATCCAAAAAAACTTGGCACAGCATTGAGCTTGGCGGCGAAAGCGGCGAGGCTGGAAACGCTGGCGGGCGCGTCGCTCCTGTCGAAGCGAGAATGGCCGCGCAAAAAAAGAAGAATGGCCAAGCCGACGATGACGAAGCCTTTGTGGAGCGCGTAAAGAAAATCTACGAGGGCGCCGCGAACAATTCCGGCGCTTCCGACAGTTCCGCCTTAGACGACGGAGCCGACATCATGGACAAAATAAACGCGGCCCTCCAAAAGTACGAGCAAAAAATTAAGGAAAACCCAAACGATTACATTAGCCTTGCCAACTACGGCTCTTGGCTTGCAAAAAAAGGCGGCGAGTCTTCCGCGCTAAAGGCGATGAAGCTTGTGAAGGACGCTTATGTTTACTTGGACAAGGCCGCGGAACTTTGCGCCGGAAAGGAAGGCGAGATTGAAGTTTTGATGAACCGCGCTTCGGTGAGCGCTTCCGTTCCCGAGATGGTATTTAAAAAGTCGGAAGTTGGAGCAAACGATTTTACAAAATCCGCCTCGCTTACGGACAATAAAGTTCTAAAGGCCTATTGCCATGTGATGGCCTATGAATGTTACAAAAAATGCAACAAGGAATCGAAGGCTTTTCTTGCTTTGCAAGAAGCCAAAAAGGCGCTAGAATAGTATTTGATGAAAATAACGATTCTTGAAAAAGAGCCTGGCGAAGAAGACGAGATAATCGTAAAGTGCGGCCAGCTTGATGAAAAGTTAATGCGCCTTATAAACCAGTTTAAGTCTGGCGGCAAAGGCAAAATGAATTTTTACAAGGATTCAAAAATCGTCTTGGTGGAGCCGGCGGAAGTCTTGTACTTTGAGTCGGTTGACGACAAAGTTTTTGCCTACACAAAGGACTGCGTTTACGAAACAAAGGCCAAGCTCTACCAGTTGGAGGAAGAGTTGCCCGCAAGCGATTTCTTTAGGGCCAATAAAGCGGTGATCGTGAACCTTGACAAAATCGACAGCCTTGCGCCGGCCTTTGGCGGCCGCTTTGAAGCGACGTTGGAAAACGGCTACAAGGTTGTCGTTTCAAGAAATTATTTAAATGAGTTGAAGGAGATGTTGGGCCTATGAAACGTTCAGACAGCAAAAAAGAAATGTTTTCGGTGATGACAAACATTTGCGCCCGCGTCGTCACTTTGATTTTTGTTTTCATCACGCTCTTCAGAAAATTTTTCAATCCAAGCGGAAACCTTATGATGGGAATCGACGACATTTTGGGCGTGATTTTTATCGGAGCGGTTTCGGGCCTTGCATTTGGAATTTTTTACGTTAAAAACAATTTGAGCGCCAGGGGAACCGCGCTCTTGCAGCTTTTGTATTTTGCGATAATCAACGCGACGGTTTGCGCGACAGGCTTTTGCCTTAATTGGTTCAAAATAGAGCTTAAGCCGATTCTTGTGGTGGAAGCGATGTTTGTCTTGATTTATTTTTTAGTCACTTTTTGTGTTTACATGTTTGACTTTAACGAGGCCAAAAAAATCAACGAAAAGCTTAAGGCAAGAAAGAACAAGTAAAAATGCAAATCGACCAGCTGTTTGAATTTGTTTACGTTCTGATTGACAAAAAGCGAGCGACCGCAAAGGAAATGGCCGTGCGTTTTGGCGTTTCTACGCGAACAATTTACCGCTGGCTTGACGCGCTAAGCCTTTCGGGCGTGCCGGTCTACGCGCAAAAAGGCCGCGGCGGCGGAATCGCAATCCAGGAAAACTACACGCTGGACAAGCGGCTTTTTTCGGAAGAGGAACGCCTTGCGATTGTGTCCAGCGTAAAGGCCTTGGGAAGCCTTGGCGGAAACTTTGCAGGAACAGCCGCGGCCAAGGCTGCGGAAAAAATTTCCGGCCTTTCCAAAAACGACGCGGACTGGCTGGAAGTGGACTTCGCGCCCTGGAGCCCTGAAGGCTCGGAAGTGCGGACGCTTTTCGCGACCTTGCGCGATTCAATCTTAAAAAAACGGCAAGTGGTTTTTGACTACTGTTCCAGCCAAGGAAAAGTCGAGCGGCGGACGGCGCAGCCGTGGAAGCTGGTTTTTAGAGGCCAGGCTTGGTATTTGTTCGCTTGGTGCGAGCAAAAAAAGGACGAGCGTTTTTTTAAGCTTAGCCGAATGCGGAACGTTAGGCAAACAGGCCGCGCCGTTACAGCCGTTCCCAAAGAAAAAAAAGCTTCTTATCCTGCGGAACAAAAGGCTCCGATGATAAAGATCAGGGCGAGCGTCGCGGCTTCAAAAATTTCCTTTTTGCTCGACGCCTTTGTTTGCCAGCAAATGAAAGTCCGAAAGGACAAGAGCGCGAGCGTCGTTTTTACGGCGCCGGACGTTCCCTGGCTTTGCGAATTCCTTTTGTCTTTTGGCCCAGACCTAAAAGTTTTGTCGCCCGCGCGCGTAAAGGAAGAAGTGGCCCAGCTTGCAAAAAAAGTTTCTTTGATTTATAAAATTTGACATTCTGTTGTCATATTTAGCGCGCTATAATAAGGGCATGAACGCTAGGCCGCAATTCAAGGACATTTCCTCATTTGAAGAATTTTCAAAATACTATTGGTATCGCGAGGAGCTTAAAAAAATATGCAAGGCTCTTGGCCTTGATTCCAGCGGAATGAAGGCGGGACTGAACCGCGTCATCGAGGAATACTTTAAGGGGAATAGAATCGTTCCCAAGCCAAAAAGCGCTTTCGGCGCGGCGGGTAGGCCAAGCGCGGTTGTTAGACCCGCAGCCGTTTCCAAGACCAAAAATCGGGCGGCGGCTTTCAAAGATAAAAACTGCCAGCTTACCTTAAATACCGGCCTTGTCGCTTGCGGCTTTAAGTTCAACCAGCGCGCCCGCGACTTTTTCAGTTCCCAAACCGGAATCAAAAACTTTAAATTCAACGCGGACATGGTGGCCACCGTCAAAAAAGTCAAGGAAACAGGCGATGAGTCTTTCACTCTCGGAGACCTTTTGGACGTTTACTACGGCAAAAAGACTTACGCGCGCTACGACAAGGCTTCCCTGCAATGGAACAAATTTGTCCAAGACTTTTGCGCCGACCCCGCGACCGCGGCCTTTCCAAACAAGCTAAAAAGCGCCGCCGCCCTCTGGAAAATCGTCCGCGATTCCGCCCGCCCAAAAGTTTACGCGCATTCATTATTGGAAGAATTTAAGGAGTAACTACAATGCCATTCGACTACAAAAACGAACTCTTGCAAAATTTGGACAAGCTTCACACTACTCCTATGGGCGTGGACCGCATCCGCCGCAACCTTGCCCTTGGCGACGATGTGAAGGACGTTGTCGCCTGCTGCCGCGAAAAAATCGAATCTTCCGCCGCGGCCATAGAACGAAAAGGAAAAAACTGGTATTGTAGGATTGACGGCTGCGTCATAACGGTAAACGCCTACAGCTACACAATAATCACCGCGCATAAAGCATAAAGGATAATGAATATGCCAAGACCAAAAACAAAAGACCAGCTTTTAGAGGCCGCCGACAAAAACTACAAGGCGCTTATGAAAATGATTGACGGCCTTAGCGAAAAGGAATTAAAAACGCCCTTTGACTTTTCGGGCCAGCCAAGCAAAAAGGAGGCGCACTGGAGCCGCGACAAAAATGTCCGCGACGTTTTGATTCACCTTTACGAATGGCACCAGCTTATGCTGGCCTTTCCCAAAAACAACGCCAAGGCCGCCGACAAAAAATCCGCCGTCGCCTTTTTGCCGCCGGACTATTCTTGGAAAACATACGGCCAAATGAACGTGATGTTTTGGAAGCGGCATCAAAAGACCAGCCTTGAAACGGCGAAAGAATTGTTGGCGCAAAGCCACGCGGCGGTCATGAAGTTGATAAAAAAATACAGCGACCAAGAATTGTTCACAAAAGGATATTTTTTGTGGACAGGAAACGCCGCGCTTGGAAGCTTTTTTGTAAGCAACACTTCAAGCCACTACGACTGGGCAATCAAAAAGCTGAAGGCCCACAAAAAGAACTGCGCGGACTAACCGGCGCGCAAAGGAGCGGCGGCCAATGCATTTTGTCAGCGCGAAATCGATTCTAACAACTCGTCCCTGCGGAATGAACGTTTACCGCGGCTGTTCCCACGGCTGCGTTTACTGCGACTCGCGAAGCAAATGCTATCATTTTACGCATGACTTTGAGGACATAGAAGTAAAGCAAAACGCGCCGGAACTTTTGGAAGAGGCCCTGCGCAAAAAACGAAAACGCTGCGTGATTGGAACAGGAAGCATGTGCGACCCATACATTCCGATTGAAAAGGAACTTTGCCTAACCCGCCGCTGTTTGGAAATTATCGACCGCTACAGTTTTGGAGCGGCGGTGTTGACAAAATCCGACTTGGTCTTGCGAGACCTGGACTTGCTTTCTTCTATAAACAAAAAGGCAAAGGCGGTCGTGCAAATGACGATTACCACAGCCGACGACGAGCTTTGCAAAATATTGGAGCCTGGCGTTTGCCCCACAAGCCGCCGCGTTCAAGTTTTGCGCGAGTGCAAGGAGCGCGGCATTCCGACCGTCGTGTGGCTTAGTCCGCTCCTTCCCTTTATCAACGACACGCGGGAAAACACTGACGCGATTTTTGAATCGTGCGCCGAAGCGGGCGTAAAGGCGATTTTATGCTTTGGAATAGGACTTACCCTGCGCGAAGGAAACCGAGAGTATTTTTACGCCGCCCTAGAGCGCGCGGCCTTGCGCGATTCCCGTTTTGCGGGAATGAAAGAGCGCTACCAAAAAACTTTAGGCTATTCATATATGGCCACAAGCCCGCGCGACAAGAATCTTATGGCGCGCTTGGCCCGGCTCTGCGAAGAAAGCGGCATAATGCTAGGAACGGATTCTGTCTTTAAGTGGATGGAAGAATTTCCGGCCGCCGCGCAAGGCGACCTGATGCAGCCGAAATTGTTTTAGCGCTTGGCGGATTAATTTCGCGCGTTGATGGCGGCTTCCACCAAATCAGGATTGGTGAAATGCCAACTTTGGGCGGAACGGTTGTAGTAGCCGAAAAGCTCGTTGAAGCTTCCGCTTGCGGGCACTTTCCAGTTTCCGTTGTCCCAAAGGAAGGCCGCCATCTTGTAGGTCTTTACTTTTCCAAGGTAGTATTCAAACCAGGCCTTGCGCTGGTCGTCGTTGTTTTTGTTTGTCGCTCCCATTTCGCCGATGACGACGGGGATTCCTTTTTTTACAAACTTTGCGTTAAGCTGGCCAAACCAATAGTCAAGGTCGGCTTTGTGCGCGTCAGTGAAGGTTGCGCTTCCAGGATCTTCCATCGCAAAATTGTAGGGCGTGTACATATGAACGGACAATGCCAGCCTTCCAGCGCCGGCGGAATCTTTGGGCATTTTAAACGCGGAAGCGAGCGCCGCTCCGGGACTGGCCACATACGCGGGAACCATTACAAGACGCTTGGCGTTGTTTCCGCCTGACTCGCGGATCGCTTCCAAACAAAGTTGGTTCAGCTCATTGACGCATTTGGCCGCGTCTTTGCAAGCCGAGCAAGAGGCTTCCCAATTCCATTCGTGCTTGTCGCCAGGCAAACGCGGCTCGTTAATCGTTTCAAAAACCAAACGCTCGTCGTAGCCATTGTTAAAGGCGGACGCGATTTGACACCAAACGTTGTAAAGGTATCGCTTGGATTCATTCAGGCAGGAAGAAGCGGGGCTGTAGCCTTTGTGGCCGTTTGCAGTACAGGTTGAAGGAGTGATGTTGTCATGGTGAACGTTGATGATTACATACAAGCCTTCGGCGATGGCCCAATCGACGATTTCTTTTGCGCGGGCCATCCAACTGGGCGAAACGGTGTATTTTGAATCGATGTGGTCGTGCCAAGAAATCGGAATGCGTATGGACGAAAAGCCTTTTGCCTTTATTCCGGCAATCATCGCATGCGTTGTTTTTGGTTGGCCCCAGCATGTTTCGGTGTTGTTTCCAAGGCTTGTGTTTTGTCCGGCCCAGCCGTTTGCAGGATCTCCGCCAGAAAAAGCGTCAAGGGTGTTTCCCAAGTTCCAGCCAAATTTCATCGCGTCGACAATTTGATCGGTGCTGGACGAGCCAAAGTCTTTTGAGCCAGTGTCCACGACAAGGCTTGTTGTGGAGTAGAGTTTTTCCTTTTCAAATGGAGCGGAAGAGGAACCTGCGGCGTTGGCGCAAGCGGATAAAAATAAAAGCGCCGTGGAAAGCGCGAAAAATTTTGTGGCTTTATTTTTCATAAGAAATAGTATAGCAAAGAACAATCCTTTTGGCTATAATTTTATCGTGATTTTAAACACCGGCCAGCGAACGGACATTCCAGCCTTTTACTCTGAATGGTTCATGAACCGCGTCCGCGAAGGCTTTGTCATGGTTCGGAACCCTTACAACCAAAGCGCGGTGACCCGCTATGAAATAAATCCCGGCCTTGTGGACATGATCGGCTTTTGCTCAAAAAACCCTATTCCTATGCTGCCGTACATTGCGGAACTGAACGAGCGCGGCTTCGCGCAATATTGGCAAGTCACGATTACGCCGTATGGCCGCGACATAGAGCCAGGCGTTTCCGACAAGCGCGAGATTGTCGCCGCTTTCCAAAAACTTTCGGCGCTGGCGGGCAAGGACAGAATCGTCTGGCGCTACGATCCGATTTTTATTGACCAAAAATATACGGCGGACTACCACCGCAGGGCTTTTGAAAGCCTCGCGCGCGCCCTAAGCGGCTGGACAGACTATTGCGTGATAAGCTTCATCGATTTGTATCCAAAAGTCCGGCGCAATTTTCCTGAGGCGCGCGAATTAACGCAAGACCAAAAAATCGCGCTCGGCTGCGGCTTGATTCAAATAGCCTCTCGCTATGGCCTTACTGTAAGGACTTGCGGCGAAGGGGATTTTTTGGCCAAATACGGAGCGGAATGCGGCGGCTGCATGACGCCGGCCATTTACGAAAAAGCCTTGGGCCAACCGCTCTCTTTTCCGCGCTTCACGCCTTCGCGCTCTGAGTGCGCCTGCTACCTTTCCTGCGACATCGGAGCCTATTCCTCCTGCGCGCATTTTTGCCGTTACTGTTACGCAAACTCAAACCCAAGCCTTATAAAAGAAAACATGGCGCGGCACAATCCCGACTCGCCTTTTTTAATCGGCGGCCCCTTGCCGGACGACAAGATTCACAATGCCGAGCAAAAAAGTTGGAAGGCCGCGCCGAACAAAGAAGTTCAGAGGGAGTTGTTTTAGGCTATCCAGAAAAACGCTTTTTGCGCTTTTAGGGCAAAGGCGTTTTCGCCGGCCCTTAATGTTGGAGTCTAAACGCGAGCGCCTTTGAGCTGCTTTTTTCGCTCGTACATAAAGGCGTCCGCGCGTTCAAATACGGATGCCATGGCTAGGTCTTTGCCAGAGATGTATTCCGACATTCCCGCAGCGACAATTACGCCGCCGTTTTTGCTGTTGCTCTCCGACTGCGCGTTTAGGTTTGCCAAGATTTCGGCGCGCGCATCGTAATCCTGCCCGGTCAAGACAACCACAAATTCATCTCCGCCAATTCTGAAAACCGGACTGTGCTTGAACAGAACGCAAATCATTCTGCAGGCGGTTTTTATGTATTCATCGCCGGCCTTGTGTCCTTTGTTGTCGTTGACCCATTTGAGGCCGTTTACATCGCAGACGACAACGGCAAAAGAGTCAAGGTCGCCGGCAGAAACGCGCGAGTTGACATGCGCCTTGTAGCTTGTGTAAGCGTTTTTGTTTTTTACTCCGGTCATGGAATCAGTGTTGGCCATGTTGCGCGCTTTTCCTAATTCTTCCGCGTGAAAATGCTCCCGTTTTTTTAACAGCATAAAGCTGCTTACAAGCATTGTGATTGAAAGCGTAAAGAGCGACAGGACAATAAAAGAGTTTTTTACGTCGGCGACATGGATGGAATTCATCGCTATGCGCAAGTATTCATCATTGCCGCGAGTATACGCTTGAGCGTCTTCTAGCCCGTTAAAATACAAAGCGATGCGGCGGGAGGCTTCTTCTATCGCCTTTTGGTTGGAACGCGACATCCATATAAGCGAAAGGATTAGAATAAAAGTTATGAGCGCAATCTAGACGGTTACAGAGCTGCCGAATTTTCCGGTTTTGTCGCGTTTAATGATATAGTGAAAAACAACAAAGCCAAGTATCGCCCATACGGTGAACAAAAAGTGCGCCTCGGAAGTTATGACATTTTTCGCCATTGGAGTAGGAACGAAAAGCAGCGTTGCAAAAATAATCATCAAGATGATTCCCGATATGCCGATAAGGCTTTCTGTTTTTTTGTTTTCGGAACGCGAGAATTTATACGCTGACCATGACAAGAGCCCGTAAATGATTGTGGCCGCGATTGTCGTGACGTCAACAATCCAGCCGATTGCAGTGCGTCCGACAAGCGGAATAAAAATCGATATTGCGGTCACAGTCCAAACCGCGTTGGAAGGAATATGGGCCTTGTTCAATTGCGTCAATTTTTGAGGAATCACGTCATCTTTTGCAACGGCATACAAGAGGCGGCTTAACGCCACCATGTTTCCGATAAGGCTTGTAACAATCAGAGCGAGCAAAGCCGCCATTAGGATAAAAATTCCCGCTTGGCCTATATAATGGTTGGCCGCGTAAAACGGCGGAAGCGCTTCTATTCCGCGCAAATTGTCAAGGTCTTTGATGTAAGAAAGCCAGTTGGAGTATTCAGGCGGATACGCGGAAATGGACAGAAGAATTATAGGGCACCTCGAAAAACTCGCCTTTGGCGATTTTTCGACTGTGCCTGCGAGTTTTAAGTCGTTATAATATCACGACTTAAAACATCGCATTTTCAAAGTTACCTCGAAAAACTGAAGTTTTTCGAGGTTCCCTATAAAAATATACAAGGCGGTGGAAACCGCGATGGAACTTGCGAAAATTCCGAATGATTTTTTGTGCTCAAAGTTAAAGCCCTCAATCGAATGAGAAATGTTTTCAAATCCAACAAAGGCCCAGGGCGAAACAATCGCTATAAAACAAATTGAGTTAAAGGCGCTTTTTTTAGGAATAAAAGCGGGCGCGAAAGAAAAACCCGCGCCGCCGCGCCTAACCATTACAAGGACAAAACAAACAGTTATCGCCAGCGTGAATGCAAGAGCCAAAAACAAAACTATTTTTGCGGCGGCGCGCTTGCTTAACGAACACAAAAGTCCAGTAAGAACAATTGCGAGCGCTGTAAGCAATACCTTTCCTAGAAAAACTTCGTAGCCGAAAATTTTATAAAGCGGACAAAAGCGAAAAATGTCTCCAAAAAAATAGCGGGCGAACAACGGCAGGCTTGTGGCGTTTGCCCAAAAAATCGCGATGTAAGTAAGGCTTAAAAACCAAGCGCTTAAAAAACCGTAATCGTGTCACAATATATTTTTTGCATAACAATAAACGCCGCCTGAGTTGGGATAACAGTTCATCATGTAATGATAGTTTCGCGCGATTATGAGCATTACAAGGGCGCCGACTAAAAGGCCGACGACGCTTCCCGCTGGGCCGGCGTTGAGGAGATAAGTGTTTCCCGTTACGACAAAAGAGCCCCAGCCGATTGTAGTTCCGATAGAAAGCGCCACGCCGTTTTGGGCGACAAATACGCAAGAAGTTTGTCAGATTTTTTTGCTTCGGTGTTTTCCATAGCTCGCTCCGTCAACAATACAAAAATTATAGCGCGAAATGGGCAATTTTTCCATATAATTTTATTCGCGCAGGGGAGGCAATGCGTTCCGCTTCTTGAGGAAGGGTTCGTTCTTTGTTTGAAATAGCGGAATCTACTTTATACTTTTTATAAAGTGTGTTAATATTTTTATAGAAAAAGACAAAAGAGCAAAAATCCGTCTTTTTTTTGCCTTTTTGGAGGACGCTATGGGCATTTACTTAAATCCTGGGAATGAGCTTTTTGCGCGTATCACGCACAATGATATTTACGTAGATAAATCCGGCATGATTCCAGAACTAATTCATGTTTTTGAAAATCAAAATGAATACATTTGCGTAAGCCGTCCCCGCCGCTTTGGAAAAACCGTGATTGGCAACATGCTCTGCGCCTATTTTTCCAAGGACTGCGATTCAAAAGACCTTTTTAGGGATTCTATCGGAAGCAAAAATCCCATTTTTGAAAAATATCTGAACAAAGTAAATGTTATAAAAATTGATTTGAATGCGGAATATCAAAATATTTCTGATAAGGAAAATTTTTGGCTCTTCTCCAAAAAGTGTGGGTAGAGCCTAAAATCATATTACGCCATGAC
>CALDIB010000072.1 GCA_937902125.1 uncultured Treponema sp.
CTCTTGCTGATAAAGTCCTCGTTATTGCGGCGATGTTAGCTCTTATTGAACTTAACAGGCTTCCGGCATGGATTGCGATGGTGATAATCACTCGTGAATTTGTTGTTACGGGTTTGAGATTAGTAGCGGCTGCTGAAGGAGTTGTTATAGCTGCTTCAAAGGGCGGAAAATTAAAGACCGTTTGCCAAATTATTGCCTTAATAATGTTAATACTGAATATTCCGTATGGAATGGTTTTAATGTGGGTTGCAATGATTTTAACGGTATGGTCGGGAATGGATTATTTGATTAAAGGAAGCAAAATTATTACAGGATAGTATAAGCCTAATTACACTCAAAGCTGCCAGCGTAACTGGTAGCTTTTTATTGTTTTTTGGGGCTAATTAAAATATGTCAATTAGTTAATATTTGAACACTATACCTATTACAGCAGAAAAGAATATCCAGAATACAGGGTGAAATTTCTTCGTGAAATTTATTGCGTGAGTGAAAATTAACAACATCACTGCAAGAATTAACGCTTTAATGTTTATCGGGTTTGTAAAATTTCCTCCGAAAAATGTTACACGTGCAACTACTATTCCTGCCGCCGTAATCATTGCCGCACTCGCAGGACGAAGACCGTAAAATGTACCGATTACATATTTATTATCTTTGAACGTATAAAGGAATGCTGCAACAATTAAAATTACAATTACACTCGGAGTTATTAAACCTAACGTCGAAATTATTGCTCCCGGAATACCTGCCGTAATATATCCTGAATATGTCGCCATGTTTACACCGATTGCTCCGGGAGTTGATTCGGAAATTGCTATCATGTCTGCAAGCTGTTGATGTGTGAACCAGCCCGTTCTGTCCGAAATACTGTAAAGAAACGGAAGCGTCGCCATGGCGGGCGACGGCCAGGTTACGGCTGGAAACACAATCGCAAAAGGAAACGCCACAAAAGTCCGAAAGATTTACGACGGAAAAGTTTTGACGGGATTCGCCGGCTCTGTGGCCGACGCCTTTACCCTGCTTGATAAATTTGAAGCCAAGCTTAAGGAAGCTAACGGCGACATTTTGCGCGCCGCGGTGGAACTGGCCAAAATGTGGCGCACAGAAAAAATGCTGCAAAAGTTGGAGGCCCAGCTTTTGGTGGCCGACAAGTCAAAAATTCTTTTAATTTCCGGCGACGGAAACGTAATCGAGCCTGAAAACGACGTTATGGCCATTGGTTCCGGCGGAAACTACGCTTTTTCGGCGGCGTTGGCCTACATGGAAGCCTCTGACTACAGCGCCAAAGAAATCGCTCAAAAGGCGCTTGGCATTGCGGGAAAAATCTGCATCTACACAAACGACAACATAACCGTGGAGGAACTTTAATTGGACGCCATTGACTTGACTCCCAAGCAAATTGTGGAGCGCTTGGACAACTACATAATCGGACAAAAAAACGCCAAGCGCAGCGTGGCCATCGCCTTGCGGAACAGAAGCCGCCGCCTAAAGTTGCCTGACGAAATGAAGGACGAGGTGGCGCCAAAAAACATTTTGATGATTGGTCCCACTGGCGTTGGAAAGACAGAAATCGCCCGCCGCCTTGCAAAGCTCTGCGGCGCTCCCTTTATAAAAGTTGAAGCCACAAAATATTCTGAAATCGGATATGTGGGCCGCGACGTGGAATCCATGATTCGCGACTTGATGGCCGTGGCCTTTAACATGGTCAAGGCCGAAATGGAAGATTCCATGCGGGGCCAGGCCAAAGAAAAAGTTGAGGAGCGCCTTTTGGACTTGCTGCTTCCCGGAAGCGGCGAAAAGTCCGCCTCGGAAAATTCCGGCGGAATTCTTGGAAACATTTTTGGAAAGAAAATAGTTCCGCAAAAATCAAATGACGGCTCCGAAGTCATTCTTTTGCCGCAAGACGACGCAGGCTTTAAGGACGCGTCCGCCTCGCAAGGGGCGCCAAAGCAAGACATGAAGGAAACCCGGGAAAAATTCCGTCAAATGCTTCGGGAGGGAAAGCTTGAGTCGCGGGAGGTTGAGCTTACCGTGACCACGGGCCCCAAGGCCGCAAGCGGAATCGGCTTCTTTAGCGGCGGAAACATGGACGACATTGAAAGCGCCATGCAAAACATTCAGCAGATGATGAGCGGAAACCGAAAAAAGCAACGGACTGTCACCGTGGCCGAGGCGAGAAACATTCTTACCGAAGAAATTTTGGACAGCATGCTTGACGCCGACAAGTGCGCTGAAATCGCCCGCGAGAGAGTTGAGCAAAGCGGAATCGTTTTCATTGACGAAATTGACAAGATTGCCGTTCACGGAGAGACCCACGGCCAGTCGGTTTCCAGGGAAGGCGTTCAGCGGGACATTCTTCCGATTGTGGAAGGAAGCCATGTGAACACCCGTTTTGGCGTTGTGGACACCAAGCACATTTTGTTCATCGCGGCCGGCGCCTTCAGCCTTTCAAAGCCTAGCGACTTGATTCCAGAATTGCAGGGCCGCTTTCCTTTGCGAGTGGAGCTGGATTCCCTTCACAAGGACGACTTTAAGCGCATTTTGCTTGAGCCGAAAAACGCGCTGGTAAAGCAGTATAAGGCGCTTTTGGAAACCGAGGGCGTCAAAATAGAATTTACTGACGAGGCCATTGACCGCATGACCACAATCGCCGAGGAAGTCAACGCCAAGGCTGAAAACATCGGAGCGCGGCGCCTGCACACGATTATGGAAAAAACGCTGGAGGAGATTTCCTTTGACGCGGACGAACACAAGGGCGAGACAATAACGATTGACGCGCCCTTTGTGGACGAAAAGCTTAAGGACATTTCTTCTTCCGAAGACTTGTCCCGCTACATCTTGTAAGAACTCATTCCCTGTCAATCAATTCGTAGGCGGCCTTGGGGTCTCCTACGAAATTGATTTTTTTCCAGTCGATTTTGTCCACGCAAGGAGCGGCCTTCGCAAGGGGAACTTTTTTCTTGTCCCGGACAAAGAACACGACGCTTTCCAGAGGAACTTCAATAAAATGGTCTCCCTTGGAAAGTTGTCTTTGCGAGGCAACTTTTCCGTCTTTCCATTCCACCATTGTCATTTTTTCCGGAAGGTAGACATTTCTGCCGATTGCGTTTTGAACGTAAACCGGCGCCACCATGATTTCGTTTCCCACAAGCATTTGGTCGTGAACCGCGGCCGCCCGCCTGTCGTCCTCAAAGTCAAAGGCCAACGCGCGGGCAAAAAGTCCGTCGTTTTGGGCGGCCTTTAAGAATTCGCTGTAAAGGTAGGGAATGAGAGCGTATCTCAATTCCACCATGCTTTTAAATGCGGCTGGATTTTCAAACTGATAGTATTCCTGCTCTCTGGTTCCAAGCGCGGTATGGTTTCTAAAAAGGGGAGTGAAAAGCGCGAAGGCCGTCCAGCGCAAAAGAAGGTCGCGGCTTGTGTCGCAGTTAAAGCCTCCTATGTCGCTTCCGCAATACAAAAATCCGCAGATGTTCAGCGAAACGATTTGCTGCAAGCTTAACAGAATGTCTTGCCAGTAGGCGTGGTTGTCGCCGGTCCAAACGCCGCCGTAACGGTGCGCTCCAATGTATGAGGAGCGGGAATACAAAAGCGGCCGCTTTCCTTTTTGCAATTCGTCAAAGGCTTCCATGGCGCCGCGGGTCATGTTGAAGCCGAACAAGTTGTGAACGTCGTGGTGGCGAACCAAAACGTCCTTGTTCTTGTCAGGCTTTGTCGTGGCAAAGGCTCCGGCCGCGTCTTTGTTGACCTTGTGGTAAAAGCTTTTGTAGTCGTCTTTGTTGTTGCAGACGGAATTTGCCGTTTCCATAAACTCAAAAAGGCCTGTCACGTCAAGGGCCTTTGTCTTGAATTTTTCCAAACGCTGGAATGTTTTCTTTAAATTTTCCCTTGTGTAAAAAAGAGCGGGCTCGTTCATGTCGTTCCAAAAGCCTTCTATGCCAAGGTCAAGCAGGGCCTTGTATTTAAGGCCAAACCAACGGCGGGCGGCAGGGTTCAAAAAGTCCGCGAAAACGCTGTCGCCGGGCCAAACGCCGGCTTCAAAACTTTTTCCGTTTTTCTTTTTGCATTCAAAATTTTTTTCAAGCATTTCTTCGTAGACAGAGTAGCCCTTTTGCTTTTTCACGCCGGCGTCGATTATGGGAACAAGGCGCACGCCGTCTTTTTTTAGTTCCGCCGCAAAGTCTTTAAAGGCGGGAAACTTTTTTTTGTCAACGGTAAAGTCCTTGTAGTTTTGCATGTAGTCTATGTCCATGCAGATTGAATCCAAGGGAAAGCCCAACTTTCTGTAGCTTTTCCAAACTTTTTCAATGTCTTCTTTTGAGGCGTAGCCCCAGCGGCTTTGGCAAAAGCCAAAGGCCCATTTTGGCGGAACGTAGCTCTTTCCAGTCAAGGCCCTAAATTCACGGACTATTTCTTTAAGGGCGCCGACATTTTTTTTGGGAGTTATAAAGTAAAGGTCCGCGTCGGCGCGCTCGGTCAAAACGCGAAGCTCGCCGCTGTTTGAAAAGCCCAAGTCAAATTCAGCAAGGCCGGGATAGTCCACAAAAAGGCCGAACGTTTTTTTCCCGGACACGATAAAAAAATTGTGGGAGCCGTAAAGGCTTTGGACGCATTCGTTTTGGTTGGGCTGGTCTGTGTTGAAGCTTTTGTAAACAAAGCCCCTCTTGTCAATGCCGCGCATTGTCTCGCCAAGACCAAAAATTTTGTCGTCCTTGGATAGGGAATATTTCCAGCATAGGCCGCCGTCTTTTTTTACGGCGCTTCCAAACGGCAGGGGGCCTTTTGAAGCCTCGACGCTTTGAACGACAGCCTCGGTGTTGTAGGGCTTTCCGAATGAAAATTTCTTTACCATGTTTTTCCTCCTGCCGCGCCGGACGCGGGCAAAAAAGCTTTTGCCGCAAATGAACGAACCCCTACGCGGAGCGTTAGGGGCTTTCGTTTTAGCAGGGCATAAAAGCCTTCTCGCAAATAAAATTATAGTATTGATTTTTTTATAAATCTCGTGATATAGTATCAAAAAATAGGAATATATTCACAAGCGGCAAGAAAAAACGCTTGAAAAGCCAAAGACGCTTGTCAGCCGCATGAGCGGCAACATTTGCGCTCGCGAAGGGCTCGCGCAAACAGCCGTAACGGGGTGGAGGAATTATGGCGATTGACATAAAGAAAAAAGAAATGTTGCAGCGGGGAACGGCCTTTTTTCCGATTCAATATTATTGCTCCAACACCGCCTCGCCCCTTTACAATTTGCCTGTCCATTGGCACAACGAATGCGAATTAATTCATATTCTTGACGGAGAGCATGTTTTTTTTGTTGACGGCGAGGAAATAGTTTTAAAAAAAGGAAGTCTTGGCGTGATTCAAGACGGAATTTTGCACGGCGACGGAAGCAACAAGACTACTTGCCGCTACGAATCCGTGGTGTTCGACTTTAACTTGATACGAAACAAAAATTACGCCCACGACGCTTTTTTGGAAGACATTTCTTCCCACAAAGTAATTTTGAACAAGGTTGTTCCGCTTAAAAACAAAGAGGTCACTACCGAAGTTGAGAACATGTTTTTGGCCATGAGGCGGGAGCCTGCTGGCTACGAACTTTTGACTGTGGCCAGGCTTTTGTTTATTTTTGGCTATATTAAGAGCAATAATTTTTTTATCGAGGATGAAAAAGTTCTTGACCGCTCCCGCTTGCGAAGCGACCAGCTGAAGGCCGTCTTCAACTTGATAAAGCAAAATTACGGCTCCGCGATTTCCCTTGACGACATGGCGGCCAGCGCGGGAATGTCGCCAAAATATTTTTGCCGCGTCTTTAGGGAAATGACCCATAGGACTCCCGTGGAATACTTGAACGCCTACCGCGTGGACCAAGCCTGCAACCAGCTTAGGGCTGGAAACGAAACATTGATAGATGTGGCCTACAATTGCGGCTTCAACGACTTCAGTTATTTTATAAAAACTTTCAAGCGCTACAAGGGAATGACGCCCCACAAGTATCGCAGCTTTGACATGCGCTTGTCCGACGAAATTCAGCCGCCGCCGGTAATCCACGAAAACGAATACTCCGACGCAAATTCATAATTCTTAATTATAAATTATGAATTAAGAATTATGAATTATGAATTAGTTCCGTATTGCCCGCGTTTGCGGAGCGAATGCAGTTGAATGAGCTTCCTTAAGCAAAACGGAACGTTAGTTCCGTATTGCTGTGAGCGACGACGGGTGTCCTGGATTGAATTCTTGGCGGAGCGCGATTTCAGCCAAAAAATTTTTTTGCTTTAGGCATTCAGGCTTTTCCCAATCTTTTTCTTGACAAAGAGGCTTTGCAAAGTCCAATCCCTTTTGGCTTGAAAAATAAACGCTTCCCCTTGCGGCTCCGCTTCCATTTTGGACGTTCAGGCATTCTTCCTTGTCCGCAAAAGAGATTGAAATTTCAGGCGCCTTGACTTTTTCAAGCCGCGTCCCGCCGACCTTAAACGAAAATTCCCGCTCATGATTTTGGCCTTCCGCCGACCAAGAAATTTCAAGGCGCAAATCGTTTTCAAGGCCCAAAAGAATTTCCCCGCTTCCGTCTTTCCATTGGGAGGGAAGGCGGGGGCAAAAAGAAATTTTGTTTTCAAGCAAGTCAACCTGCATTCCCAAAAAGGCCTGCCAAGGCGCGCGGAAAAATTCCGCCGTTGAGCGGCAGCTGGAATAGGCTCCGGAAAATTTTAGGCCGCCGTCTTGGTCAGGGTAGGCCCAAAGGTTTGCCGAAAGGCTTCCGGCACAAGGGCCTTCAAACAATTGGGAGGCGAGGTTTTGGGCAAAGCGCCAAGCCAAGTCTTGCTCTCCGATTGAGCAAAGGGCTTCTATGGCAGAGCCGCCGTTCCAAGTCCAGATGGCTCCGTTGTGGTAGGCCGCGTCCTCATGGTATGCTTCCCAAGTTTTGTGGTAGGGGTGAAAATACAAGTCCTTTTGGGAAAGGGAGCAAAGGCCGTAAGGAAAAAGCAATTCCGAAACGGCGTTTCTGGCCGCCTTTTCTTCAACCTCTTGGGGAATGAATTTTTGTCCCGTGATTTTTGGAATGGTGACAAGAAAAAGCTGGTTTGGGCGAACCCTAAAGTCAGCCGCGTCGTCCCGCAAAACGCAGTCGGCAATTTTTTGTCCGTCAAAAAATTTTCCCAAAAAAGAATTCTTTACTTTGGCGGCTTCTTCCTTCCAGATTTCCTCTTCGTCCTTTTTTCCCAAAAGGCGGGCGATTTCGCTTCCGCACAAAAGCGCCGTGAACCACAAGGCCTGAATGTCGTTGGCCCTGTTTCCTCGGGGACAAAAAGATTTTTCGCCAAAAATGCGGGCGTCCATCCATGTGTCCGCGTCGCCGTGAAGCAAAAAGCCCGCCGAGTCTGTCCGCAAGTTTCTGTCGCATTCCAAGGCAAGGCGGACATTTGGCCAAAGCCGCGCCAAAAATTTTTTGTCACCGGAAAATCTGGCGCATTCCAAAAGTTCCCGGACAAACAAAAGGCTTGTGTCGGCCGTGTTGTAAATCACGTCTCCGCTTCCCCGATAAATGTTGGGCAGGCGGCCGTAGGTCACGCTGCGGGGGTTTGTGTCTTGAAAGGCCGCGAAATTTTCAAAAAGCTCTTGAGCTTCCTTAATGTTTCCGCTTAGCAAAAGGCTTCCCGGAACTGAAACAAAAATGTCCCGGCCCCAGTAGTCGCGGAACCAAGGAAGGCCGGCCCAAAGCGCCTTAGTCTTGTTCTTGTTCAAAAATTGCAGGGAAGAAAACTTGGCCCAGTCAAGCGCTTCTTGGAAAAGACTGTCCTGAATTTTAAGCGAAGATTTTTTCAGCTCCTCTTGAATTTTTTGGCAATGAATTTTAAAGGCGCCCTGTTTTAAAAGCTTGGCGGCCGCTTTGCCGGCTCCGCTTGGGGAATGTTCAAGGGAAATGTAAATTTCCGAAGGTTTTTCAAAAGAAATTATTCTGGCGTGGGCGGCCTTTTTTCCAAAAACTTTTGTCAGCTGCAAAAGCTCTGAGGCCAAGGGCTTTGAAATTTCGGCCTGGGAACTTGCGGCAAAGGCTTGTCCCTTGTCCAATTTTTTTGCCAAGTCAATGGAGGGCAAGAGGACAAGGCTGGCGCTGGATTTGTCAAAATTTTTGCAGTTAAAGTAAAGCGCGTTTTGCAAGAGGGAGCAGACAAGGCTTTGCCTTCCCCCTGAAAAATTTACCGTAAAAAAGCCGGGCTCCAAAAGGCATTCGTCCCCCTCAAATCGGGAAACAAGGCGCCTGTAGCCCTCTTTGTTTTCTAGAACGCAAAAGTCTGCGGCCAAAACTTGGTTTTTGTAAATCAAGCCTTCGCCGTTTTCCGGACTTGCCGAAGACAAGGTCATATAGTTTTCAAAGCCGTCAAGGAGGCAAAACTTTTTTTCTTCTTTTGACGACAGCCTGATTTTCATTTTTACTTCCAAAAGGTGAATTTTATACACAATTTTACCAAGTTTTTGAAAAAAATCAAGCGTTTTTTGTGAAAATGCGACGATTTTTTTTGATTTTTTCTTGATTTGGGCTGCAGTCGTTGTTATAACGCGCTTGCCCAGAGAAACTGTTCCCCCGGGCGGAAGAGCTGTCCGCGTAAAAATATTGGGCGCCAAAAAAGATGCCGTGGCTCGGGGCGAAGAGTGGGAGGCTTTGGCGGCCCTTGTTTCCGTAAACAAGGGGTGACTGGACCAGGAGGGCGTTTTTTGCCCAAAATGCGGCAAAAACATACGGAGTTTTGCCCAAAAACATACGGAGAATTTTTTAAAACACGCCGAGAATTTTTTAAAACGTCGCATGTTTTTGGATAAAACTCGGCGTGTTTTTTGAAAAACTTCGATTTCCGATAAAATTTGCTGGCCAAAAGAGCGAATTTCATGTTATAATCAAGGTCAAGAATGACAAAACAAGCCTTTGCGCATATCAATGGCGATTTGTGGTAGGAACAACTCCTTTTTAAGGCCGCTTGAAAGCGCCTTGCCTTTTTGCTATATTATTGCCGTGCTTTCCGTAAAAATTTACCTTGAGCTTTTTTGGACTTTCTTTAAAATCGGGGCCGTTACCTTTGGCGGAGGCCTTGCCATGCTTCCCATTCTTGACAGGGAACTTTGCCAAAAAAAAGGCTGGGTCAGCCAAGAAGAGCTGATTGACTATTACGCCATTGGGCAGACCACGCCGGGAATCATTGCCGTAAATGTTGCCACCTTTTGCGGCCACAAGCTAAAAGGCGCCAAAGGCGGGGCGGTTGCCACCCTTGCCATTGTCACCCCTTCAATAATCGTCATTTGCCTTTTGGCTTCCTGCATAAGCTCAATAGATTCCATTCCCGTCATAAAAAAGGCTCTTATGGGAATAAATGTGGCAGTGGCCGCGAATCTAAGCTTTTCGATAATAAAGCTGTTTAAAAAAAGCGTCTCGTCCATTTTTTCGCTGGCTCTTTTTGCCGCGGCCTTTTGCCTGATTTTCTTTTTTAAGGCCAATGTGGTTCTCGTCATTTTTGCTTCCGGACTTTTGGGAATGGCGATTTATTTTTTTGAAAAAAAATTGGGGTTGAAAAAAGGGGAGAAAGAAAAATGAGCGAACCCGCCTTGCTTGAACTTTTTTGCATTTTCTTTTTCATAGGCCTTTGGACAATCGGCGGAGGCTTGGTGGCCATAAGCTCCATGCGGCAAGTTGTGGTGGGCCGCGGCTGGCTTACGGACGACAAATTTTTTAACATGGTGGCCATTTCAGAAAGCACTCCAGGCCCCATCGGAGTTAACATGGCCACCTACATCGGCTATGAATTTCATGGACTTTTGGGAGGAATAGTCGCCACCTTGGGAGAGATTCTTCCGTCATACATTTGCATAATTCTAATCGCGAAATTTTTCGCCCGCTTTCAAGAAAAGCCCCTTGTCCAGTCCGCCTTTAAAACCTTGCGGCCTGCCACGGCGGGAATTGTTTTGGTGGCCTGCGCCCAAGTCTTTACGCTGGCGCTTTTAAACTTAAACGCATTTTCTTCCGCCGCCTTTAGTCTTGAAACGATTTTGGATCTTGTAAAATGGAAAAGCCTTGCCTTTTACCTTTTGGCGCTTTTTGCCCTTTTAAAGACAAAAGTCCACCCCGTGGCGGTGGTTTTGGCCGGCGCGATCTTTGGAATAGTGTTTTTGTAAACTGGAGGATTTGTCATGAAAAAAAGTTTCTTTTTTTTCGTTCTTTTATTTTTGTTTTTTTCTTGTTCGGCCAAAAATCCTTTATGCGAGCCTTTTTCTGAATCTGATTATGAGGGCGCTGATGCGGAAACTATTGTCTTAAGGGCGAAAAAAATAAATGTCTCTGACGTTGGCTCGCTTGTAAGAGAAATCGCGGCCGCGAACCAGACCGCCAGAATTGAATAGAGTAAAGACGGCGAAAAAACGCGCTTGAAAATACCCCATGTTTTGTTCAAGCCTTCGATTTCCCTTTATCATTCTGATTGGCAAAAAATCACCGAGGCCTTGCGGAAGGCGGAAAGCCTAAGGGTAAGCTTGGATTTTTCTTCCTGCAAAATGGCGGACGACGGAAGCAAAGACTCTTTTAGCGAGATTCCTTACGGCTCCCTTTCATGCAACAACTCACTGTATGAGATTCGTTTTCCGGAAGGCTTAAGCTCTTACGGCGACAGCGTTTGCTACAGCTGCGTAAATCTCCGCTCGGTTTATTTTCCCAAAGACACTTTGGTCGCCTCGCTTGGAAGCTCTTCCTTTAACAAAAACCCGAATTTGGACGACGTCCACATTTATAAAATGCAAGGCTATATGCGCGGCGCCTTTAATGATTGCGGCCGTCTTTCGCTGCTTGAAGTTCCAGAAAATCCTGTTTGCGTAAACCCCTATGCCAACGGACAGAGCTGCCTTTCGTTTAGCGGAAGCGAGGTGGAAAAAGTCGTGGCTGGCAAAAAAACTTATGGCCGCGATTCCTGGCTTGAATACTGTTCTCTGTTGACGCCAAAGGCTGGAGCCGTAAAAGAGATTGCCGCGTCTTCGGTTTTGGACGAGGAAAAATTTTCTGCCGCTAACGTTCTTGACGCTTCTTGGAAAAGCTGGGTCGAGGGCTCTCCGGGCGATGGAAGAGGGGAGCGGATAAGCCTTGTCTTTGAAGAGCCAACGACAATTTCTTATGTCTGGATAAAAAACGGCTTTGGCTATTTGCCCGACGCCTGGAAAAACAACAGGCCCAAAGACATACGCTTGGTTTTTGACGACGACGAGAGTTCGGCTTTTCACGCGGAACTGAGCGACGAATTGTACGGCTTTCAAAAGATAGACGTTGAAAAATACGACAAGCCCTATTCAAAGATGACGCTCGTGATTGACAGCGTTTACCAAGGAAGCGACGGCGCTAACGATTGCGCGATTGACGAAATCCGCGTCAATTCAAGCGTTTGGGAACAGGGCGGCTACCGCTATGATTCCAAAACAAATCGAATGTTCATGGAACTTTATTCGATGGATGTTGGCCGGGAGAACGTTCGCGAGAACGCCGACGGACAAATCATGGAGCGCTATTACGACGGCGAAGCGGACCAGTGGCTTTGGGCTAGCGGCAGCCAAGAGCTTTTCGGCGTGTTTCATCGGGGAAACGATCCTGGAACAGGGGCGGGCGGAAGCCGCTATGAATACGCCATTCGCCTTAATTCGTCAGGCGAGCATTATCTTTTTGTTTGGCATAACGCGCATGACACGATTTTTTACATTTATCCGCAAAAGCTGGAAGTCTATCTTTGGAAAAACGACGACTGGGTCGTTCAGACAAGCCAAAGCCACGCCAAAGGCTTGGATCCGATTTTTTCATTCCTTTCGTTTTTGGAAAGCAAGGGCTACTCGAGCAAATTTTGCGACAAGCGCTTTTCTTACGTTGAGGACGGCATTAGCGTAACCGCCTATCCGATTCCAAGCATGCCTTTGCCTGTAACCCTTGATTTTTCCTACGACATTTATAGCGGAACTTTCGCTCAAGAAAAAACAGGCTTGCGCGCCGAGCTTGCCTTTGGCTCTAGAAAGACTCTGCAAGCGTTGGGTGACATAAAGGCCCTTTTCGAAAATGAAGACTCCTATGGCTTTAAGCCGTCGATTTTCTCATATCCCGCCGCCTACAATCCGGATCCTGACGTTGTCAACTATTTGCGGGAATTGGGCTTTAGCGCCAAAGAAGATCATGGCGACGAGAGGCCGCATGACAGTTTTACCGTTCTTGAAGCTTGGCAGGCCGGAAAGAATTCAAACGCTGTTAGGGACGCTCTGCTTAAGGCCGGCGCCTCTTATTCCGGAGAGATGCTAAAGGCCGCTTTTGAAAGCGGAAACCTTGAAAAAGTAAAGGAGCTGGCTCCTTTGGTTTTGGACCGCGCTCCTATGTTGGCTTCTGTCATATACTACTACTACGAACATAGAGAGCGGGACGATTGCCTTTCTTACATAAAAAGTTGCCTAAAATGCCTTAAGGACAACGGAGCGGACTTGAATGAAAAATTTGACTGGGAAAAATACCAGGGCCTTTGCCTTATGGAGTTCGCGCTTAACGACGCGGCTTACGATCTTGTTTTGCTCTACAGGTCTTTGGGCGTTGAGATTCCCAAAAAGCTGAATCGTTTTAAAATGTTGGGAATGGGCGACGCGATGGGCTGCGTTGCCTACAACTTTAAGGACTATTGCCGCGAAGACAATCAAAAGCATCCAAGGGCGCTTGGCGCGATAAAGCTTTTGGACTATCTTTTGCAAAACGGACATGACATTGACGAAGCCGACGGCAAGGGCTGGACTATGCTTCATGGCTGCTGCAAGAGCGTAAACTACAGCGACGTGGAGTTTGCAAAGCTTCTTCTAAAAAAGGGAGCGGACGCAAACAAGAAAAACAATGCCGGTCAAACGCCCCTCGCGCTTTTGGTACAGGACGGAAGTTTTAACGAATGGTCTGTAAAGCCTCTCGCGATCCTTGTCGACAACGGAGCGGACACAAGCGCGCTAAAAGAAATCGACGACGACGCGCGCTCGCTTGTCAAGTCTTGCGGCTATGTGATTAAATACGATTCGCAAAACGACAAGTACCTTTTGCAAAAAAGTCCCGCGAATTAAAAAAAAATCCCGCCCAAAAAGAGCGGGACCCGTTCAATTGCAAAATCGCGTTAGAACGAACCGGCGACCGCGACGGCGCAAGCCACAGTGCAGCCTACCATCGGGTTGTTGCCCATTCCCATAAAGCCCATCATCTCAACGTGGGCGGGAACAGAAGAAGATCCGGCAAACTGGGCGTCGGAGTGCATTCTTCCGAGCGTGTCGGTAAAGCCGTAAGAGGCCGGGCCGGCAGCCATGTTGTCCGGGTGCAAGGTGCGTCCTGTTCCGCCGCCAGAAGCGACTGAGAAGTACTTCTTTCCGGCGAGCAAGCGCTCTTTCTTGTATGTTCCGGCAACCGGGTGCTGGAAGCGGGTCGGGTTTGTTGAGTTTCCTGTGATTGAAACGTCAACGTCCTCATGCCACATGATGGCAACGCCTTCGCGAACGTCGTCGGCGCCGTAGCACTTGACGATGAGGCGGTCGGGGTTTGAGCCATAGGGAACTTCCTTGACGACCTTGAGGGCCTTGTCGGTTCCCTGTCCGTTAAAGTAGTCAAATTCAGTCTGAACGTAAGTAAAGCCGTTGATGCGGCTGATGATCTGGGCGGCGTCCTTTCCAAGTCCGTTGAGGATTACGCGAAGCTTGTTCTTGCGAACCTTGTTGGCGTTGGCGGCGATTTTAATCGCTCCTTCGGCGGCGGCGAAAGACTCGTGTCCGGCCAAGAAAGCGAAGCACTGGGTTTCTTCGCTGAGCAAGCGCGCGCCCAAGTTTCCGTGGCCAAGTCCAACCTTGCGGTCGTCGGCTACAGAGCCGGGCAAGCAGAAAGCCTGCAATCCTTTTCCGATGTTGGCGGCGGCTGTGGAACCAGTCTTGTCGCCTGTCTTTTCGGCTTCCTTGATCGCGATGGCGCTTCCCAAAACGTAAGCCCATTTGGCGTCTTCAAAACAAATCTGCTGTGTTGACTGGCAGATCTCGTAGGGGTCAAAGCCGCGGGCCTTGCAAAGATCGCGGGCCTCGTTCAAGCCGGCTTCGCCTTCCTTGAATCCGTATTCTTTAAGAGCCTTGTTCACCTGAGGAATTCGGCCTTCAAAATCTTCAAATAATGCCATAGTGTCCTTCCTCCTGATTACTCTTTGCGGGGGTCAATGAGCTTGACCATGCCCTGGTCGGCTGTCACGCGTCCGTAGTGGGCGCGCGCTCCTTCGATGGCTTCCTGCGCGGGCTTTCCGGCCTTGAGCGCGTCCATCAGTTTTCCGAAGTTGATGCAGTTGTAGCCGATGATTTGGTTGTCCTTGTCAACGGCGCAAGTCTCAACGTAGCCTTCGGTCATTTCCAAGTAGCGGGGGCCTGTCTTGCGTGTGGCGAACATAGTTCCGACCTGAGAGCGCAAGTTCTTTCCGAGGTCTTCCAAAGAGGCTCCGACCTTGAGTCCGTCCTTTGAGTAGGCCGACTGGGTGCGTCCGTAAACGATTTGCATGAAAAGCTCGCGCATGGCGGTGTTGATGGCGTCGCAAACAAGGTCAGTGTTCAAGGCTTCAAGCAAAGTCTTTCCGATCAAGATTTCTGAGGCCATGGCGGCTGAGTGTGTCATGCCCGAGCAGCCGATTGTTTCGACCAAAGCTTCTTCGATGATTCCGTTCTTCACGTTCAAAGAAAGCTTGCAGGCGCCTTGCTGGGGGGCGCACCAACCGATTCCGTGGGTGAATCCGGAAACATCTTCAATTTTCTTTACCTTGACCCATTCGCCCTCTTCGGGAATCGGGGCCGGTCCATGATACGCGCCCTTAGCCAAGGGACACATATGTTCCACTTCCGCAGTGTAAGTCATGAAGTTCTCCTTAATGTGTTTGTGTAAGTTGAACAATATGATAGCGCAAACGGCGGGAAGTTTCAATAAATGCGCTTGACAAAAAGCCTTTATTGCAATAGTCTAACTAGAATTAGTTTTAACTAATTCCAACTAAAAAAAACACCATTTGGAGGATTGTATGCTGAACTGTGTCGCAATCGACAAAATCATCGGCCGCGAGATAATCGACTCGCGCGGAAATCCAACCGTCGAGGTTGACGTAATCCTGGAAAACGGCGTTCTTGGCCGTGCCGCCGTTCCCAGCGGAGCGAGCACCGGAGAGAACGAAGCGCTTGAATTGCGCGACGGCGACAAGGCGCGCTACGGCGGAAAGGGCGTCCTAAAGGCCGTGGAAAACGTAAACAAAATCATCGCCCCCGCGCTCAAAGGCTTCAACGTTTTTGAGCAGCGCGCGCTGGACATGAAAATGCTCGCTCTGGACGGAACTCCTACCAAGTCAAAGCTTGGAGCCAACGCTATTCTCGGCGTTTCCCTCGCGACAGCGCAGGCGGCGGCCAAGGCCCTAAACGTTCCGCTCTACCGCTACATCGGCGGGGCCAACGCTCACGTCCTTCCGGTTCCGATGATGAACATAATTAACGGAGGCGCTCATTCCGACGCTCCGATCGCCTTCCAGGAATTCATGATTAGGCCGGTCGGAGCCAAGTCCGAGCGCGAGGCAATCAGGATGGGAGCGGAAGTCTTCCACGCGCTGGCCAAGCTTTTAAAAGGCCGCGGCCTTTCAACCGCTGTCGGCGACGAGGGCGGCTTTGCCCCCAAGTTTGACGGAATCAACGACGCGCTTGACTCAATCGTCCAAGCCATAAAGGACGCGGGCTACAAGCCGGGCGAAGACGTAAAAATCGCCATGGACTGCGCGGCCTCGGAATTCTCCGTAGAAAAGAACGGAAAATTCTATTACAACTACAAGCAGCTTTCAAACGGAACTCCCAAAGACCCCAACGGAAAGGAGCTTTCGGACGATGAGCAAATCGCATACCTTGAGGAGCTTATCACAAAATATCCGATTGACTCGATTGAGGACGGCCTTGACGAAAACGACTGGGAGGGCTGGAAAAAGCTTACGGCAAAAATCGGCGACCGCTGCCAGCTTGTAGGCGACGACCTTTTTGTTACCAACGTAAAATTCCTTGAAAAGGGAATCAAGGAAGGCGCGGGTAATTCAATCCTCATCAAAGTGAACCAAATCGGCTCCCTTACCGAAACTCTGGAAGCAATCGAAATGGCCCACCGCCACGGCTACACCACTGTCACTTCTCACCGCTCAGGCGAAACAGAGGACACCACAATCGCGGACATCGCAGTGGCCACAAACTCAGGCCAGATTAAGACAGGAAGCATGAGCCGAACAGACCGCATGGCAAAATACAACCAGCTCATCCGAATCGAAGAGGAGCTGGGCGAAACCGCTGTCTACGGCTATAAAAAGCTTCGCTAAAGCTTTAAAGGCGGGAAAGGCTCCCGCCTTTAAAGGGAACGCCTTATTTCCAGTTGTCGGCGCTCACCTCAAAGAAACTTTGGGGATGGGCGCAAACAGGGCAGGCGGCGGGAGCCTTTGTTCCCACCACAATGTGGCCGCAGTTTCGGCATTCCCAAACCTTCACCTCGCTCTTTTCAAAGACTTTGGCTGTTTCCACATTCTTTAAAATGGCCCTGTAGCGCTCTTCGTGGCGCTTTTCAATGGCGCCCACCATGCGGAATTTGGCGGCCAAGGCCTTGAAGCCTTCTTCTTCGGCGGTCTTTGCGAAGCCTTCATACATGTCGGTCCACTCAAAGTTTTCTCCGTCGGCGGCCGCTTCCAAGTTTTGGGCCGTGGTTCCCAAGCCTCCCAGCTCCTTGAACCACATTTTGGCGTGCTCTTTTTCGTTGTCGGCCGTGGCTAAGAAAATGGCCGAAATCTGCTCAAAGCCTTCTTTTTTTGCGACGCTGGCAAAATAAGTGTATTTGTTCCTTGCCTGCGACTCTCCGGCAAAGGCCGCCTGCAAATTCTTTTCCGTTTGCGTTCCCGCGTATTGGTTGGACATGTTTTCCTCCATAAAAAATTGTAAGTTGAGGGCGCCTTGAAAATTCGCCTTCGCTGATTTTTCAAGCTTCCCTTGAGCGGCATTATACAATGACTTTCATTCTTTTGGCAAGAAAAAAGCGACAAAAAAGCCGCAAAAAACGGCGTAAAATGGGGAGGTCAAATTTAATGAGGCTTGCGGCTCTTGACAATTTTTTGTTTTTGCGCTAAATTCGCTTTTACACATTCCCCGATTGTGTAATGGTAGCACTGCAGATTCTGGTTCTGCCTGTGGGGGTTCGAATCCTCCTTGGGGAACTTGAGCCGGCCAAAGACCGGCTTTTTTTCGGTTGGTTCGTCTATCGGTTTAGGACGAGAGATTCTCAATCTCTAAAGACGGGTTCGACTCCCGTACCGACTAAAACGCTCGCCTCCAAAGGGCTAAAAACTTTGGCGGCTTCTTTGCGACTCTTATGATTGGAACTGTCATAGCGGGAACAAACAATTTCTTTTCTGTGGAATGTCAGGACGGCGTTTTGCGCTCCTGCTCAATCAAAGGAAAAAAAATCAAGACGGACAAAAGCTACTACAATCCTTTGGCGCCCGGCGACAAGGTTGAAATTGAGGAAGATTCCCTTTCCGAAGAAAAAGGGCAGATTCTGAATTTGCTTGAGCGGAAAAACGTTTTTTTGCGCTGGAACGTCAAGGGGCAAAAGCCTCAAGTTTTGGCCGCAAACCTTGACTACTTGATTTTGGTCACCACACCCGACGAGCCTCCCTTTAGGCCAAGATTCATCGACCGCTGCTTGATTCAGGCGGAAGAGCAAAAAATAGAGCCGGTAATTTTGGTGAACAAATTTGACTTGTCGGCCGCAAGCCAAGAGGCCTTTGTTTCCCGCGTCAAAAATTGGGAAAGCCTTGGCTATTCGGTTCAAAAAGTTTCGGCAAAAACCGGCGAGGGCCTTATGGACTTGGCCGCCCTTATGAACGGAAAGAGAAGCGCCTTTGTGGGGCAGTCCGGCGTGGGCAAGTCAAGCCTTGTGAACCGCCTGAACAACGACGTCATTTTAAAGACTGGAAGCCTTTCAAAAAAATACGGACGGGGAAGCCACACCACCACAAAGGGAAGCCTTCTTCACATAAACTTGAACGAAGCTTTTACCGGAGGCTTGCGGGGCATGACCGCGGAAATAATCGACACTCCCGGAATTCGCCGTTTTATGCTGAACGAAATTCCCGCCGAAAACGTGGCCCTATACTTTAGGGAATTCAAGCCTTATTTGGGCCAGTGCAAATACGGCGCCTCTTGCTCCCATTCCAGCGAGCCGGGCTGCAAGATTTTGGAGGCCGTCAATTCCGGCGCCATAAGCCAAGACCGCTTTGAAAGCTTTAAGAACATCACCGAAGAAATCAAGACCGGAACTTGGCGGGACTAAAACTTTTCGCAAAGCCAAAAAGCGCGGCCTTGCCGCAAAAAAAATTATGGACACAAAAACTTTAGCTGAATTGGACTTTTTTAGGATTCGCGAAAAAATCTCCGGCTTTTGCGCCAGCGAGGAGGGCAGGGCCGGCCTTTTGGCCCGGGAGCCCTTTGCCGACGCCGGTGAATGCCAGCGCTTGAAAAACATGAGCCGGGAATGGACGGCCTTGCTTTCTTCTTTGGGAGATTTTTCCGTAAAGTCTTGGCCGCCTGTCCAAGCGCTTGTTCCTGTGATAAAGACAAGCGGCGCCCGCCTTGAAGTCCACGAACTTTACGCGCTGGGACTTTTTTGCCAAAGCGAGCGTCTTGCGAAAGAAAAAATTTCTTCCGCCAAAAATGAATTCAATTTGCGAAGCCTTGACCAAGCCGTTCAAAAGCTTCCAGACTTGGCGGCCGCGGAAGACGAAATCTTTAAGATTGTGGACAAGGATGGCTCTTTAAAAGACTTGCGGGAACTTAGGGAAATAAAGGCCGCCATTCAAAAAATAAGGAGGGACATAGAAGGCGCCTTTAAGAAAATAGTTTCAGACCCCCTTTTGTCCCGCGCCTTGGAATCCACTCTTCCGGTTGTCAGAAGCGACAGGCAAGTCCTTGCGGTAAAGTCAAGCGAGCGCTCCAAAGTCAAGGGAATTGTCCACGAGCTTTCAAACAGCGGCCAGACTGTTTTCATCGAGCCTGAGGAAGCGGTGCGGCTTAACAACGATTTGGTTCAAAAAGAATTTGAGCTTGAAAGCGCCGTCCGAAAAATTTTGGCCGAAACCACCGCCCGCCTTAAGGAAGACTCCCCGGCCTTTGAGGAAGCCCTTCCACTTATGGCGCTTTTGGACGGAAGCCAGGCGGCCGCTCGCTGGGGCATGGAAAATTCCGCTTCATTCGCGCTTGATTGCAAAAACGGCGAGCCGCCCCTTTTGCTGGGCGCTCGCCATCCCTTGCTAAAAGAAAAGGCCGTTCCCATTGACATTCGCTTTATCGAAGGAAAGCGGGTTCTTGTCCTTACCGGCGCCAACACCGGCGGAAAAACCGTGGCCATAAAAACATTCGCGCTCTTTTGCGTCCTAAACCAAAGCGGCTTTCCGATTCCGGCCGCCGAAGGGAGCCGCCTTCCTTTCTTTGACTCAATTTACGCGGACATCGGCGACGAGCAGTCTATAGACGCTTCCCTTTCAACTTTCAGCGCCCACATGAAAAGAATTTCCGACGCATTGAAAAACGCCGGCAAAAACAGCCTTGTCCTTCTTGACGAATTGGGAAGCGGTACGGACCCCCTTGAAGGAAGCGCCATCGCCATGGCCGTTCTTGACCGCTTGATAGAAAAAGGCTCCTTTGTCTTGGTCACAACCCACCATGGCGCCCTAAAAAATTACGGCTGGACAAATCCAGTTTGTCTTAACGCCAGCGTTGAATTTGACGCGGCCTCCTTGCGGCCAACATACCGCCTTGTGATGGGAGTTCCCGGCGAAAGCCACGCGCTTGAAATAGCCAGCCGTTCCGGAATGCCTGAGGAGGACGTTCAAAAGGCGCGCTCCTACATTCAAAGCCAGGCGGCGGACGTAAGCCAGCTTATAAAGGGCCTGAACCAAAAGCACTTGGAGCTTGACCGCTTGGTGGAAGAGGCCGCCCTGCGTGAGGAAAAGCTTGACCAAGCCGCGTTTAAAAACGAAGAAAAAGAAATGAAGCTTCGCCGCCGGGAGCACGACTTTAAGGCCGCCCAGTCAAAAGAAGAAAGCGCCTTTTTGCGGGAAAGCAGGCGGGAGTTGGAAAACCTTATCCGCCGTCTTAAAGAAGGGGAAGTTACAAGAGAAAAAACTTTGGCCGCCAAGGACTTTAAGGAAAAACTTGCGGCGGCGGAAAAAATTCATTCCGACATATTGCAAGCCGAAGAAGCCAACCTTTTGCGGGACGAAGAAAAATTTGAAAAGAAAAAGAATTCCCATAAGAGCAACAAGATTTCAAAGGCGCGGACAAAAAATTCAGAGGCGCTGAAAACGGCCACGCCCACTTTGGCTCCCAGAAAAATTTTGGAAGAGGCCGCGCCTGTATTTGAGGAAGGCGGAAAGGTTCGCTCAATCGCCACCGGCGCGGAAGGCCTTTTGCTCCGCAAAGAAAAAAACGGAGAATGGCTTGTTCAGTTTGGCTCGCTAAAAATAAAGGCAAAGGAAAAAGACTTGCGTCTTGAAAAAAAAGACGGCGGAAAAAATTCACCGCCGGCCTGGCAATATGTGGCTTGGGGGTCGTCGGAAAAAAAAGGCGGCCCTTCTTTTGGCGGCGCGGAAAAGCCTTCCTACGAGTTGCGCTTGCTTGGCTTTAGGGCGGACGAGGCTTTAAAAGCGCTGGAACGGCAAGTGGATTTGTGCGTCCTTAACGGCCTTGACCATTTTAGCGTCATTCACGGAAAGGGGACTGGCGCCCTTCAAAAGGCAGTCCAAAACTGGCTCAAGTCTTGTCCCGCCGTCAAAGAATTTTCCTTTGCCCCCGCGGAAGACGGCGGCGCCGGAAAAACTTACGTTCACTTGTAAATTTTTTTAGTCCGCTTTAGGATTTTGGCCGCCGGCATAAAAAAAACGCTTGAAAAAAGAGGCCGTTAGCGCTATTCTTGTTTTATGAAAGTTTCAAACAAGTTCACCCTTGCCCGCATTTTCGCGGCGCCGCTTCTTTTTATCTTGTATTTTTTGCCCAAATGGCTTGGCCTTTCAGACGGCTCTCAAGCGGCTTCTTTTTTGTCGGCGCTCCTGATTCCCCTTTTGGCTGCTGCCGAGATTACGGACTTTTTTGACGGCTTTTACGCCCGCGCTAAAGGCGAGGTCAGCGACTTTGGAAAAATGTTCGACCCCTTTGCCGACGTGTTCTTGCACTTGTCCATGTTCACCTGCTTTGTCTTTTCGGGCTTGATGCATCCGGCCTTGTATGTCTTGATTTTATACAGGGAATTTAGCCAAAACTTTTTGCGCATGGTGGCGGCCAAAAGCGGAACCGCGATCGCTGCAAGAAAGGGCGGCAAGGTAAAAACCGTCTTTTATGTGGCCAGCTGCTTTTTGGCGCTCATTCAAAACTTTTTTTTAAGAAGCGGTCTCGCCGCCTTTTTGGGAACGGACATGGCCGCCTTCAATCTTGCGGGAAACATTTTCTTTGGAGTTTGCGTCTTCTTGTCTTACGCCAGCTTTATCGACTACTTGAAAAATTTTGGCGGCGTCCTCAAGTCCGCGGCGGAATGACGTTTTACAGCGCTTTTATTTTCAATCGCGATCCAATATTAAAAGCGGAAACGACAATAAATTTTCATGAGCAAGATTTTGAGGAAATAACGCCGTTTAGTTCATTAAAAATCAAATACAAAGATATTTACAAAATTAAACTTTTAAAATCCGCTCTGCTGGTTTGGATAAACCCTGCAAGGGGAGTTATCGTTCCCAAGAGCTCAAGCTGCGACATAAAAGAATTGTGTTCAGAAGTTAAAAGATTACATGAAAGCTATGCTCGATTATTCAAAAGCAAATCTTGCAAGCAAGAAAGCTGCTAGGTTGTAAGAAAATGTCTAAAAAATTATTGCTTTGCATCATTGGATTGATTATTGTCGTTTCAGTAATTGTCACTGGGATTGTGTATTCATTTTTTCACGATTTAAATTCCATAAGCGATAAGACTGCTGGAATATTCGCCATCATCGCAGGCGTGGGATGTTTAATGACCTTTCCAAAAAGTTTGGACGATTTTAGATCCGCCAAAGGGTCAAGAATGGTTGAGACAAAAGGATGCTTGCTTTCATTCTTTGGCGTTTTGCTTGTTCTTGCCGGCTTATGGAAATTATTAAAATAGATGTTTGATTTTTTGAAGTGGGGTGAAATATGGTGAGAAAAGCGAGCGGCGGAATCGCCTCGTTGTTGATTTTGGTTTTTGTGTGGATCGTTCCGGTTGTTTTTGGCGTGGTTGTGGCAAGAAAGAAGAACCGTTCGCCCCATTGGTTTTGGCTTGGGATTTGGCCCGGCGTTGGCTGGTGGGTTTTTATTATTATGTTGATACTTAAGCCTTTGCAAGTGTGCGAAAAGTGCAAGAAAAAAATTCCGGCCGATTCAAGAGTTTGCCCTTACTGCGCCACAGAAACAACATTCTCCGCAAAAACAAAGGAAGAAATTCAAGAAGAAAAGAAAAAACATAATAAGAAAACAATCGCGGCTGTTTGCATTGTTGTCGGAATAATGCTTTGCTTTGTTTTTGTGACTATGTTTTCTGTAGCCGCGTCATTTAAGAGTTGCGAGCCGTACAAGCATTCTTTGGAATTGATCGAAAGCAATCCAATCATACAAGAATATTTAGGCCAAGATTACCGCCAAACGGGAATGATAAGCGGTTCATTAAAATCAAATGCGAACGGAATGGGAAGCGCGTATTTTTCTTATAAAATAAAAGGACAGAACGGAATTTCTATAGTTTATGTGGATGCCGAAAAAGAAAACGATGTTTGGATTTATAAAAAAATCAATTTTTATAAAGAAAAGCAATCGTGTGATGTGATTGATTTGTTGGCTGAGGAATATAATAAGCCTCAGATTTAGACACGGAGGAGAAAAAATAACGAATTTGTGCTAA
>CALDIB010000073.1 GCA_937902125.1 uncultured Treponema sp.
CGACGAAAAAAAAACTTAGGTTCCCCCCCCCCCGTCCTTCGCTTGCGGTTTGACGCCTACGGCCAAACCGCTTCGCTGACAGGGCCCCACCAAGTTTTTTTTCTGCGTCTCATTCCTTTAGAATGAGGCCTCTTGAGGTTTTGCACTCGCGCTTACGCGCTCGGCACGGCTCCCGCCCTTCCTTGTCCGCATTTTTTTTCAAAACCTAAAATTTAGGTTCGTTACAATGCTACTCGTTGCAGATGGGCTCGAATGTTTCGGCCTTGAGCGAGGCGCCGCCGATCAAGCCGCCGTCGATGTCCGGCTGGGCCAAAAGGTCTTTGGCGTTGGAGGCTTTCATTGAGCCGCCGTACTGAATGATAACCTCGTCGGCCACTTTCTGGTTGTAAAGCTTGGCGATGTAGGCGCGGCAGAACTTGTGGATGGCCTCCGCGTCTTCGGGAGTGGCGGTCTTTCCAGTTCCGATGGCCCAAACAGGCTCGTAGGCGATTGTAACTTTCTTCATCTGCTCTTCGGTGACTCCGGCCAAGTCGGCCGAAAGCTGGAAGGCGCAAACCTGCTCGGCGTTTCCGGCCTCCCTGTCAGAAAGCAATTCGCCGATGCAAAGGACAACCTCAAGTCCCTCGTTAAGGGCGCGGCGAACCTTTTTGTTGATAAGCTCGTCGGACTCTCCGATTTCGTGGCGGCGCTCCGAGTGGCCCAAGATTACAGACTGAACGCCCAAGTCCTTGAGCATTTCTGTAGAAACTTCGCCGGTGTGGGCTCCGTTTGAAGTGGCGGCCACGTCCTGGGCGCCCAAAAGAATGTTGGAGCCTTTTAAGACCTGTCCAACAGCGTCAAGGTAAACGAAGGGAACGCCAACCATGAATTTGTTGGTCTTTCCCTTAAGGGCGGAAACCAAGTCCTGGGCCAACTTGACGGCCTCGGCCTTGCTTGTGTTCATCTTCCAGTTTCCGGCTATGTAATGTGTTCTTGCCATTCTATGTTTCTCCTATAATTATGGTTATAAAAACCCCGCGAGTTTTGGCGCTCAGAAGCGAATTCTCGGCTTGGCCGAAGGCAACAAGCCGGCGCCCCTATGATTTGACCCGCGCGAAGCGTCGGGTCGAAATTTATTTCTCCAGTTCGCCAAAGCGAATCGGGAGATTAAATGATTTTGGCCGTAAACGTGCGAAGCGTTTGTCGGCTAAAATCTACTTTTGCGCCAAAATAGCGATGCCAGGAAGTGTCTTTCCTTCCAAGAACTCCAAGCTGGCTCCGCCGCCTGTAGAGACGTGGGTCATCTTGTCGGCGAGCTTGAACTTGTTGACGGCGGCGACAGAATCTCCGCCTCCGACCACTGTCATGGCTCCGCGGCCTGTGGCTTCGGCCACCAAGCGGGCAACCTGCTCCGTTCCCTTTGCAAAGGCGTCAAACTCAAAGACTCCTACCGGTCCGTTCCAAACGATGGACTTGGCAGTAGAAAGAACTTCCTTGTAAGCGGCAACAGTCTTGGGGCCTACGTCCATGGCCATCAAGTTTTCGGGAATGTCGATATTGTCAACGGCCACGGCCTTTGCGTCTGGAGAGAACTCTTCGGCGCCGACGTGGTCAACAGGAAGAATGATCTTTACGTTCTTGGCGGCCGCGTCGCTCAAAAGCTTTTTGGCTGTGTCCAAAAAGTCGTCCTCAACCAAAGACTTTCCCACCTTGTGGCCCTGGGCCTTGAGGAATGTGTAAGCCATTCCGCCGCCGATGACAAGAGCGCTGGCGTTTTTCATCAATGATTCCAAAACCGCGATCTTTGAAGAAACCTTGGCGCCGCCGATGATGGCAACCTGCGGCTTGGGAGGATTTGTCACCATGGGCTCGATGTTGGCGACTTCTTTTTCCATCAAGAAGCCTCCAACCGGCTTTTCGGCCATGAACTTGGCGATTGTGGCCGTTGAAGCCTGGTCGCGGTGGGCGGTTCCAAAGGCGTCGTTTACAAAAATGTCTCCGTATGTAGAAAGCTCCTTTGCCATTGTCTCCCGCTCGGCGTCAACCTTGCTGGTCTCTTCCGGGTGGAAGCGGACGTTTTCAAGCATGGCCACGGCTCCCTCAGGCAAAGCGTCGATGGCGGCCTTTTGACCGAGGGCGTCGGGCAAGAAAGTCACGGGCTTTCCAAGCTTTGCCGCCCGCTCCATGGCCTCCCTGACAATATCCTCCCGAAGAATGGGCACCCCATCATCCGTAAAACCTGCCGCACCTGCTGCGGAAAGCTCCTCCAGGGGCGCGATCTCCTGCCCCTTCATGCCCTTTGTCACGTTCACGCAGGAAAGCACCCGGATTCCCGTCTGAGCGCCTTTCTCCAAAACCTCCGCCAGTGTTTCCGGATTATCGATGGTGGGCTTTGTGTTTGCCATCAGGATAACGGTTGTGTACCCGCCCTTTGCAGCTGCCTTGGCACCGGAAAAAATATCTTCCTTGTAGGTGAATCCAGGATCACGGCCGAGCCGTCCGAGGGCTCCGTCACACTCACATAAAGCCTCACATTCGGGTAATCTGTAACGTCAGAGCTCACGATCTCCATGTGCAGATCGTGCTTTTTTTCCGCGAGCTGCTCCACAAGCGAATGGTAATCCGTGGGAAGCGGCGTCGGATCGGGCGTGGGCGTCGGCGTCGGTGTCGGTGTC
>CALDIB010000074.1 GCA_937902125.1 uncultured Treponema sp.
AGAAAGAAACTCGTCAGGACAAAAAGGCGGCGGCAACCGACGCGTTTTTGTCCCCAATTACTCCTTGGTTTATTTCTCCAAGTCCGCCGGGCCAAAGCCCAAAGGAAGAATTTCTTCCAGCGTAAATTCTTTTATTTGCCCTTGGTCGTTTTGCAAGAGAATCAAAAATTCCTTGGGCTTGCAAAATTCCATCATAACCTGGCGGCAAACTCCGCAAGGCGGGCAAAAGTCCTTTATTTGTCCGTCGGGGCCGCCCACAACGGCGATGGCCTCAAATGATTTTTCGCCAGAACTGACCGCGTTAAAAAACGCCGTCCTCTCGGCGCAGTTTGAAGGGCCGTAAGCCGCGTTCTCAATGTTGCAGCCGCCAAAAATTTTTCCGCTCTTTGAAAGCAGCGCCGCTCCAACGTTAAAGTGGGAGTAGGGCGTGTAGGAAAAGGCGAGCATTTCCTTGGCCTTTTTCAGCAAGGCCTCTTTTTGCGAATCGTTCATTCTTACATTCTACCACAATTCCTGCGATTTTGCAAAAAAAATTGAAAGGCTTAATGCGGCTTCTAAAAATTGCAATTTGGGCTTGCCGCCGCTTTCTTCAAAAGGCCTTAAAAGGGCCTTTCAAATTCAACGCCGCTTTCAAGGGCCGCCTCAATCAACTTGAAAAAATAGCCTTCCTCAAATTTGTTAGATTGGGGATGGTCGTGTATTAAAAGGACGCGGGGAGAAATTTCATTGAAAGTTTTTTCAAAAATTTTTTTTCTCGACATTTCAAAAGTCCAGCCTTCGTTCCACTGCATTTTGTATTCCTCAAAGTCAAAAGTCCAAAGCCAGTCCCTTTCGCCGGATCCGTCCCTGCCTTTTTCAAAGCCCTCCGCTTTCAAAAATTTTTGAAAGGCCTCGGCGTTTTTTCCTCCCTTGTCGCCGTAAGGAAATCTAAAAAGTTTTTTTGTCCGCTTGACATTTGAGTCTTTGTAAAGACGCTCAAGATTTTTTTCCTGCGCCTTTATTTCCTCGATTCCTTCTTCAAAGGAAAGCTCTGAAAAATGCCGGTGGGAAAGGCTGTGGTTTCCCGCGATGGCTCCCCGGCGCAAGGCATAAATGCCGGCCTCGTAATTTTTTTCAAAGTCAGTTCCGGTAAAAAACATTATCGGCTGAACGCCCCGCTCAAAAAGCCAGTCAATTATCTTAACCGTTTGGCTTGTGGGGCCGTCGTCAATGGTCAAAATCGCCTTGCTCATTTTTTCTTCCTTATTCACTGAATGGCGCCTCTAAAAATGCGACGCTTAAAATCCCTCGATTTTGGGCTTTTAAACTTGGCGGCGCCCCCTATGAAATTAGGGCATCTCTAGAAATCCACTAATGGGAGCCTCTAAAAACTTCAGTTTTTAGAGGCAACTTTGAAAATGCGATGT
>CALDIB010000075.1 GCA_937902125.1 uncultured Treponema sp.
AGAGAGCCTTCACGCCCAGCCAAAGCTGCTTCAACACCTTATAGGTGATCATCACGACTCTGATGTCGTGCGGCATGATAAGCTTGGCGGCATACCTCCATATCGTCCTGTTCACAAGACGGTTTTCATATTCACGGTCGGATCTTCTGCCGGTGTGCTCCGGGACAAGGGATCTTGCCTCTTCATCGAGAGGCGAGAACAGCGACAAAGCTTCTATTATGTCTTCGTCCGAACTGCGGGCGCTCACAATCAAAACCGGAATTGAGTCTTTGTATTCCGCGCGGAATTTGCGCAAGAATTCCATGCCGCTCATTCCGGGAAGGTTTAAGTCCAATAACAGCGCGTCAGGAGCGGTTCCCCGCATGGAGTCCCAAGCGTCCTCTCCCGTGGAAAAAACTTGGGGCCGCATTCCGGCGTTTTTTACGTAAAGCGATATCAAATCCGCCATTTCGGGCGCGTCTTCAATTATTAAAATCTTGGCCTCTTCCATAGTGTAAATAGAAATTATAAATAATTTTAAGGATTTGGTCAAAGAAAATGGCCCTTTTGTCCTCTTTATAACACAATTTTATATAACGACAAGTTGTTTAATCGCCTGGAACTGGCCGCTTTGTCCGCCTTGATTTTTCCGGCTTCCAGTCGCTTTTTTTCCTAACATTCGGCAAAAAAAAATCCGAAAATTTATAAGAATAAACTTGCTTTTTTTTGCGGCTTATGATATGATAAAGAATAGTAGCATAGGCAAAATTTTTGCCCGCGCTTCCATATCTTTATTAGTGGGGAAATAATTTAGATATGATTGAAGTTGAGCGTCTCAACGGATCAAAGTATTTTTTAAATCCGCATATGATTGAGTCGATGGAAAGCCTTCCCGACTTGACGATTACGATGCTCTCCGGAAAAAAGATTGTTGTAAGAAATTCTCCGGAAGACATTATAAACAAAATTGTGAATTACCGAAAAAGAATCGGCATAAACACCCAAGAGGTATAAAATGGATATAGCAACAATAATTGGCATTGTGGGAGGAGCCGCTTGTATTGTCATGTCAGTTTTGACTTCGGGCGGAACCTTGGGCGGAATCATCGACATTCCGTCTGTGTTCATGACCGTAGGCGGATCTTACGCGGCCTTGTTTATCCTTTCTCCTTTGAACAAAGCAATCGGCCTTTTCAAGGTTATGGCCAAGGCCTTTAAGATTCCCGACTTTGGCGAAAAGTCCCTTGTGCAGAACATAGTCAACCTTTCGGACAAGGCCCGCCGGGAAGGCCTCTTGATTTTGGAAGACGGCCTTGAGGACTTGGACGACCAGTTCCTTAAAAGCGGACTGCGCCTTGTAATCGACGGAACCGACGGCGCCGTGGTTAGAAAAATCATGGAAAACGAAATGAACCAGACAGAGGCCCGCCACATGGAATGGGTCAACTGCGTGAACCAGTGGGCCGGCTTCGCTCCCGGCTTTGGAATGATGGGTACCGTTCTTGGACTTATTGGCATGTTGAACAACTTGGAAGACAAAAGCTCCCTTGGTCCTAACATGGCCGTAGCCTTGATTACGACTTTGTATGGTTCAATGATGGCCAACTGGCTCTTGACTCCGTTCGGTCAGAACCTCATCGGCCAGAACTCTATGGAAATGCGCGTTAAGGAAATGGTCATAGAAGGCGTTTTGGCCATCCAGGCGGGCGAAAACTCCCGCGTAATCGCGCAAAAGCTTTTGACGTATTTGGATCCGGTCACAAGAAAGGCCGTCGCCTCGGAAGTCCTTAAGGATTAAAAAATGGGCAAGAAGAAAGAGCCTGAAAAACCGTCAACAGCCTGGCAGGGCACTTATGGCGACATGATCACGTTGATGCTTTGCTTCTTCGTCATGTTGTACAACCCGTCGGAAATTGACGTGACCCAACTCGCCACTATCACAGAAAGCCTTCAGATGAACCAAACTGAAAGCACTTCTGGCGGAATGTCGCTCAGCGCGGGCCGCTTGGCGGATTTGGGAAACACGATCAGTTCTCTTCCTTCGGTTGAAAAAGGCCGCTCCTTGGGCTTGGCCAAAAAAAAGGCCGTGTCCCTTTTCGCGCCGGACGTAAAGTCCAACCGCATCACCATCACCAGCGACGAGCGGGGCTTGATAATAACGCTGGCGGCCGACTCCTTTTTTAAGAAGGGCAGCGCCGACTTGGACATAGAGGACACCCGCGACACGCTTTTGCGCTTGAGCGAATTTTTTAATGATAAAGATTTAATTGAAAAAAACCGAAGATTTAGGATAGAAGGACATACGGACAAGACGCCTGTGGATCCGGAAGAAAGCGGCTTTATAAGCAACTGGGAGCTTTCCGCCGCCCGCGCCATGAACGTCTTGCACTATCTTGCGGACTTTGGCGCCCCCGAGCGGCAATTTTCCGTGGCGGGATACGCCGACACCCGGCCTAAATTTGAAGGCGACACAGAAGAGGCCATGGCCTACAATCGGCGCGTGGACATCATAATTCTAGACGAAGGGCATTTTTAATGCTAGATTATAACGGAGGAAAAAAATGGCTGATGAAGACAATGTAGGCGACGACCTTGGCGACGAAGACGGCGCCTCTTCCGCTCCCGCCAAAAAAGGCGGAATAGGCGGTTTGCTTCCGACTTTGCTTAAATACATAGCGCTCGCCTTGGGCGCGATTATTCTCATAGTCACCGTTGTCATCATTACGATGAACATTATGGGAAGCAACAAGCCCGCGCAGGCGGCCATTCCCGTAAGCGAAGACTACAAGGAAATCGCGGAAGAGTTGGAATGGTACACTTCTCTTGGCGAAATTCAGACCAGGACCAGCGACCCCATTCCGGCCAGCGTTGTTGTGAACATATTCTTAGGCTACAAAAAGGAAGACAAAGTCACTTCCACGGAAATCACCGGCCAAAGAATTCCCATTCGCGACTTTTTGAGAAATTACTTTGCGGCAAAAACCGCCGAGGAGTTGACTCCGCGCAACGAGGGAAACATAAAAGTTGAAATCCGCAACGAAATAAACGACACGATTTTGAACAGAGGAAAAATCAAGAGCGTGTCCTTTGACAAGCTGAACGTTGTGGCTCAGTAAAAAAAAGGCGGGCATTTTAGATGACAGATGTTCTTTCGCAGGACGAAATTGACCAGTTACTCAACGCGATAAACACGGGCCAGTCGGAAACCGACGACTACAAGGCGGTTTCGGACACTCGCAAAATCAAAATTTACGACTTCAAGCGCCCTGACAAATTTTCAAAAGAACAGATTCGCACCGTGCAAATCATGCACGAAACTTTCGCCCGCCTTACCACAACCTCCCTTTCGGCCCAACTGCGCTCTTTGGTTCACGTCCATGTGGCCACTGTGGACCAGTTGACCTACGAGGAATTTATCCGCTCAATTCCAACGCCCACAACCCTTGCGGTAATCAACATGGATCCCCTCAAAGGAAACGCGGTTTTGGAAATTGACCCGGCCATCACGTTCAGCATGATTGACCGCTTGTTTGGAGGAACGGGAGCCGTCACCGGCAACAAGAGCCGCGACCTTACCGACATCGAGTCAAGCGTAATGGAAGGAATTATAGTTCGCATTTTGGCCAACATGCGCGAGGCATGGACGCAGGTTATTGACTTGCGGCCCCGCTTGGGACAAATAGAAACCAACCCCCAGTTCGCGCAGATTGTTCCTCCCACAGAAATGGTCGTTTTGGTCACCCTTGAGACAAAGGTTGGTGAAGAGGAGGGAATGATTAACTTTTGCATTCCTTACCTTACAATCGAGCCGATTATTTCAAAGCTTTCTTCCCAGTTCTGGTTCAGTTCGGTTAGAAGAAGCTCCACAACCCAGTATCTTGGCACCTTGAAAGAAAAAATTTCAACGGTTGACATGGACGTTGTGGCCGAAATCGGTTCAATCAATTTGCCGATTCGCGACGTTTTGGGACTTCGCGTCGGCGACGTCGTGAAGCTTTCCAACACAAAGGTGGGCGACCAGTTGACATTGAATATTGGCGACAAGAAAAAATACTTTTGCCAGCCCGGCGTTGTGGGCAAAAAAATGGCGGTTCAGGTTACAGGCAAACTCGCGGAAGAGGGAGCCGAAGAATTTGAAGAGCTTTCCGTAGAAGGAGATGAGACAGTATGAGTGATGGCGTAATTTCCCAAGATGAAATCGACGCGCTGCTTTCGGGCGTTCCAATGGACGGCCTTAACGCGTCAGGACAGGTTTCCGGCGCGCCGTCGGCTAACATAGACGCGGCGACTCTTACAAAATTCGCGGGCGAACTTAAGGATCCTCTTGTAGAGAACTTAAAGCAAATGACAGGAGCCGAGGTTTCCGCCGGCGAGCCCAGCGTCGAAGGCTCCAACCGCGACCAATTCTTGGCCAAGCTTCCCGAAATGGTAATAGCGACCACAGCGGATTTTTCCAACACGATAAAGGGCGACCACCTCTACGTCATCTCAACCGAGTGCGCCCAAAAATTGGTCAGTTTGGTAAATAAAGAAGAGAACGCCGCGCTTGACGACATGGCGATGAGCGTCATAAACGAAACTCTTTCAACGCATACAAACGACGAAATCACAGCTCTGGACAAGACCGGAAAATTGTCAGGCTTGGCCTGCAACCCGGCGGAGTCAATCAGCGTTCCAAAAGCCATGGTTCGCATTCCGCAAAACACATTCGCTTTGTTCACTTTTCCGTTGACCATTGACGGCCAAGCCTACACTTTGTGGGAGGCCATCGGAAACGATCCGTCCCAGTCAATCGCCAGCGCTTTGGGCGGAGGCGCCGCCGCGGCTCCCGCAGGAGGCTCTCTCAACGCCGCCGACATGGCAAGCCTTGGGGGAATGGCCGGCGGAGCCCCCATGGGCGCCATGGGCGGAGCTCCTATGGGCGCGATGGGCGGCATGGGGGGAATGGCTCCCATGGGCGGAATGCCCCAAATGGGCGGCATGGCTCCTATGGGCGGAATGCCAATGGGCGGCATGGGGGGAATGGCTCCCATGGGCGGCATGATGGGAACTCCTCCCAACGTCCAGTCCTTGCAGTATCCAAATTTGATGGGCGGCGGCGCTCCGACGGACCAAGGCAACATAGGCCTTTTGATGGACGTTTACATGGAGATGACCGTAGAGCTTGGCCGCACCAAAAAGCCCATCAAAGAAATTTTGGGCTTTGGCGAAGGAACGATTATCGAGCTTGACAAACTTGCCGGCGAACCGGTTGACATTTTGGTAAACCACAAGCCAATCGCCAAAGGCGAGGTTGTAGTTATTGACGAAAACTTTGGAGTGCGAATTACGGAAATTCTGTCTCCCCAAGAGCGGGTTTCGGAACTTCGGTAGCGCGTGAACAATAACGGACGGTTTTGCGGAAAAGGGGAAATCCGCATTCCGTTCATTTATAATTCTTAATTCTTAATTATGAATTATGAATTATGAATTAGGAATTAGGAATTATGAATTAAAAAGTGGTGGGGGAAACATTGAAAGTCTCAAAAGTCACATTGGCGTTTCTTTGCGCTTTTTCTCTTGCGTTAGGTTTTGCCTTTTCTCAGGAAAATTCTCAAGGTGAAAATTCCGGCTCGCAGACGGTTGTTTCCGCCTCTTTGCCTGACGAGGCCTCTCTTCCGATTTCCGACGCTCCGGCGGCAAGCGGCTTGGAAAATTCTCAAGGGCGGCGAAGGCCTTCGTCCACGCTTTGGGTTTTCTTTAGAATGGTCTTTGTCTTGATTGTAGTTGTGGTTTGCATTTACCTTGTGATGAATTTCATGCGGAAAAAAATGGGCGGCTCGCAAGAGGACGACGACACTTTTTTGCGCAAGGTGGCGCAAGTTTCATTGGCCCCGGGAAAAAGCGTTCAAATCGTGACCCTTTTGGAAAAAGCTTATTTAGTCGGAGTCACTGACAACTCAATCGATTTGCTGGGCGAAATCAAGGACAAGGAATTGGTTGACGCCATGAACCTTAACGCCGACAGAAAGCAAGCTCGGGCGCGCGCGAGAAATTTTGGCGACGTGCTTTCGCTCTTTTTAAATCCGTCAAATCCAAGCGCCACCGAGGGCGAGCGCAAGGCTTCGACTTCCATTTCGGATTTTTTCAAAAAGCAAAAAGAGAAGTTCAACAATGAAAAATAGTTTTTTGGGAATTATCAGAAAGCGTTTTTTTCGCGTTTGCCTTTTGGCGCTGGCCGCTTCCTTTTTTGCCTTTCCGCTTTCTTCGCAAAGTTCGGGCCGCGCTGTGGACGACCCTAACTTTCCTCAAGGCTCCGCGCGGGGAACCATGCAGATGCAGGGCGACGTGAACCCAGTTCAAATTCCCAACATTGACATAAACATCACCCGGCCTCAAAGCGGCGAGGAAGTGGCCTTTAGCGTCCAGCTTTTGATAGCGCTTACTCTTTTGACGCTGGCGCCCAGCCTTTTGATTTTGCTCACTTGCTTTTTGCGCTTTTCCATTGTCTTGGATTTCATCAAGCGCGCCCTTTCCCTTCAGCAAGTTCCGCCTACAAGCGTCCTTAACGGAATCGCCTTTTTTATGACTTTGTTCGTGATGTGGCCTACGTTCACAAACATTTACGAAAATTCTTTCAAGCCCATGCGGGAAGGACAAATAGGAATCGAGGCCGCCTTTGACGGAGCGCAAAAGCCTGTCCGTTACTTTATGTATTCCCAAATGGCGGACGACACAAGCTACATCAAAATGTTCATGAACATGCGAGGCCTTGAAAAGCCCGAAACCCTTGACGACGTTCCCACTTATGTTTTGGTTCCCTCGTACATTTTGCACGAACTTACGGCGGCCTTTAAGATTGGAATTTATTTGTACATTCCGTTCATAATAATAGACATGGTGGTGGCCAGCATCTTGATGAGCATGGGAATGATGATGCTGCCTCCAGTTCAAATTTCCATGCCGTTCAAGTTGATGCTTTTTGTGTTGGTTGACGGCTGGGGCTTGCTTACCCAGCAGCTTTTTTATTCAGTGTTGAGGTAGCGAATGGACATAGGGCAAATTTCAAATTTGATGCGGGCCGGAATAATGCAAGTCTTTGTTCTGATAGCGCCTGTATTGGGAGCGGCCTTGATTGTGGGCTTGGTGGTGGCCATTTTTCAAGCCACAACGAGCATTCAAGAGCAAACGCTGACCTTTTTGCCAAAGATGCTGACCATTTTGGCCGTCTTGGCGCTTTTGGGCGGCTGGATGTTCGCCGAGCTTAGGGATTATACAGTGACCCTTTTTAGGCAGATACAAAATTTTTAGGAGTTGATTGTTTTTGTTGGACCAAGTGTTGTCGCAGGCGCCTTCGTTCCTGCTAGCCGCAGTCAGATGCTTCTCGTTGCTTATGACTCTTCCTCTTTTTAGCATGAGGAATGTTCCCGGCTCGGCGCGAGTGGCTTTGACGGCTTTTATGGCGTTCAACATTTTGGGCTCGGCGGATTTTTCCGCTTATGGGATTTTCCTTGCACCGGAGCAAACTTTCACCGCGGAATTCATAATGCTTTTGGCGGGAGAGGCTTTGCTGGGAATCATAACTGGCTTTTACATTTCAATTGTTTTTTCGGCCTTTAGTTCCGCGGGCCAGTTCTTCGCCTTTCAAATGGGCTTTTCCGCCAGCGAAGTTTACGACGCCTTGAGCCAAGTGGAAAATCCCTTGATGGGCCAATACCTAAATCTAATCGCCATGCTGGTTTTCATGCAGACAGGCCTTTTTCAAAAGCTTTTTTTGGGCGGCCTTGTTTCAAGCTTCAAGACCTTGAACGCCTATTCAATAGTCAACGCCATGGCTTCGGGAGCATTTTTGCCCCGCTTTTTTATGAGAAGCCTCACGGAACTTTTTGCCAACGCTCTCGTGATTTCCCTTCCGATAATGGGAACTTTGTCCTTGATAACAATTTCCACCGGCATTCTTTCAAAAGCCGCGCCGCAAATGAACTTGTTGAGCGAAGGCTTTCCTGTAATGCTCCTTGTTTCCTTCTTTATCCTTGCCGCCTTGATGCCAAGCTTGATAGACGCTTTTTCCCGCTCTTTTGACGGAGGCTTCGCTCGGCTCGAACAATTGTTTTTGGTCCTGGGAGGCAAGAAGCTATGAGCTTTGAAGAAATCGACTTGCAGTGGTTCGCCGCCGAAGACGAAGGAAGAACGGAAGAGCCTTCAGACCTTAAGCTGGAAAAAGCGCGCAAAGAGGGCCGGGTGGCCAAGAGCCAGGAAGTGAACGGCGCCTTTGTCTTTTTGTTTTCCGTCTTGACGCTGACCCTGCTGGCAAAGTGGCTTTTGCGCAATTTTGAAGAAATTCTGATTTTCTTTTTTTCCAGGTGCTCTCAAGGAAACGCCGTCAGCGGAACCAGCGCCTATGTCTTTTTTGACTATTTTTTGAAAATGGTTTTGCCAATTTCCTTTGTGGCCCTTGTTGCCGGAGTGGCGGGAAACATAGTTCAAAACAAGGGCTGGATGTTCAGCCTAAAGCCAATCACTCCGAACTTTTCAAAAATACTTCCTCATTTTGGAGAATACTTTAAGAAGACGATTTTTTCCCGGCAAGGCGCTTTCAACATCGTCAAGTCCCTCGCAAAATTGGCCATTCTTGTGTTCGCGGCCTACAGCATAATAAGAAGCGAAATGGGGGAATTGCTTTTCATAATTCACAAAAACGGAAACATATTGGGCGCCATTGGAAAAATCGGCTCAATCGCTTTCAGGCTTTTGCTTTTTGCCGCCATATTCTTTTTTGTCATTTCAATTCCTGACTACGCCATTCAAAGGCGGGAATTTTTGGATTCCCTCAAAATGACAAAACAGGAAGTCAAGGAAGAATACAAGGAAATGGAAGGCGACCCGGAAGTGAAGGGCCGCATCAAGCAGGCGCAACGCCAACTATTGGCGTCCAACGTTCCCCGCGCCGTGGCCGAAAGCGACGTTGTCATCACAAACCCGACGCACTTTGCCGTGGCTCTAAAATACGACTCGGCCCAGACGGACGCGCCCATGGTCAACGCCAAGGGCGAGGATTTTATGGCTCAAAGAATAAAGGAAATCGCGCGGGAGAACGACGTTCCCATAGTGGAAAACCGGCCTTTGGCCAGAGGCCTCTATGCAGACGTCGAACTTGGCGCTATAATACCGGACACATACTTTAGGGCTATATCAATTGTATACAGCCACTTGAAAAATTTTAAGAAGAAAAACGGAGTCGCGTGACGGCGGCTTGAAAAGGCCTTGGGTGGGGACTTATGGCGGAAGAAAGGCAAAATAATTTTCTCAGTTTTTTGCAGAAGAGTTCTGTGAGCGTTGGCGCCATTGTCGTCGTGCTTATGTTGATAATTCCTCTTCCGTCTATTTTGCTGGACGTTTTCATGGCCATGAATTTGGCCGTTTCCGTCTTGCTTTTGCTCACGGTCATTTCAACTCCAAAGCCCTCCCGCCTTACCACATTCCCGCAAATAATTTTGCTGGTGACGCTTTTTGGCCTTGGAATAAACGTTTCTTCAACCCGCTTGATTTTGACAAAGGGGTCCGCCTTTGACGGCCGCATGGTCAGGGCCTTTTCTTCGTTTGTAGTGGGAAGCGACAAGGGAAGCGACGGCCTTGTGGTGGGAATGGTGATCTTCATCATACTGATTGTCATTCAAACCATTGTAATCACAAAAGGCGCCACCCGTGTAAGCGAAGTTGCCGCCCGCTTTGCCTTGGACTCCATGGGGCAAAAGAATTTCGCCGTTGACCAAGAGCTTAACTCCGGCGCCATTACGGAAGAAGAGGCTCGGCAAAAAAGAGCTGACATTAGAAACGAAAGCGACTTCTTTTCGGCCATGGACGGTTCCTCAAAATTTGTAAGCGGAAACGTTATGGCCGGCATTTTCATCACCGTGGTCAACTTGGTGGCCGGCTTGATTACGGGAATGATTTTGCGGGGAGAGCCTTTCCAAAGCGCCATCGAAACTTATTCCCGCCTTACGATTGGCGACGGCCTTTTAAGCCAGATACCGTCTCTCTTGCTTTCCTTCTCAACCGGCATGTTGGTAACCGCCAGCAACTCTGAAGAAACATTGAGTTCGGAATTGAAGTCGCAATTCTCAAGCACGGGAATTTCTTACATAATCGCGGGCGCCGCCATAGCCGTCTTGGGAATTCTTCCGGGAATGCCTTGGTATGTATTGATTCCCCTTGGAGCCGCCAGCGTTTTCGCCGGCCTTCGCTTGCAAAGAAGGCAGGCCGCCCAAGAGTTGGCAAAAAAGCAGGCCCAAGACGCCGCCGCGGGAAAAAGCCAAGGCTCCCAAAATCCTTCGGACGTTTCGCCTGTGGTTCCATTGGATCCTCTTTTGCTTGAAATCGGATTCGCCCTCATTCCTCTTGTTGAAAAGGACAAGGGCGCCAAACTTGTGGAGCGGGTCTTTAGGATTAGGCGGGAGGCGGCGCTGGACTTGGGCCTTGTTGTTCCCAGCATTAGAATCATGGACAACATGACGCTGGACCCCAGCGAATACACTTTTAAAATTCGCGGAATCGAAGCGGGCCGCGCCAAGCTTAAGATGGGCTATTACATGGCCATCAATACCGGCGACATTCGGGAGGAAGTCAAGGGGGAAGCCACCCGCGACCCTGCTTTTGGAATGCCAGCCATTTGGATTCCCGAAGACAAGAGGGCTGACGTTGAGCGCGCCGGATACGCTGTTGTCGATCCGCCCACGGTAATCGCAACCCATTTGACAGAAATCATCAGAAGAAACGCGGCGGAAATTCTTGGCCTTAAGGAAGTCAAGCAAATCATCGACAAACTTTCTGAAACCGACAAGGTTGTGGTTGACGAGGTTTTGGAAACGGCGAAATTCACTTACGGACAAATTGAAAAGATTTTGCAAAACCTTTTGAGGGAGCAGGTTTCAATACGAAACATCGTCTTGATTTTGGAAACGCTTTCAAATTACGGTCCGTCCACAAACACTTGGATTTTGACGGAGAAAGTTCGCGAGGCCTTGGGAAAGCAAATATGCCTTCAATACGCGGACGAAAACCGCAAGCTTCATGTCATGAGTTTGTCCGCGGATTACTCCGAGCTTTTGCTTCGCCACCAAGTTTTGCCGGCCGACGGCTCAAGGCCGTATGCCGCGCTGGATCCCGTTGACGGACGCAGGTGGATTTCGGATGTCAGCGCGGCCTTTGTCGCCATGCAGGACAGGGGATACACGCCAATCATCCTATGTCCTTCTGAAACCCGCATGCTTGTAAAGTCGGCGACTGAGAGGGAACTTCCTGGAATTGTCGTCATTTCAATTAACGAAGTTATGGCCGCCGAGAACACCGTTTCAATCGAAACGATGGGCGAAATTAAAGAAAATGTTGAGGGGGTGGTGTGATGCTTTCGGATGTCAAACCCAGCGAAATCTTGACTATGACCGAGGACACCATAGAAGAATGCCGCGAAAAGTTGGGGCGGCTTTATGGAACAAATTACGAGATTGTGAACCGCCAAAACACGCAGCTTAATTACGGGCCTTTTGGTTTGTTTAAAAAACTTGGAGTCAAGGTTTCGTATACAGTCAACCATCGCGGGGAAAACCAGAGAAATTCTTTAAGCGACGCGGAAAGCCAGCGCCTTGTCCAGGAAGAAATCTTGCGCATGGCCACCGGCGGAAAGAGCAAGACCGAAATTCAAATCAACGAAATAAACAATAAAATCGGCGAAATGGCGGAGGCTATGCGCAAGATTTCACGCTCAAGCGGCGAGGAAAAAATTGAGTCCATCGAAAGAATCGAGGAGCTGCTTGAGGACAACGAGTTTACAAAAGAATTTATCGGGGAAATTTCTTCCCGGCTGAAAAAAGAATTTTCTCTTGACGACTTGAAGGACTTTTCAAAAGTGGAGCGGCAAGTCATAGACTGGATAGGCGAGGCCATAGAAATCGCCCAGCCTAAGGCTCACAGGCCGCCTCGTGTTATTGTAATTGTTGGGCCCACCGGCGTGGGAAAGACAACTACAATCGGAAAACTTGCCGCTCAAAATGTCATCATCAGAAAAAAGTCGCCCAACCTGCCGCCCCTTGCCATCACCATGATAACTATAGACAAGACAAGAATCGGCGCTGAAAACCAGCTTCAAACTTTTGGCGAAGTCATGGACTTTCAGGTTCACAAGGCCGAAGACGCGGAAGATTTGAAGACGATATTCGACTCAATAAAAGAAGACAACGACATCATCTACATAGACACCTCGGGCTACAGTCCCAACGATTCGGAAAACATCGCGCGGCTTAAGAGCGCCCTTAACGTTGACGGCTTGAGGCCCGACATATATTTGGCCGTGACTGCTTCCACAAAGGCGCGGGACTTGAAGAACATCATGCAAAACTACGAGCCCTTTGGCTATTCATCTGTGATTGTCACAAAGTGCGACGAAACCACGCGCTTTGGAAACATAATCAGCGTTTTGAACGAAAAGCGAAAGTCCATTTCTTACGTCACCGACGGACAAGTGATTTCGCGGAACATTCAAAAGGCGAATGTTGTTGACTTTTTGATTCGTCTTTCAGGCTTTACTGTGGACAGAATTCATATCGAAGAAAAATTTGGAGAAAGGTAATTATGGAAGACCAAATCAGCGAACTTAGGGAAATTATGAAAGGCTCCTCGTCGGAATCGTCAAGGCCTAGGGACGGCCACAAGACCAGAATCATAGCCATAACCAGCGGAAAGGGCGGCGTTGGAAAATCCAACCTTGCCGTCAATATGGCCATCGCCTATTCCCAGTTGGGCAAAAAAGTGATCTTGATTGACGGCGACCTTGGAATGGCCAACGTCAACGTTCTTTTGAACGTGGTTCCAAAATACAATTTGCTTCAAGTGATAAACAAGCAAAAGACAATGCAGGAAATCATTTTGGATTCTGAATACGGAATCAAATTCATCGCCGGCGCCAACGGATTTTCAAAAATCGCCAACTTGAGCAAGGACGAGCTTGACTACTTTGCCACCCAGTTTTCGTCGTTGGCCAACGCCGACATAATCATCATAGACACGGGCGCGGGAATCTCCAACAATGTCCTTTCTTTTGTGGCCGCCAGCGACGAAGTTTACGTTGTGACGACTCCAGAGCCGACGGCAATCACCGACGCTTACGGAATGATAAAAATAATCACGACGGAAATCGAAGACCGGGAAATCAACATTCAGCTTTTGGTGAACCGAGTCCATTCCGCCGACGAGGGAAAAAGAATCGCCGACCGCATCATCAGCATTGTGGGCCAGTTCCTCAACTACAAGGTCAACTATGTAGGCTTTGTCTACGAAGATTCGGCGGTTCAAAATTCTGTCATAAGGCAAAAGCCCTTTATTGTCGTGGCGCCCCAATCCAAGCCCGCCATGTGCGTGAAGCATATTGTTGGCAGAATCGAAAAGACTGAGGCTCCTGACAACGAAGGCGTTTCAAATTTCTTGAAGAAATTTTTGGGATTTAAAAAATAACATTTTTGTAGCATTTTTTTGAAAAGTATGCTATAATATGTTGAATTTTTGCAAGGGGAAAACGAATTGATAAAAATTAAGCCAATAATTTTCAGCGCCAGCGCTGCCTTCGTTTTATCCTTTGTCACGGCCGTTTGCTCAAAGTCGGGATTTCCTGTTTCGCTTTTAAAGGCTGTGATTTTCGCTTTGGTTTTTGGAGCGATTGCCGTTGGCGTTCAGTTTGTCTGCGCCAAGTTTTTGTCTGACGGCGGCGCGCCTTCTGAAAGCCAGGAGGAGACAAAAAGCGCGGGATCAAAGGTTGATTTGGTCGTCAGCGAGGCTGATTTGCCTGATGACAAGGAAGGGCCGGCTTTTTTTGTTGAGGGAAAGCACATTCTTTCCAGCGAGGACGTTGTCCAAAGCAAGGCGCAGGCCGCTTCTTTGGCCCAAGCCTCCGAGGTTCAACGGCAAAACCAGGCGCTTGAGGCCGCGGAAAAAGTTCGCGAGCGAAAGGCCGCGGAAAACATAGCGCAAAAAGCCGCCGAGATTTCAAGCCAGGCGACGGCTTCTTCGGCTCCTTCCGCCGCTGCGGAAAAAGCGGAGGCCGCTCCTGTAAAGGAGGCCGAAGCGCCTTCCTTTACGCCGGTAAATTTGGCCGGGGCTTCCGCGGAAAAAGAGCCGGAATCAAGCGGCTCTTCGGGCGGCGACGAGTTGGACGATTTGCCTGACATCGGCGAAATCGGAGGGGCGGTCGTTGGCGCCGGCTCAAGCGATTCTGACGACGATGTTATAGAGGACAGCGATTTCGCGCGGGAGGGCGCGGCCGCCTCAGGACGGCAAACCGTTTTTTCCGACGGAAAGGTTGCGGATGTAAAAGACGCTCCGGTAATGGCGGAAGCGATTAGAACGATATTGAAGACGGAAGAATAAAACAGGGTGGACTATGGAATCGACGCTTGTTGAAGAAAAGACAGAAGAAGAACTTTGGAACGAATACAAGAAGACTCGGTCTCCAGACTTGCGGGACAAAATCATTCGGCAATACATGCCGCTTGTAAAATATGTGGCCGGCAAAGTCAGCGTCGGAATGCCCGCCAGCGTTGAGTTTGACGACCTTGTGGGCTTTGGTCAATTTGGCCTTTTGGACGCGATTGAAAAATACGATCCGGACAAGAACGTAAAATTCAAGACATACGCCGTCACAAGAATTCGCGGCGCCATTTTTGACGAGCTTAGGCAATTGGATTGGGTTCCCCGAAGCGTCCGACAAAAGTCCCGGGAAATCGAAGACACAATCGGAGACCTTGAGGCCCGCCTTGGACGCACCGCCAGCGACGCGGAAATCGCCGGAAAGCTTGGCGTTAGCGAAGAGGAATACCAGCAAACGGTGATGAAGCTTTCGGGCACCAGCGTCCTTTCTCTAAATGACGTTTGGTATAGCGGAAACGACAACGACCACATGTCCATCGGCGACAGCATCGAGTCTCCCTCAAGCCTCAATCCTGACGTCATTGTGGAGCGGGAAGAAATCCGCAAAATAATAATCCAGGCCATAAACGAGCTTCCTGAAAAAGAAAAAATGGTCATAGTTTTGTATTACCACGAGGACTTGACTTTTAAGGAAATCGGACAAGTTTTGGAAGTCAGCGAGTCCCGCATTAGCCAGCTTCACACAAAGGCCAACTTGCGCTTGAGGGCAAAACTGACCAATTTAAGAAAAGGAATCATGTGATTTATGGTCGGTCTTGACGTCATCCGAAAAGACATGCAGACTCTTCTTGAGGAGGACAAGGCTCTCAACGCCATTGAAGTCAACGCCGACTCTCTTGACGAAGCTTTGGCCGACGCTTCGGCCCAACTGGACGCGCGGGTGGCCAACCTGGAATACGAAATTTTGGAAAGAGGAAGCGACGGCTTTTTAGGTTTGGCAAAAAAGCCTTGGAAGCTTCGCATTTACCAAAACGCCGCCTCTTTGGCCAAAAAAAAGAAGGCCGCGTCTCAAGCCGCCTTTTCTTCGGACGAATTGGACGAAGAGGTCAAGATTGTGGATCAGGACGGACTTTACTACATCAGACACTTTGGCGACGAAATCATGCTCAAAGTCGTTCTTCCCGTTGGAAAGGGCCGCAGCGTGGAGGCCAAGGACATCATCAACGACGCCCGACGCCCGGACACCGTCAGCATAGAAGAGGGCAAGATAAAGGAATTTGCCAAAAAGGGCACGGACGGAAAATACGAGAGCATTGGCCTTTACAAGCACATCAAGGCCGGCGACGCCATGCTTATCATTGACGTTTCAAAGGACGAGATGGAAGCCACTGTCACGGCCACCGCTCCGGCCATGAGCGGCGGCGAAATTACCGCCGAGCAAATCAAGCGCGCCTTGGAGACTCAGGGCGTCGTGGCCGGAATCGAAGACGACAAAATCGCCGAGTTTGTTGACAATCCCGTTTACGGCGCGCCCTGCGAGGTGGCCCATGCCATAATGCCTCAAGATGGCCGTGACGCTTACATAGCCTTTAACTTTGAGACGGATCCGACAAAGCTAAAAATCAAGGAAGCCGGCGACGGAAAAGTCAACTTCAAGGAATTGAACAAGATTCAAAATGTCGTCCAAGGCCAGCCCTTGGCCACAAAAATGCAGCCGGAGCGGGGCAAGGCGGGAAAGACCTTGTATGGCCGCTACCTTGAGGCCAAAAACGGAAAGGACATCAAGATTCCCTTGGGAAAGAACGTCGAGCTTGACAAAGACGGAGTCACGGTTATCGCCAGCGTAGCCGGACGGGTTCATTACGACGACCAAAAAATCAACGTGGAGCCTGTTTTGGAATTGGAAAGCGTGGGAATCAAGACCGGCAACATCGACTTTTTGGGAAGCGTCATCGTCAAAGGAAACGTGGACGACGGCTACGAAATCAAGGCCACCGGCGACATCGAAATTTCCGGCACTGTCGGCAAAAGCTTCATCAAAAGCGAAAAGGGCAACGTTATCGTTTCGGCCGGCATTTTTGGCCACGACGAGGGCGAGGTTCACTGCGGAAAATCCTTGTGGGCCAAGTTCATTCAAAGCGCCAAAATCGAAGTCGAAGAATTTTGCATTGTTTCCGACAGCATAATGAACAGCGAAGTGAGCGCGATGAAAAAAATCGTCCTCAACGGAAAGAAGGCCCAAATTACCGGCGGCCACTTGTTTGCCACGGAAGAAATCGCCGCGAGGAACATCGGAAGTCCCGGCGGCGGAACTGAAACGATTTTGGAAGTCGGCTTTGACCCCCGCGCCAAGCACCGCTTGGAGTTTATCCAAGGCCAGCAAAACGACTTGGTTCGGGAATTGGAGGATGTGGAGAACAACATCCTCACTTTGGAAAATTACAAAAAGGCCCGGCGAACCCTTCCCAAGGACAAGGAAGAAACTTTGGCCAACCTCAAGAGCCGCAAGCAGGAAATTGCGATAGAATCCGAAAAGATTTCGGAAGAAATAGACCAAATTCAAGAACACTTGCACGAGCTTAAGGTCTTTGGAAAAGTCAAGGCGGAAGGAAATGTCTTTGCCGGGGTCAAGATTTACATTCGCGACACCTTGCAGGAAGTCCGCGCCGACACAAAGAACGTCACGTATTTTATGGAAGGCGGCTTCATACGCACTGGAAAATACGAGGCGCCTGACATGTCCGAGCTTGTAATGCCGGAAGGATACTCCAGCTAATATGGCCCTGCAGCCCATCGACTTGCAAACAATGTATTCTCAAATGGCGAATGTGGCCCAACGGGTGGCCAGCGAAGGGCAGGGCGCCGCCTTGTCCCAATCCCTGCAAACCCAAGGCTTGGTGAACCAAAATTTGCAGGCTTCCCAAAGCGTTCAAAAGGCGGCCGCAAACGAAAGCCAAACCGGAAAAATCAAGGCCGACGACAAGGGCTCTGGCGGCGCACAGGGCGGAAGCCAAAAGAAAAGGGAAAAGCCCCAAGAAGAGCCTGAAAAGCGCGAGCAATACGAGATTCGCGATCCGCGCTTGGGCATTCATGTGAACATAACGAGGTGAAAAAGTGGCCGTTTTTTTGCTTTCGTCCCTTACAATGATAAATTTGCTATTGTGGCTTGTCTTTTTGGTTCGATTTAAAAAGCTTTTTTCCGCCGACGACATTATGACAAAATTCCGCGACGGAATGGAAAGCCTTTTGGGAGACGCGCAAAGAAACACGCTTTCAAACATAAACCTGATAGAAGAAAAGACCAAAGAACTTAAGGCCGCCAGCGCCGAAGCCGAGCGGAAAGTGGCCATCCTGCGCCGCGAGTTGCAAAGCGCTGAAAAAAGCGCGGCCTTTCAAGCCCAGTTAAATTTGAGAGCCTCTTCTTCCGGCCAAAGCGGGGAAGAGCGGCCTTCTTCCGCCCCTTTGGGAGCGGCCAAGGTTCCGGCAAAAAAGGCCAAGGGCCGGGGGGCCGCAAAAACTTCTCCCAAGGCTTCTTCCAGAGCGGCGGCGGCCTACAAGCAAAACCGGCTTCCCGGCGAGGACGAAGCCTACGCGCTTACAGGCCTTTTTCAGGAAAACGCGGAAAAATCCCTTTTTGAGGAGCCTCAAATCACCGTCACAAAAGACGGCGACGCTTACGGAAAGGTTCCCATTGTCAAGACCGAAATTGTGGCCAGCGACAATCCCATTGAGCCTAAAAAGCCCTTCGCCCGCCGCGTCAGGGAAATGGCGGACTTGGGAAAGAGCGTTGAGGAAATCGCTTCCGAAACAGACCATTCCACAACCGAAGTTCAGCTTGTGCTGGACATGATATAGCGGCGTTCTTTATGGAGGAATATATGAGCGTAAAAAAGCAGAAATTGGCGACGCTGTCCGACGGCCAGGAAGTCCACTTGTTCACCGTTTCCAACGGAAAGATGTCCTTTACGGTTACTGACTACGGCTGTACCATCACGGGAATTATTCTTCCCCAAAAAAACGGCCCTGTAAGCGACATCCTTTTGGGATATTCCACCCTGCCTGAATATGTCATGTCCGACGGCTACAGCTTTGGCTCAATCGTGGGCCGCTTCGCCAACCGAATCGGCGGCGCTTCCTTTAGCGTGGACGGAAAAAAATATCAGCTGGACAAAAACGACAACAAAATAAACACCTTGCATGGAGGTTTTTTTAGGCTTGACCATCAGGTTTGGAAGGCCAAGGCCGTGGAGTCAAAGACTTCTTGCGGCGTGGAGTTCAAGCGCCGCAGCCCCGACGGAGAGCAGGGATTTCCGGGAAACCTTGACGTGACGGTCTCTTACACTCTAAGCAAGGACAACAAGCTGACCATGCAGTATAAGGCCAAGACCGACAAGGCCACGCCGGTAAATTTCACCAACCACGCTTACTTCAACCTTGCCGGAAGCGGAACTGTCCTTGACCACCAGCTTCAGTCCGACTGCAAGGGCTATTTGGAAGTGGACAAAAACTTGATTCCCACTGGAAAAATAATTGACTTGGCGGGAACTCCCTTTGACTTTAACAAAGCCAAGGCCATTGGCCAAGACATCGGCAAGGTGGCTCCCGGCTACGACCACTGCTATGTGACTCCCGCCTACAAGGGAAAGGCCTGCGCTCCCGACCCAAAAAAGCTTTTCCGCTGCGCCGTCCTTTGCGACCCCAAGAGCGGCCGCAAAATGACCATGGAGACAAACCAAGAGGGCGTTCAAATTTACACCGCCAACTGGGTTGAAGGAATTGCCGGAAAGAACGGAAGGCGCATGGAAAAGCACGGCGCCATTTGCCTTGAAAGCCAACGCTTTCCCGACGCTCCCAACAAGGCTGACTTTCCGCCTTGCCTCTTGAGGCCGAAGGAAACTTACAACGCTGTGACCGTCTATTCTTTTGAATGGTAAAAACAGAAGGCTGTCCGGCTTTGGACGGCCTTTTCTTTTTTAAAGAAAAAAAACTTGATAAATTCCTTTTTTGGCGCTATAATTTACGAATTATAAATTGCATTCAAATTATTTATGCATTATAAGGAGCATGAATGGACGTTCAGTTGCAAGAATTGATCGACAAGATCAAAAAGGACGGCGTTGCGTCGGCGGAAGAACAGGCCGCCAAGATTGTCGCCGAAGCGGAAGCCAAAGCCGCTTCAATTGTGAATGACGCAAAGTCACAGGCGGAAAGCATTGAAAAAGAGGCCAAGGCTTCAAGCGAGCGCTTTCAAAAAGCCGGAGAGGACGCTGTAAAGCAGGCTTCCCGCAATCTTCTTATTTCATTCCGCGACGGAATCAACGCGCAGCTAAAGGCCATCGTTCAGGACGAGACGGCCAAGACCTACTCAAAGGACTTGCTGGCCAAGTTGATTCCCGAAACCGTCAAGGCGTGGGCCGCAAAATCAGAGGCGGCAGATTTGGCCGTTCTTCTTTCCAAGGACGACTTGAACGCTTTGGAAAGCGGACTTAAGGGCGCCCTCAAGGATGAAATCTCCAAGGGCATGGAAATCAGGGCCGACAAATCATTGGCTTCGGGCTTTAGAATCGGCCTTAAGGACGGAAGCGCCTACTACGACTATTCAGCCGAAAGCGTGGCCGACCTTTTCGCCGCTTACTTGAACCCCAAAATCGCCGCTCTTGTGGCAGCGGCCGCTAAAGAGGCTTAAATAGTGGCAAAGCAGTACTACTTGGTTTCGCAGTTGCCGTCAGTCGAAAATTTGGACTCCAGGCAGCTTCCGATAACCGAACAATACTACAGGGATCTCTGCGGCCGCTTTCTTGACGACAAAAGCAAAAAGATTGTCCAAAGTCTTTCGCTGGAGCCGCCAAAAAGCGACAAAATGACAGGCTCGGCCTTTCTTGACAAGTGGAACGACCGGGAGCGCTGCCTTAGGTTCGCCCTGGCCCAGGTTCGCGCCCTAAAAATGAAAAAAGAAGCCGAAATGCTGCCTCCGGGCTGCACGGCCGACATCATTCAAGCGGCCAGAACCGCGGTGGGAATGGACAGTCCCCTTGCCGCCGAAGAATTCTTGAACGAATACAGGATGGAAACTCTCAACTCGTTGGCTCCGTTGGACAACTTTAGCGTTGACGCGGTGATTGCCTACGGCCTTAAGCTCATGTTGGCCCAGCGCATGAAAAAGTTCGACGTTGAGACAGGCAAAGCTTCCTACCACAAAATTTACGATGAAATACTCGAGGAGTCAAAATGAGCGCAAACACTCAAACAAACAAGTCTGACGCCAAAGGAAAAGTAATCGGCATTAACGGAAACATGGTCTCCGTTCAGTTTGACGGAACAGTCACGATGAACGAAGTGGGCTACGTTAAAGTCGAGGACACAAAACTTAAGGGCGAAATAATCCGAATCCGCGGAAACACGGCCCAGATGCAGATTTTTGAAATGACGGAAGGCATCAAGGCCGGCTGCGAAGTTGAATTTACCGGCGAAATGCTTGCCGTCCGCTTGGGACCGGGACTTTTGGGCCATGTATACGACGGCCTTCAGAACCCCCTTCCCGAATTGGCGGAAAAAGCCGGCTACTTCTTGGAGCGCGGCTTTTACGTGGAGCCCCTTCCCACAAACGTTGAATGGGACTTCACTCCCGTTTCAAAGCCGGGCGACACCCTTTACCGCGGCGACTACTTTGGCTCCGTTCCCGAAGGACCCTTCACGCATAAGATTTTGGTGCCCTTTGACATGCTCGGAAGCTACAAGGTAAAGTCCATCGTTCCCGCGGGAAAATACAAGCTTGACGACACCCTCTGCGTCGTCACCGACGAAAAGGGCAACGAAAAGAACCTTACCATGGCCTTCTACTGGCCTGTAAAGCGCGCCGTGGACTGCTACGCCGAGCGCCTTGAGCCTACAGAAACAATGGTCACAAAGACCCGCTTGATCGACACCTTCTTCCCTGTGGCCAAGGGCGGAACTTATTGTATCCCTGGCCCCTTCGGCGCGGGAAAGACGGTAATCCAGCACACTACCAGCCGCAACGCGGACGTTGACATCGTAATCATCGCGGCTTGCGGCGAGCGCGCGGGCGAAGTCGTAGAGACAATCACCGAGTTCCCCGAGCTAAAGGACCCCCGCACGGGCCGCTCTTTGATGGAAAGAACAATCATTATCTGCAACACCTCTTCAATGCCGGTAGCGAGCCGCGAGGCTTCGGTTTACACTTCGGTAACTTTGGCCGAATACTACCGCCAGATGGGCCTGAATGTTTTGCTTTTGGCCGACTCCACAAGCCGTTGGGCGCAGGCCCTTCGCGAAATGTCAGGCCGCTTGGAAGAGATTCCGGGCGAGGAAGCCTTCCCGGCTTACTTGGAAAGCTACATCGCGGCCTTCTACGAGCGCGCGGGCCAAGTTCGCCTTCGCGACGGAAGCAAAGGCTCTGTCACAATCGGCGGAACGGTTTCTCCTGCCGGCGGTAACTTTGAGGAGCCTGTAACCCAGGCCACGCTAAAAGTTGTCGGAGCCTTCCACGGACTAACCCGCGAAAGGTCCGACGCGCGAAAGTACCCCGCCATCGACCCGATAGCCTCTTGGTCAAAGTACAACCCCGTTATCCGCAAGGACTGGGTTGACTACGCCCGCGCCGAGTTCAAGCGGGGCACCGAAGTCAACCAAATGATGAAGGTTGTAGGCGAAGAAGGAACGACCACGGAAGACTTTGTGGCCTACCTCAAGAGCGAATTCTTGGACGCGGTTTACTTCCAGCAAAACTCCTTCGACGAAATCGACGCGGCCTGTTCGGTCGAGCGCCAGACATACACCTTTAAAAAGGTTCTTATGGTCATGGCCTCCGACTTTGACCTTAAGGACAAGGACGAAGCCAGAAACTTCTTCAACCAGTTGCGCCGCACTTTCGGCGACTGGAACTACGTTGAATTCAAGTCGGATAAATTCAATTCCCTTGAAAAGGAAATTGACGCAATTTATTCACAGAAAAACGGAACGCTTACAAAGGCGGGCGAAGCCCTTCTTAAGGACGGTGAATAATGAACAAAGTTTACAGCAAAATTGAGTCAATCAACGGAAGCGTAATCACCGTTAAGGCCGACGACGTGGCCTACGGCGAGCTCGCGGAAATTGAGACAAGATTCGGAAAGTCGTTGGCCGAGGTTTCCAACATTCAAGGCGACAACGTTTCCCTTCAGGTTTTTGCCGGAGGACGCGGCGTTTCGACCGGCGACCACATCAAATTCCTTGGCCACAGAATGGAAGTCAGCTTTAGCGACAACCTTCTTGGCCGCATCTTCAACGGTTCGGCAGAGCCTAGGGACAACGGCCCTTCTTTGGCGGAAAACTTGGTCACAATCGGCGGCCCTTCGGTAAACCCCACAAAGCGCATTATGGCGCGCCGCATGATCAGAACCGGAATCCCCATGATTGACATGTTCAACACGTTGGTCGTCTCTCAAAAGCTTCCGATTTTCTCAATCTCTGGCGAGCCCTACAACCAGCTTTTGGCGCGCATCGCCATGCAGGCCGAAGTTGACGTAATCGTCTTGGGCGGAATGGGACTTAAGTATGACGACTACTTGTACTTTAAGAACACCCTTGAAAACGGCGGCGCCCTAAGCCGAACGGTAATGTTCGTGCACACGGCCGCCGACCCGTCGGTGGAATGCAAGAAGATTCCAGACCTTTCGTTGGCCGTTGCGGAACAGTTTGCCCTGCAAGGAAAGGACGTTCTTGTCCTTCTTACCGACATGACGAACTTCGCCGACTCAATGAAGGAAATCGCCATCACTCAGGAACAGGTTCCGTCTAACCGCGGATACCCGGGAGACCTTTACTCCCAGCTGGCCGCCCGCTACGAAAAGGCCGTCGATTTCGCCGACTCAGGCTCGGTAACGATCCTTGCCGTGACCACAATGCCCGGCGACGACGTAACCCACCCGGTTCCCGACAACACGGGATACATCACCGAGGGCCAGTACTACCTTAAGGGCGGTCGCATCGAGCCGTTCGGCTCCTTGTCGCGCCTTAAGCAGAACGTAAACGGAAAGACCCGGAACGACCACCGCGCCCTTATGGACGGCATGATTCGCCTTTACGCCTCATACAAAGACACGCTTGAAAAAAAGAGCATGGGCTTTAACATGAGCGCCTGGGACGAAAAGCTCCTAAAATACGGCGAAATGTTTGAAAGGGAAATGATGGATCTTTCAAAGAACATCGCCCTTGAGGACGCGCTGGACTTGGGCTGGAAGATTCTAAAGGATTGCTTTGACAAGGATGAAGTTGGAATCAAGACCGAGTTGATTGAGGAACACTGGCCAAATTAAAGGCCTTGCGGCCTTTAATTTAACGAGTTTTGACCGCGGCAAAACCGCGCTCAAAACATCGCGACATAGGTTTGCTATAATTTATAGGATTTTTAATGGCGAAGATTAAGCTGACAAAAAACGAGCTCAAGACCCAGAAAGACGCGCTTAAAATGTACAAGCGCTATCTTCCTACCTTGACTCTAAAAAAGCAGCAGCTTCAAACGGAAATCCGCTCCATAGAGGAGCGCGCCAAAGAAGTGCGGGAACAACGCAAAAACCTTGAAAAGGAATTTGAAGTTTGGATCAGCGTCTTTGGCGAAAAGGACGCCTTCAAGCCCGGAATGGTTTCTGTAAAGAACATCAGGAAGGGAACCGGCAACATCGCCGGCGTCACGATTCCCGTTTACGAGGGAGCGGATTTTTCCCGCGGCGACTACGACCTATACTCAACCCCCTTGTGGATTGACTTGGCCGCCGACCGCATGGAAAAGGCGCTTTCCCTTGACCTTGAGGCTGACACGCTGGAAGAACAAGTTCGCCTGCTTTCGCAAGAGTTGCGGGTTACAACGCAGCGAGTGAATCTTTTTGAAAAAGTGAAGATTCCTGAAACAAAGGCGAACATAAAGAAAATTACGGTTTATCTTGGAGACGAGCAGGTCGCGGCCGTTGTCCGTTCCAAGATTTCTAAGAAAAAACTGCAACAAAAGGCAGGGGAGGAGACAGCATGATAGCGCCGATGAAAAAAGTTTCCCTTGTCATTTTGAGCGGGGAAAAAGAAAGCGCCCTTAAGGCCTTGCGAAAGGCCGGCCTCGTTCACCTTGAGCCAATAGAAGGCAAAGGCGAAAAGTTGGCCGCCCTTAAGAACGACTATGCCAAGCTTCAAAACGCGGCCGGTTATTTGGGCGAAATCAAGCTTTCCAAAAAGGTTTCCGCGCCGAATCTTTCGGCGGAAGAGGCCCTTAAAAAGGCTGAGGAGGCCATAGCCCTGACCGAGCGCAAAAAGAGCCTTTTGGAAAAAATCGCCGCCTCGGCCACGGAGTTGGAGCGCCTTTCCCCATGGGGAAGCGTGAATCCGGCGGACTTTGAGTATTTGTCGCAAAAGGGGATTCATCTTTCAATGTATGAAATTCCAAGCGACAAGTACCGCTTGATTGGCGACGACGTCAAGTCCTTGCTCGTGAACTCGTCAAAGAGGGAAATTCGCTTTTTGCTTCTTTCGGACAGCCCGGAAGCCGAGCGTCCGGCGGGGCTTCCGCCCGAAGCCTACGCCGTTGTCATGCCCGAAAAGTCCAGCGACGAAATAGCCGCTGACATCAAGGCTTTTGAAAGCGAAGTTTCTGAAATAGAAAAGGGCTTGGAAGCTTTGGCTCCTTGCCTCAAGTCTATCGAAGAAGCCCAAAAGAGCTTTGAAAAGGACATTGAGTTTGAGAATGTCTATTCAGGAATGGAAAACGACGCGGAAGAGGGCGCCGCCTCCTTGTCTTGGCTTACAGGCTATGTTCCCGAGGAATCCATGCCGGCCTTAAAAGAGGCTTGCGCCAAAAACCATTGGGCCTTAAGGAGCGACGATCCTTCGGAAGAGGACAACGTTCCCACAAAGCTCAAGAACAACAAGTTGGTCAGCTTGATTTATCCGCTGACGGACTTTTTGGACGTTACGCCCGGCTACCATGAGTTTGACATTTCCTCTTGGTTCCTGCTTTTCTTCTGCATTTTCTTCGCGATGATTTTCGCGGACGCAGGTTACGGAGCCTTGATAGCGCTCGCGGGCTTTTTGCTTTTGGCCAAGGCCAAAAAGGGAAAGAAATCCCTTCCGGTTTTGGTCGTGTTGCTGGGCCTCTGCACCGGAGTCTGGGGCGTGTTGACTTGCTCATGGTTTGGAATCCCCGCGGAAAAGCTTCCGCCGGCCTTGATTCAAATTTCAAGCCGAATCTTCTCCCAGCCCAAGCTTGTTTCTTTGGGAATGGGAGCGGAGGCGGCCAAGAGCCTGGCCGACAAGAACCAGCAGGTGTTCTGCTTCATTCTTGCCTTGATTCAGCTTAGCGTGGCGCACATAACCTGTACTGTGGCGCACAGAAAGAGCCTTAAATGCTTGGGCGACTTTGGAAGCCTCTTGCAGCTTTGGGGAACTTTCTATGTGGTCTTGAGCATGGTTGTGGCCGACGGAGTGAACTATGTGTTCCCGCTTATGGACAACGGGGAGCCGGTCAACCTCTTTGGCTTTATGGCGCCAAGCTATTTCCCCACGATTTGTTTGGGAGTCTTGGGATTCGGCTTCATGCTGAATTTCATCTTCTCAAACTACGAGGGAAGCGTGGTCAAGTCAATTTTGGAAAGCCTAAAGAACATCATCAGCGTGTTCCTGGGAATCGTCAACGTCTTCTCGGACATCGTTTCCTACATTCGTTTGTGGGCGGTCGCCTTGGCCGGCGCGGCGATCAGCGGCACGGTGAACGCGATGGCGGGCCCAATGTTCGGAAAGCTTGCGATGGTCGTCTTTGGCGTGATTCTTTTGGTTTTTGGCCACGGCCTGAACATGATTCTGAATCTTCTTTCGGTAATCGTTCACGGCGTTCGCCTGAACACCTTGGAATTTTCCCAGCACTTGGGAATGGCCTGGAGCGGAACGAAGTATCGGCCTTTTGCCGACGCGGAATCCGCTTCTTAAAATGGGAAAGCCTGGCCTGACCAAAAATCGGGCGCAGGCTTAATTGAATGGATAAAGGGCGGGCTTTGTTCCGCCTAAAAATAGAATGAATATAGACCGTCAAGAACGGTTAAGGAGAAATTATGAACTGGGGTATGATTGGAGCCGGTGTTGTTATGGGTATCGCCGCTTTGGGAAGCGCGATTGGAATCGGAATTGCCGGACAGGGCGCGATTGGCTCTTGGAAGAGGTGCTACTTGAACAACAAGCCCGCGCCCTTCCTCTTGGTTGTATTTGCCGGCGCTCCGCTTACGCAGACAATCTACGGCTTTTTGTTGATGCAGTCAATGTTGGCCGCGGCCGCCGGAGCCGACATTTCAAAGCAGTGCTTCTTGCTGGGCCTTGGATTCGCTTGCGGCTTGTCTATGTGCATGTCGGCCGTCGCGCAGGGAAAGGCAGGAGCCGCCGGTTCTGACGCTCTTGGCGAAACAGGAAAAGGCTTCACCAACTACATCATGGTAGTAGGTCTTTGCGAAACCATCGCTTTGTTCAGCATGGTATTCGGAATGATCGTTTGCTAGCCGCGCGGAGCGCGAAGCGCGACTGCGATACCTTGTGAGGCCTCGTTTCCAACGGAAACGAGAATAGAGCCTGCGGCGGATTAGCAAACGCGAGAATTCGCTTTCGCGAATTCTCGTAGTGATTTTCAATCCCGAGGCGGATTGGAAAACGCGAGAATTGACTTTCGCTTTGCGGCGGACAATTCTCGCGGCGCGTCATTTATGACTAAAACTGTTTATTTAGGCGGCTCAGGCCGCGTCAGGCGGATTGGCATTGGAGGAAGAGAGCCTGTTTCCATTCAAACTATGTGGAAAGAGGGCGTCGACGACCTTGATTCCAATCCGCTTAAATTTAAAAGGATTGTCTCTCAAATTGAGGAGCTGGAAAGCTTGGGCTGCGACATAGTTCGCTTTGCCGTGCCCGACCAAGAAAGCGCCAAAGGCCTTTGCAAAATCGCCGCCGAATCTTCCATGCCCCTTGTGGCGGACATACATTTTGACTGGCGCCTGGCCTTGGAATGCCTTAAAGGGGACGTGGCCGCCATTCGCATAAATCCGGGAAACATCGGAAGCCGGGAGCGGGTGGAAGCCGTGGTGAGCGCCTGCAAGGAAAAGGGCGCGGCAATAAGAATCGGCGTAAACTCCGGAAGCCTTCCCCAAGACTTGCGCTCTTTGGTTGAAGAAGGAAAGTTGGGCCGCGCCCAGGCTTTGGCAAAGGCCGCCGCCCGGGAATGCCAGGTTTTTGACGAGCTGGGCTTTAACCAAGTTGTGGTCAGCATGAAGGCTTCCAGCGTTCAAGAAACGGTGGAATGCAACGAGGCCTTTGCCCGCCAGTTTGACATTCCCCTGCATATAGGAGTGACCGAAGCCGGCCCTTTGATTGGCGGCGTGGTAAAGTCAACTTTGGCCTTTTACCGCCTTTTAAGCCAAGGAATCGGAAACACAATCAGGGTAAGCCTTTCTTCAAGCCCCAAAAACGAAGTGATTGCCGGTCGGGAAATACTTAGAGAATGCGGAAAAAGGCCGGGAGGCGTTCAAATTGTCTCTTGCCCCAGATGCGGCAGACAAGGCTTTGACGTCCATTCCTTTGTGGAGCGTTGGGAAAGCCGCCTTTTGGCCAGCAAAAAAAATGTCACTGTGGCCATAATGGGCTGCGCTGTGAACGGGCCTGGCGAAGGAAAGCATGCCGATTTGGGCATTGCCGGCGCTGGCGGCAAGGTGATTATATTTAAAAAAGGAAAAATAATGCGAACGATTGACCAAAAAGACGCCGATAATGCTTTTGAAGAGGAATTTAATTCGCTTTGAAAAAGAAGATTGTTATCGCATCGTTCATCTCGTTTCTTTTGTGCGGAATTTTGTCCGCCCAGCATCCTGTAAAGCCCAAAACTTCTGAGCAAAGTTGGCGGGTTTTGGCCAAGGCTCAAGTTGCCTTTGACAAGGGGGATTACGGCGACGCCATAGCCTTGTGCGAGGAGGCCAAAAAGGCCAGGGACAGGGCACTGGAGTGGAACCGCTATGTAATGGAAAACACCCTTAATTCTCCTGAAGTGCGCAGAAAAGGGCCTTTTATTTCGGACTTGATTCCTGTCTTAAAGGACAGAGAGGACTTTGAAGCCCTTGAAATAATCAACGCTTGGCTTGACCGAAAGGGAGCGGATTATTTTGACAACTCCCTTCCTAAATTGTATGAATACTTGAAGCGCCTGAGCGAATATCCTGAGAGGGATTTTTTGCAGGCAAGAATATACAGGCTTGAGGGCGAATATGATTTGGCCATGCGTTTTTTAAAGAACGCCAGGGAGCAAAGCGGTCTTCTTGACGTGCCTGAGCAAAGGTTTGACATTCTGTACGAAATAGCCGATTTGGCTAAGGTCATTGGAGACCAAAGCGAATTGGAAGGCTCTTTGCTTTTGATTGTGGCCGACGACGGCTTGTATAAGGACGACGCTTCAAAACGGGCCATGGTTCGTTCCGCCCAATTAAAGCGCAAGGACGCGGTCAGCTATTTTTTTATGCTGCACCGGCATTCGGCTGTAAAATCCATAAAGGCTTATTTTGATTTGGGAACTTTGTATCACAGTCAAAACAGGCGCCGCGATTCTTGGGCCATGACCGCCGACGGAGTTGTTTGCGCCTTTACTTGGATGCTAGAAATCTTGCGGGACCGCAGCCCGCAATACGCATTTAAAAGCTTGGAAGGCTTTTTTGCCGAATGCGGCCGCTATGAAGACGTCATGGCTTGGGCCAACAAAAACGGGGTTTGGAAGGGCTTTTACGACATGGCCTCTTTTTCCGCGGAAAACGGTTGGAAGCAATTTGCCTTGTCTTTGCATAAAGCGATTGAGACTTCTTGTCCAGACCAATATTGGGCGGCCGCCGCGAAAAAAGCCGGGCAAGAATTGATTCAAGATAATCAGTAGAACAATCCGATGCCTATGGTCAACTCCTTTTTGCTTGCCGCGGAATCTCGCCAACTGGTGTCGATGCAGTCCTTTAGCAAAAGTCGGCCTATGTCAAAGCCGGCGCTGGCTCGGATTTGAACGCTCTTCCATTTTTGCGGAAACAGAAGGACTTCTATGCCGGCGCAGTAAAAGCCGTCCCGGGGATCAAAGACCCTGCCTGTAATTCTGTTGGCCGCCAGCGCCACGTCAATAAAGGGCGCGATTTGAAGCTCAAAGTTAAAGGAGCGCAAAAATTTAAATCCCCATTTTTCCCAGTCCGTGGTTAAAATTTTTATTGGAACGTCAATGTTCAAGGCTATGGCCGCCGCGCCCTTGGCCGCGTATCCGTTGGGATTTTGGGCAACGCCGGCAAAATATTGGTCGTCCGCGATTCCCCGCAAAAGGCTTCCGTATCGCGTGAAAACATTTCGCTCGGCAAAAAGCGTCAGCCTGCTGTTGAAGCCCGCCCGCTTCCAAGCGGCAAAGACGTTGGCCTTGATTTTCACGCCGGGTTGAAATTCGTTCACTTTAAAATTGTAGGCCCCGCTTTGGCTCGCGGCGGCAAAAAAGCCCTTTCTAAAATTTCCTTCCCAGTTCACTTGGCCCAAAGACAATTCGTGGGAAAAAATCAAGCGGGGAGAAAGCAAGTCTTCGTCAATTGGGTTTATGCCGTCCAAATCCCACTTAAAGTCAAATTCCGCGGCGGGAGTGTAGACAAGGTTTCCTATTTTTTCAAAGCGCTCCAAAACTATGGGAACGGAAAATTTCGCGTTTTCTGTCCAGTAAAGCTCGTCGTCAAAAACCTTGTAGTCTGCGTCGCGGACAAAGCCTTGGGTCAAGTCAAGCTTGAGGCCAAAATTTTTAAATGGCAGAAGAAAGGTGAATCCGCTCTTTAAATTCCATTCAGGCTCGCCGCGGACAAAGGCGTATTTAAAGAACAAGTCGTTGTTCCATGACGCTTGGATTGGCCCCATGGAAAATGGCAGCTGGTATTTAAGGCTGGCTCCCGCCACAAAATCGTCGCTCTTGTTTTCTTTTTGTTCGTATTGAAAGAAAATGTCGGAAGAAAGGGGATTCATCAAACCCAAAAAGTTGTCGTCCTTGAGCTTGATCTTAAATTCAAAGCCTTCGTTTGAGTCGTATTTTGGATAGGGCAAAAGCAAAAAGTGGCGGGAGTCAAGGGTTTTGACAAAAACGCTCATTTGATGGTTTCCCTCGCTGTCTTGGCCGCTTTCTTCCGCCTCGACTTGGACGCTTTCAAAAAGGCGGCGGTTTATCAAGTCTTGCTTTATCTTCACTATGTAGAAATCCAGCTCTTGGCGGCTTTTAAAGCGCTTTCCGATTTCTATTTTCAGTTCCCGCTTAAGCGCCTCAATTTTTGTTCCGCCTTTCGCCTCAAAGTCCCCGCTTTGAACAATCCATTCTTGGGAACCGAGGCAGTGGGCTGCAAGCAAAAGCGCCAAGAGCGCGAAAAAATTTTTCATTTCGTCCTAGCGTTTTGAATAGTTTTTTTCAACCCATTTAAGGTAGTCGCCGCTTTGAATGCGGCCAATCCATTCCTTGTTTTGAAGGTTCCATTGGACTGTCATTTCAAGGCCCTGCTCAAAAGTCATTTCCCGCTTCCAGCCAAGTTCCGCCTTTATCTTTGAGCAGTCTATGGCGTATCGCTGGTCGTGGCCCGGCCGGTCTTTTACGTGAACAATTGTTTTTCGGACGGCGGTCGCGTCCTTTCCCAATTTTTGCGAGGCAATCTCTATAAGCTTGTCCAAAAGCTGGACATTTTGCCATTCGTTTTCGCCGCCGACGTTGTATTTTTGTCCGTTCTTTCCTTTTTGCAAAATCAGCCAAACGGCCTTGTTGTGGTCTTCAACGTAAATCCAGTCCCGGATGTTTTTTCCCTCTCCGTAAACCGGTAAATTCTTTCCTTGGGAAATGTTTAGAATCATGAGGGGAATGAGCTTTTCGGGGAACTGGTAAGGGCCATAATTGTTGGTGCAGTTTGAAAGAGTCACCGGAAGGCCAAAGGTGTGGTGGTAGGCAAAAACCAAGTGGTCGCTGGAAGCCTTTGAAGCCGAGTAGGGGCTTCTGGGATCGTAGAGCGTGGTTTCGGTAAAGTAGCCTGTGGGGCCAAGGGAGCCGTAAACTTCGTCCGTGGAAATATGGTGGAACAAAACGTCGTCCCTGGGATTGTCCAAGGAGCAGGCCCAGTAATTTTTTGCCGCGTCCAAAAGGGTGTAAGTTCCCAAAACGTTTGTGCGGACAAAGGCTTCCGGGTCCAAAACCGAACGGTCAACATGGCTTTCGGCGGCAAAGTGAACCACCGTGTCAATGTCGTATTCTTTAAAGATTCGCTCCACGGCGGCGCGGTCTGAAATGTCGGCGCGCTCAAAGAAGTACCGTTGTCCATTTCCCGCCGCCGCGCCGTATTTTTGCTCAACGTCCAAAAGGTTTTCAATGTTTCCGGCGTAGGTCAAAGCGTCAAGGTTCACCACGCGGCCAGAAAAGCCTTCAAAGTTGAACTCTTTTTTTTGCGAGGCGCTCATTCCAAAAAGGCAGCGGATGAAATTGCTTCCGATAAAGCCCGCGCCGCCAGTTACCAAAATGTTTTTAAGTTTTCTCATTGTCAGCCCTCCTTTGTTTTAGGATTTGCCAAAATTTGCCGTTGCCGCCAAAAATCTTTCGTCTTTGACAAAGCGCTCAAGGCTGTCCTGCCATTTGGGTATTTTAATTTTGAGCGCCGAAATTATTTTTTCCTTGCTTAAAACCGAATAGGCTGGCCGTTGGACTTTGGCTCCGTATTCTTCGGTGGAGCAGGGAAGAACCTTGCAGTCGTTTTCAAGGAGCCTTCTTTTTTTTAGCAGGCGCTTGATTTCCACGGCAAAGTCAAACCATGTTGTTTCGCCCAAATCCGTAAAATGGTATATTCCGTATGGAAGCCCCTCTTTGCTGAAAATGTTGGCTCCGGCTCTGTCAACGATTTTTATTGTCATAAGCATGGCCTCCGCCAAGTCGCCGGCAAAGGTGGGGCTTCCCCGCTGGTCGTTCACAACCTTTATCTCTTCTTTTGTGTTCATCAACATTGCCATTGTGTAGACAAAATTCGGGCGGTCAAAGCCGTAAAGCCAAGAAGTTCTAAAAATGAAGTATTGCGTCATGGTTTTTTGAATTTCATCTTCGCCGTCGGCTTTTGTCTGACCGTAAACCCCAAGTGGGCTTTTTGCGTCCGTTTCCTTGTAGGGAAAACTGGCCTTTCCGTCAAAAACATAGTCCGTGGAAACGTGAATCAATTTGGCGCCTATTTCCCGGGCGACCCTGGCTATGTTCTTGGGCGCGTCTTGGTTCAGCTCCTTTGCCGCCGCCTTGTCGCTTTGGGCTTTTTCAACGGCGGTGTAGGCCGAACAGTTTACAATCCATTGGATTCTGTTGGCAAGTCCGTTCTGCCTTGAGGTCAGGTAATTGTCGCTCTCCCATTTTTGCGCGAAATCCTTTAAGGCCTTGAATTGCCGCGCGTCCACCTCGCTTGAACTTGCGACAAAGGAAATTTTGTTCTTTTTTAACAGGCGGCAAAATTCCATGCCAAGCATTCCTGTGGAGCCAATCACCCAAATCATATCCAAAGATTCTAGCGCAAAGAATCTCCTTGTTCAATAACAAGCGACATCTCGTTATTGCAAAGAAAGCCGTTTTTTGTTATTATGTCTTACCATGCAGCACGGAACAATTACAGGCGACAATCACGCCGCGCTTTGGAGCGGCCGTTTTAAGGAAGGCCCGGACGCGGCCGCCGTGGATTTTGAAACTTCAATCTATGTTGACGAGCGGATGGCCTTTGACGACATTCAAGGCTCTTTGGCCCACGCCCAAATGCTTTGCGAGGTCGGTCTCATTTCAAAAGCTGAATTTTCCAAAATAAAAGGCGGCCTTCTTTCCATAAAAAAAGACTTGGAGTCAGGAAAACTTAAAATTGACTACAGCGCGGAAGACATTCATTCTTTTATAGAAGCCACGCTCACCGACAGAATCGGAGCGGCCGGAAAAAAGCTTCACACCGGCCGCAGCAGGAACGACCAAATAGCGCTTGACGAGCGCATCTACTTGCGCCGCGTCATTCCCCAATTGCAAAACAAAATCCTTTCGCTGATTGACGCGCTCGCTTCTATAGCGCAAAAGAACGCCGACACCCTTATGCCAGGCTACACCCACATGCAGCGCGCGCAGCCCGTCACCTTGGGCCAGCACCTGTGCGCCTGGGCCTGGAGCTTGGAGCGCGACTGGAGCCGCTTGGAAGACGCCTTGGCGCGAATAAACTTGAGCCCCCTTGGAAGCGGCGCCTTGGCCGGAAGCGGCCTTCCGCTTGACAGAAAATTGACGGCAAAGCTTTTGGGCTTTGACGGCCCAACGCCCAATTCAATCGACAGCGTGAGCGACCGGGACTACTGCATAGAGTTTGCAAGTGCCTTCAGCCTTTTGCAAATGCATTTAAGCCGCTTTTGCGAGGAAATTGTCTTGTGGGCCACAAGCGAGTTCAACTTCATAAACCTTAGCGAAAAATGGTCCACCGGCTCTTCGATAATGCCGCAAAAAAAGAACCCGGATTTTGCTGAACTCATTCGAGGCCGGACGGGAAAGGTTTACGGAGACCTCTTCAACCTTCTTACGATGATGAAGGGCCTCCCCCTTTCTTACGACCGGGACTTGCAGGAAGACAAGGCGCCCCTCTTTGACGCGCTGGACACCGTTTCCTCTTGCCTGACAGTTTTCACTTGCATGATTAGTTCCGCCGCCTTCAACAAAAAGAAAATGGCCGACTCTTGTCAGGCCGGCTGCCTTAACGCCACCGACTTGGCTGACTACCTTGTTCAAAAGGGCGTTCCATTTAGGGAAGCGCACGGAATAAGCGCCAAGGCCGTCCGCATGGCAATAGAGGCGGGCGTCCGGTTGGAAGATTTGTGTTTGGAAGAATTCCAGCGCTGCTCAAAATTGATAGAAGAAGACGTTTACGACTTGCTTTCTCCTGCCGCCTGCGCCGCCGCCAGAAAAACCGTTGGCGGAACCGCGCCCCAGAGGGTCAAGGAGCAAGTTTCGGCCCTAAAAAAAATTGCCGCTAAAAGAAAAAAATAAAAATACAATTGGAGGAATATATAATGAAAAAATTCAATCTTGTGTTTGCCGCCATGCTGCTTTCGGCGGCGCTTTTTGGTTGCGTCAAAAAAGGCGCTTCCAATGGAGACGATTCCCTTTCCGACTTGAAGAGCAGGGGCGTTTTTGTTCTTGGCCTTGACGATTCTTTTCCGCCCATGGGCTTTCGCAACGAGAACAACGAAATTGTAGGCTTTGACATCGACTTGGCCAAAGAAGTGGCCAAGCGCTTGGACGTAAAGTTTCGCGCCCAACCCATCGACTGGGACGCCAAAGAGCAAGAGTTGAACACAGGAAAAATCGACTGCATTTGGAACGGACTTACAATCACCGAAGACAGAAAGGCTTCTTTGGCCTTTACAAAGCCTTATCTTGACAACAAGCAAGTGGTCGTTGTCCGCTCCGACTCAGGCTTTAAAAAGCTTTCGGACCTTGCGGGCAAAAAAATCGCCTTGCAAAGCGGTTCCAGCGCCGAGGACGCGGTGAACGACAATCCCTCGTTTAAGGAAAGCGTTAAGGAAATTGTCCGCTTGGAGCAAAACTTGATGGCCTTGAACGATTTGGCCATTGGAGGCGTTGACGGCGTTGTCATGGACAGCATTGTCGCCGAATACTCAATCAAGCGCTCTTCCATGCCTCTTGTTTTGCTTGACGAGCCCTTGGCTTCGGAAGAATATGGAGTTGCCTTTAGAAAAGGCGACGTTAAGCTTGCCAAAGAAGTTCAAAGAATTTTGGAAGAAATGGCCGCCGACGGAAGCGTGGAAAGAATCAGTTCCGCTTGGTTTGGAAGCGACATCACTGTAATCGCAAAGTAAGGAAAGGCCTTTGCGCTCCTTGATTTATTCGATGCTCGGCGGAACTCTTGTTTCCGTCGAGGTGTTTTTTCTTACCCTGCTGTTCTCAATACCGTTGGCGCTTTTCTTTTGCGCGGCCAGAATGTCAAAATTTTTTCCGCTCAAAAAAACCGCCGAATTCTTTTTGCTTTTGATTAGAGGCACGCCCTTGATGCTCCAGTTGATTTGCGTCTATTTCATTCCGGGCTTGCTTTTGGGCTGGTCTTTTGACCGTTTTACAGCCGCCATCATCGCTCTTTCGGTAAATTACGCCGCTTACTTCGCGGAAATTTACAGGGGCGGCTTTGAGGCCGTTCCTCAAGGGCAAAGGGAGGCGGCCAAAGTTTTGGGCTACACAAAAACGCAAGCCCTTTTTTACATTGTTTTTCCGCAAGTGGTAAAAAGAATTGTTCCCGCCATGGGAAACGAAGTCATCACTCTTGTAAAAGACACCGCCTTGGTTCAAGTCATAGGCGTTGTGGAATTGCTTCATGTGGCCAAGGCCGCGTCAAACAGAATTTTTTCCACGGTTCCTCTTTTTGTGGCAGGAGCCTTTTACTTTATAATGAACGGAATCGTTTCTTGGGTCTTTGCCCTCATTGAAAAAAAATTGTCGTATTACAAGTGAGGCCTTTTATCATGGAAGATGAAATTCTTGTCAGCGTTCGCGGCCTCAAAAAAAATTATGGCGGCGGCGACATATTAAAGGACATTTCCTTTGACTTGCCCAAGGGCAACACCCTTTCAATCATCGGTCCAAGCGGCTCTGGAAAGTCAACCATTTTGCGCTGCCTTTGCCAGCTGGAAGAAATCTCCGGAGGAACGATTAAAATTTGCGGAGAATTTTTGGCCAAGGACGGCGTTTATTCGCCAAAAAAAGACCTTAGGCGCATTGGCCGCAAAGTGGGAATGGTCTTTCAGAATTTCAATCTTTTTCCCCATTATTCTGTCTTGCAGAACCTTGTGGAGCCGCAGGTTCGCGTTCAAAAAACGCCCCGGGGCGAGGCCGAAAAAAACGCCCTGCAATGGCTTTCAAGAATGGGCCTTTTGGAAAGGGCAAAAAATTATCCCCAGCAATTGTCCGGCGGCCAAAAGCAGCGGGTGGCCATAGCTAGGGCTTTGGCCTTGAATCCAGAGCTTTTGGTTTTTGACGAGCCCACCAGCGCGCTTGACCCAGAGCTTACCGGCGAGGTTCTTTCGGTGATAAAGGACTTGGCGGCGCAAAAGATGACCATGATTGTTGTGACCCACGAAATGGCCTTCGCCCGGGACACAAGCGACAAAATAATTTTTGTGGACGGCGGCTTTGTGGTGGAGGAAGGGGATCCCGTTCAAGTCATTCAGGAGCCAAGGCGGGAGAGAACCAAGCTTTTTCTCAAGCGCTTTTCAGATCAGCGTTATTGACATTAATAATCCTTTCATATATAATTGTAACACTATACATTTAACCAAGATAAAAAAATAGGAAGGCTATCTATGTCAGTTTTGAACCTCTTGCAGGCTGGGTCCCCATCCTCAACTGGAAGTTTTTCTTCGTTGATTGTTACGGTCGTTTTGATGATCGCAATCTTTTACTTTTTCTTGATTCGCCCTCAAAACAAAAAGCAGAAGGAAATGGAAAAAATGCTGGCCGCCCTTAAAAAAGGCGACAAGGTTGTGACAATAGGAGGAATTCACGGCGTGGTTTCCTCAACAAAAGAAAAGACAATCATTCTCAAAGTTGACGACAACACAAAGCTTGAGTTCAACCGTTCGGCAATCGCTTCTGTGGTTCAGCCTGAAGGCGAAAAAAAGGCTGACGCGGCAAAAGCGGAAAATAAAGAAAACAAATAGATTGGAGCATAAAAATGGAAAAGACGGGCAAAAGATGGCGTTTTGTCATTCTTCTTGTGGTGTTGGGAATTTGTTTGGCCTTTTTGCGGCCTACAATCAATTGGTATTTTAGAACGAGCGAGGCCGATCAAAAATTGGCCTTGCAGTCTCTTGAAAAAATCAAGGAATATTCGGTTCAGCAGGCCGCCAAGGACGTCAAGGCTCTTGAAGCCGACGCCGCGGCCAATCCAAGCGCGCCTCTGGGCGAAAAATACCAGTGGCTTTCAAAGTCCGTAAAAAAGAACTGCAAGGAATACAAAAAATCTATTCCTGAGCCCTTGACTTTGGGCGCGGCGCTTTCTTCGTTTAGCCTTGGCCGCGTGGCCAAAAGCGACGAGGAAAAAAAGAATGTGGCTTCTTCGATTCACGCCCGCTTGCTTGAACTTTATCAAAACCGCTACCGCGAAAAAGTTTTGGCGGACAAGCGCAATTACACCAATTCGGTCAAGTTGGGCCTTGACCTTTCTGGAGGAATGAACATCATCGTCCGCGCCGATTTGGACGCGGCCGTAAAGAACAACGAGCAGTCTGTGGCCGCCGCCGGCGGAGAGGCCGCCTTTAAGTCGCGGGCCATGGAGCAGGCCATCGACACGCTAAAAAGCCGCATCGACCGCTTTGGATTGACGGAGCCTGTAATCCGCCAGCAGGGCGAGGATCGGGTTTACATTGAAATTCCGGGAGCTGAGCAGAGCGACGCTATTAACACAATTATCATGGGAAAGGGCATCCTCAACTTTAGGCTTGTTGACGACGAGGCCACAAACCAATTCTTGCAGGCCTACTACTCAAATCCCGACGCGACTTTTGACGAGAACGGAAAGCTTGTCAACCCGGACATGGTTCCAAGCGACGTTGAAATTGTAGGATACTACACAAAGGACTCTTACGGCTTGGACGAGTTTGTTCAGTATATGGCCGTAAAAAAGGAAGTGGCTTTGGACGGCCGCTACGTCAAGAGCGCGGAAGTCAGCCGCGACCAAATGGGTCAGACCGGCGTTGACTTTACCTTGGACGGAGACGGCGCCGAAATTTTCGCCAACTTTACCGGCGACCATGTGGGCGAGCGCCTTGCCGTCATAAGCGACAACAAAATCAAGAGCGCCGCCACCATCAAGACCAAAATCGCCGGCGGCCGCGTCCGCATCGACGGCTTTGGCTTGGAAGAGGCGCAGAATTTGCAAAAGGTTTTGCAAACCGCTTGGCTTGAAGTTCCTTTGAGCGTGGAAAGCCAACAGGTGATTGGCGCCGAATTGGGAGAAAAAACAATTCACGACGGCTTGATGGCCTTGGCCATCGGCTTGATCGCAATTTTTGCCTTCATGCTCCTTTACTATAAGGGCGCGGGAATTAACGCCATTGTGGCGCAGATTTTGAACCTTTACATTTTGTTCGCCGTCTTGTCGGCTTTCAACTTGACCTTGACTCTGCCTTCCATCGCGGGCATGATCCTTACTGTGGGAATGGCCGTTGACGCCAACGTAATCATCTTTGAGCGAATCAAGGAAGAGCTTCGCCTTGGCAAGAGCAGGGGAGCCGCCATCGAAGCGGGCTTTGAAGGAGCGGCTTGGGCTATTTGGGACTCCAACATTACTACCTTTATCGCCGCCATGTTCTTGAGCAAGTTGGGAACAGGCTCGATTCAAGGCTTTGCCGTAAGTTTGGCCATCGGCGTGGCTTCGTCAGTCTTTACGGCCTTGTTTGTAAGCCGCTTGATGTTTGATGTTGGAACTGAGGCCTTTAAGAAAAAGACAACCAGCATCAGTTGGAGGGTAAAATAATGAAAAATAGAATTGCTTTCAGCAAAGGTTTTTTGCCTTGCGCCGTCTTTTCTTGCTTGCTGATTTTAAGCGGGATTTTTAGTTTTGTCACCCGTGGATTAAATTTGGGAATTGATTTTAAGCCGGGCTCTATTGAAGAAGTTGAAATCAAGGGAGCGGCCGGAATAGAAGACATTCGCGCCGCCTTGTCAGGAATCGGCGGAGTGAGCGTAAAGAAAATCGGAAGTTCTTCCGGCGACAACTACCAAATCCGCGCCGGCGTCAAGGAAAGCGAAGGCGGAAAAATCACCGAAGCGCTTGTCAACAAATACGGAGAGGGCAATGTGGAAGTCCTAAAAACCGATTTCATCGGCTCAAGCATGTCAAGTTCTTTGGCCCGCCAGTCAATCTTTTTGCTTCTTGGAACAATGCTTTTGATTTGGATTTACGCCACAATCCGCTTCCATTGGGACTTTGCCTTGGGAGCCATTGTCGCCTTGATTCACGACATTTGCGTCATGTTCACGTTCATAACATGGAGCCAGTTGGAATTTAGCACCACCACTTTGGCCGCGGTTCTGACAATCGTAGGATACTCAATCAACGCCACCGTGGTAATTCTTGACAGAGTTCGCTACAACCTGCCGCTTATGGAAGTCAAGACCTTTAAGGATTTGCTTGACCAGTCCTTGAGCGACACATTGGTCCGCTCAATTATCACCACAGCTACAACTTTGTTCGCTGTTTTGGCCTTGTATTTCTTTACCAGCGGAAGCGTCAAAGACTTCGCGCTTGCCATGACTGTGGGCTTGGTGAGCGGCTGTTATTCGTCAATCTTCATTTCTTCAGGCTTTATCAGCTTTGTTCGTCGGGATTGGAAGCCGGAATACGGAATCCACCACGCAAGGCCCAAAAAGCTTGGAGGCGCGCAGGCCGCCGTTTGACTTTTTTAGAATGACTGTCATTCGATCTGACGTTTTAGGCTTTTGCAGCGGAGTCAGCCGAGGAATGAAGAGCGCCATTGACGCTTTGGATTCCGGCGAATCCGCCCAAAAGCCTAAAAAAATTTATTCCCTTGGCCCCCTTATCCACAATCAGAGCGCTTTGGACCGCCTTAAAGAAAAGGGCCTTTTGATTCTTCAAGAAAATCAAATTCAAAGCCTTGACAAAGATTGCCTTGTAATTGTCAGGGCGCACGGAGTTTCACCCCTTGTTTTGGATAGAATAAAGAAAACCGGCGCCCGCCTTGTTGACGCGACTTGCCCTCGCGTGGCCTTGAGCCAAAGGCGCGCGGCGGAATTTTCCGCAAAGGGAATGTTTGTCATTTTGGCAGGCGACAAGGGGCATGCGGAAGTAAAAGCCGTTGAGGGGAGCGCCGTTTGCGCAAGCGGCGGTCAGAACGATTCTTGTAAAAAAGAAGCTGGCGGGCGCTTCATTCTTGTTCAAAACGCCATGGAAGCCGAAGGCTTGAGCCTTTTTCCGCAAATGAAAAATAACGCGGTTCTCTTAAGCCAAACAACTTTTTCGCCGGAGGAATTTAAAAAGATTTCGGCGATTCTTGAAAAAAAAATAGAGGGCTTGAAAATTTTTGACACAATTTGCCCTGCCACCGGAGAGCGGCAAAAAGCTCTTCTTGACCTTTCAAAAAAAGTTGACGCGCTTGTTGTTGTGGGCGGAAAAAAATCGGCCAACAGTCTGCGCCTTTTTGAGCTTGCAAAAAGCGTTTGCAAGGCGGCGTATTTTGTTGAAAGCGCGGAGGACTTGCCCGACGATTTTGGCGGCGGAAAAATCATAGGCCTTGCCGCGGGCGCCAGCTCTCCTGATTTTGTGATAGACCAAGTGGAACAAAAAATTTTGGAGATGCCGTCAGTCTAGGCTTTGAATTTCAAGGACGCGCTCGTAAAGTTTTTTTGAGGACCGCACGGTGTCAATCCATCGTTGGGCCGGCGTAAAGGACTTGTCTTCTTTTAGCGCGGCCTTCCAAAATTCAACCGCCGCGTCTTCGTCTCCCCTTGCGTAGGCGTCAAGGCCTTTTGTGTAAAGATCGTCGCAGCGCTCTTGCTTTAGTTTTCTGCCGTGGTCGCCCAAGCCCACGCGGGCGCTTAGGCTAAAGTGGTTTACAGGATTCAGCGATGAAGTCAAGTCAAAGGTGTAGTTTATGTCAAAGACAAACTTTTTAACCTTAAATTCGGTTCCCAGAGAAAAGCGGGGGTTGGCTCCCTTTAGCCTAAAGCCCGCCATAAAGTCCAAAAAGTCAGTTACGTTGACTTCAATGCCCGCGCCCGCGGACCATTTTCCGCTTTTGGAAAAATTTTTTAGGTTTACGGGCTGCTTAAAGTCCAGGCAAAAGGCGAATCTTTTAAAGGGCCGGTATGACAAGCCTATGGCCGCGCTTGTGGGAAGGGGATCGTCAATGGCAAAAGAACCTTGGGAGCCAAAGCCGGTCATCGCCGCTCCAAGATTTTGAACGCTGGCTCCGATTCTAAGGTTCGCGTCGCGGGAGGCGAAATTTTTGAGCGCGTCGAATGAAAGCATGACGCCAATGTCGGCCATAAGTCCAAGGGAGCTTTGCGCCAAGCCTGAGCCTTTGATTATTGAATTTGTTTCATTGTTTGTATAGTCGGGAACGGATCTCCAGGCTACTTTGGCGTTTCCTCCAACCGCCAAGCCCTTAAAATAGTATCCGTGAAAAAAATTATAGCTGGCGTTTATGCAAGCTGTGGTTTCGCTGTAATAGTTTGCGGCGACGCGCTCTCCAAAATAATTGTATTCCGTAAAAGGAACGTAAAAGCACTTTACTTTTGCCCCCATGCCCAAGTCGCCAAAACGGTCCGCCCAGGCAATTGTTTCCATGTTGGAGTCCGCAATCCAAGAATTGTGGAAGAGGGCGAATTCTCCTTTTTTTAAAAGGCAGGAGCCCGCCGGATTGTAGTCAAAAAAACTTATGTCGTCCGAAAGGCCGGTAAAGGCGCCTCCAAGACTTTCTTCCCGTCCGCCGCCGCTTATGTTGAGGGAGGGGAACGAGGTGAGGCCTTCGTTGGAATCGACCAAATTGTAAAAGGGATTTGAAAGGGAGTGAAAAACGTCGGTCATGTCCAAGGCGAATGCTTGGAAAACAAAAGAGAAGGCTAGAAATGTCAAAAGCGTTTTTTTGCTTGCCATCAATCCTTGTATGCGCTATTATAGCGCGAATTGGAGATTTTGGATATATTTTTCCGCGAAAAATTCGATAAAAAAGCCTTCTTATTATTCGGCCTTTTTCGCTTAATAGTTAATTCTTATTTTCCGAAAATATAATAAGAAGAAAAGGGAGCGAGGCGGTATTTTTTTTGCCTTGCTTTTGGGTGTTGAATATTAAAAGATTGGTCGTTTGGCTTATTGTCATTTTCTCGCTTTTTTCTCTGCCGCTTTTTTCGCAGGCGGAGGATTTGTCTTTGCGGGAAATCGACGCGCTCATAAAGCAAACCGACTATGACGCGGCGCTCAACGCCCTTTCGTCTTACATGAAAAAAAATCCTCAAAATTTGGACGCGGCGCAAAGGCGGGTTGATTCGATTATGAAAGCGCGCTCCTACTACACGCGCCTTGCCAACGACTTGCTTGACGTAATGGAAAAAGAGCCGGAAAACGCCGAAAAAAAGCTTGCGATTATAAAAGAGCTGGAGTCTTTGGAAAAGCGTCCCACAAAAGAGCACTTGGCCTTTATAAAGCAAGCCAAGGCCGCCGCCGAGTTCACCTACTATCGCGCCCAATTCCGCCGCATTATGGAGGACGGAGCCAAAAACGCGCGGTCTCAAAAATACGGCGACGCGATAGCCTTGATTCAAAGCGGTTTTTACATGTATCGCGACGAGTTTTACGACGAGAACCCTGAGGCTTTGACAAATTCTGTGACTCAAGTCGCAAGCCAATTGAACGCGGCCGCCCAAAATTATCTTTTGGCGCGGGGCAATTGGAACGACGCTTACAGAAATTTCATCCAAGCCGTTGATTCCGGCAACTGGCAAAACTCAATGCGCGCTTGGCAATCTTTTTCCGCGCAGATGGAAAATTTTTCGCAAGTCAGAAATCAAATCCTTTTGGCGGGCGTCCGTTTTGAGGAAGCTTATAACGGCTTGAAAAATCAAAAGCCGGATTTGACAGAGGCCTCTTACTTGCCTTTTATGAGCAGATTCGCGCTGGGAATATCGAGCGTCAGCGACTCGGGAATTTTAGGCGCGATGGATTTTGAGTGGAATTTTATGATTGAAAATTCCAAGTCCGCGCTTCAAAAAACAATCGTTCAAAAATTTGACGAATGCGTGAAAGCCTCTCCGATTCAAAAGGCCTTGGAGCCTTCGTTTTCTCTTGACGGCGGAAATTTGTCCGACGCGGACAATTTTTCAAATTTGGCGCAAAATCTTTTGGCTTTAAATCAATTGAGAAAGAACAAGGACGGCTCGTCGGTTTTGGAATCGTCGCCCCTTTACGCTTTTTCAATTTCAAGCGCGAAAAACTTTGTGGCTGGAACAAGAGCCTCCGCCCAAAATTTAATAGCCTTTAAAAATGCGTCGCGGCGGCTTGAGTCCGCTGAAGCTCCCAAGGATTCCCTTGAAAGCGCTCGCGGCGGCGACGCTTACGCGATTGAATTGCTTGACATTGTTCAAAGCCTTGAAAAGGCTCGCGGCGAGGCGAGGACGAATCTAAACGCGCCTTGGTTTGTGGATTACAAGACCGCTTACGAAGAGCGATTGGCTAAGGTTGACAAAAAAAATCCGGCGCAAGAAAATTCCGGCGACGGAGTTTTTGACTTAAAAAGCGTTATGGGGTATTACCAAGACTTGAACGCGCTCGCCGAAAATTCATCAATCGCCGCAAGCGACAGCGCTTGGCAAAAGTTGAACGCGCATTGTCAAAGCGCGGTTGATTCAATTTCGGGAAACTACCAAAACCTTTACGCCGAGGCTGAAAGCCTTTTGCAAAGGCATTATCCTTCCGAAGCCGCCGAAAAAGTTTTGGGAGTTCAGGAAAGAATTGATTCGGACAAAAAACTTTTGTCTTTGATGAAAAAGCGCGTTCAAGAAGCTTCCGGCTCTGATAAGGGCTCAACCTCCGTTCAAAAAATGGACGAGGCGCTAGCGCTTTTTGACCAGTGGACGGCGGCTGGAAATTCAATCAACGCCAAGGCAAGGCAGGAAATTTTATTGGCTCGAAGCGCGCGGGAGCGGGCCGATGAAATTTATCGGCAGGCTGAAACGAATTTTAGATCTGAAAATTTTTCAAGGGCAAGAAGCGATTTGCAGCGCGCTCGGGAACTGTACAACGAGTCGCTGGCAAGGCAGGAGTCAGAAAGCCTGCGCTTGCAGTCCGACAAAAACTTGGCTGACCTGGGACAAAGAATCAACGATTCTGAAAACAGAATTATTGTAAGCGAAGTGAGAAACTTAAAGACCAGGGCCAAAAATGAATACTACGCCGGCAATTTTGAAAGCGCTGAAAACCTTTTGAACCGCGCGGAAAGCCGTTGGGCTGTGACTAACGTTGAGGAAGACGAGGAAATAAAGAACCTAAAACTTTTGGTCCAAAACGCGCTCAGCATGAAAACAGGCCGCGAAATAAAGCCGACAGCTCCTCTTTATCCTGAAATGTCGCAAATCCTTAGCAACGCCCACCAATATTTTGACCAAGGCGCTGCCTTGATAAAAAGCGGAAAAAGGGAAGAGGCGCTTGCGATTTTGGCGGAGGCTAAGAAAAAACTTCAGGAATTGCAATTGGTCTATCCTCTTAACCAAGAGGCCGCCCTTTTGACACTGCGCATTGACGAGTTGATAGATCCGGCTCAGTTTAACGAAAACTTCGCGCGCCGCGTTCAAAACGCCAGACAAAATGTCAAAGTGCCGGCGACGCAACAGCAGGGATACAGCGACTTGCTTGATTTGGCCGAAATCAGGCCTAATTATCCTGGCTTGTCCAAGTTGATTTATGATGTCGAGATTGACCTTGGCATTAGGCAAAAGCCGGTTGATCAAAGCGCGTTGCGCCGCTCCAACAGTTTGACGCAAGACGCTCAAAAACTTTTCTCTTCCGCCCGCGGAAACGAGGAAATCTTGCGCCAGGCCTTGAGCCGCCTTGACCAAGCCATTGCCTTGAACCCAAACAATGACGCGGCCATAACGCTTAAGGACAGAATTCAAATCGCGATTGGAGGCAAGGCGGCCGTTGTTCTTTCCAGCGCCGACGAGGCAAGCTACAACCAGGCCATTCAAGAGTTGAGGAACAACAATGTTGTTGGCGCCTATACGATTGTGGAGCGGCTTTTGCAAACTCCCGCCAACCGCAGGTCGTCAAAGATTTTGGATTTGCAAAAACAAGTTCAAGCCAGAATGTAAATTGCGCTTGGCTTAAAATATTGGTATAATAAGAATATGCGTAGGACGCGCCTTTTAGCCATTTTGATTTTCTCGTTATGTTTTTTACTGCCGCTGGAGGCCGTCGCGCAAAATTATTTTTGGGAAAATCCAGAAAGCGTTTCTTCAGCAGGCGCGCGCTTTCCCCGCGGGGTTTCAAACGGGGATTGCGCCGCTGTGATTTGGCAGGAAGTTGACCAAAAAAATTCATCGATATACTTGTCCATTCAGTTTTGCAAAAACGGAGATTGGAACGGCGCGCGCCGATTCGCAGGACCTTTTCCGTATTCTGGAGAAGTTCCTGACCTTTTTAGCGCGGCGATGAATTCCGCGGGCGTTTTGGTTGTGGGAGTCCTTTCTGACGCGAACGCGATTTCGATTTACGCCAGTTCTGATTTTGGCGCGACCTTTTCGGAAAAGAAATTTTCCAAGCAAAACCTTCCCCTTGTCGCGCCCCGCGTTTACAGTTTGAGCAGCGGCGCTTTTATAGCCTTCACGTCTCTTGGCCGCGACGAAAGCTTTGCAATGCTTTGCTCAAGGAGCCGAGACGGAATTTCTTGGAGCGACTTTAGCGAATTTTCTCCGGCGCAAAAAACGCTGAATCCTTTTTTGCCAGTGCTGCTTTCAAGTTCGCAAGGCGAGTTGGTGGTTTTTCAAGCCCAATACAGAACGCAGTCAAGAATAGTTTACAGGCTTTTTTCAACGCTTTCGTCAAACGGAGGCTCCTCTTGGTCCAACCCGACCATGCTTTCAACTGGCGGCGACGGCGACTTGTCCAACGACCAAAGGCCAACGCTCCTAAATGACGGAAAGGATTCTTTTATAGCCTGGGAGAGGACTCCTTACAATTCCGAAAATTCAAACGTTTGCTTTGGCCAACTTGACTCAAGCGGAAATATTCTTGGCCGTTACGAACGCATTTCAAATTCGGGAAACGCCAGCCGCCCGATTTTGTTTTCACATGACGGACGGATAAGCCTTGTATGGTTTGACACCAGAAGCGGATTGGAAAGAGTTTACTTTGCCCAAAGAAACGGAAGCTTGTGGGGAGAGCAACAGGCTCTTTCGCCTCAAAGAAGCGCCGCGACTTTTGTTTATCCAATGATTACTGACGGCGGAAAAAGGCTGTCCTTTGTTTGGCAGGGCGGCGGTCAAGGCTCGTCACGCATTTACAGGCTTGAAAGCGACCATACCGTTTTGCCGCCTGCAATCGCGCCTCTTTCTTATTCGATTGGACAGAGAAGCCGCGAGGAAAACGTCCGTTTTAGAGTGACCATGCCAAACGATTCTTCGGGAATACGAGGCTTTTCTTGGATTTGGACGCAAAATCCTGACGATGAGGCTCCGGCCGTATTGATGAATTTGCCAAAGGAAAATTTGATTTCCGTAAAGGCCTCGTCCGAAAAAACTTGGTTCTTAAAAGTTCGCGCCGTTGACTACGCTGGAAACTGGTCCGACAGCGCCAGCGTTTCTTACTACCGCGACTTGACTCCTCCCAATCCCCCTGTGTTCTTGCCTTTTGAAACTGACGCGGCCGGCTTCGCTTTGACCAACAATTTTTCTCTTTCTTGGCGGGATGAATCCGAAGACGAAGAAATCGCGGGCTTTTCCTATAGACTGGAATCGGCAGGAAGCCTTCCCAGAACTTTTTATGTTTCAAGACGGCATCCTTCGCGCATGAGTCAAGAGGACTTGGCCTTGGCGCTTTTGGAATGGAAGGAAAAAAATCCTGAAAGCGGAATGAAAAAAAGGCCTCCCGCCAATTCTATGCAAACAAGAGCGTCTTCCGCCCGCTACTCAAACCAAAAGAACGGCGTCTATGTTTTTTCAGTCCGTTCCTTTGACAAGGCGGGAAACGCAAGCGAGCCCTCTTATATTGTCATTTACGCCAACAAATACGAGCCGTTCACTCTTGTTCAATCCGTCAAAAAGTCTTCGGATGTTTTTGGCGCGACTTCCCTTGAACTTTTGGGCTTGGGCTTTAGATATGACGGAATCGTTTACAAAATTCAAATAAGCCGGGAAGGCGAGGGCGAGCCTTATTCCATTGACTTGAACCTTTCGGACGGCGACTACACGCTTGCAAGCGACCAAAGAATTTCTGGAATCAAGCTTGACAATGCCGTTCCTCAAGGACGATATTCAATAACTCTTTTTCATTCCGACAGAGGCCGATACAAAGTTGGCGGCGCTTTTGCAATAGAAGAAAACGGAACGGTAAAAATCGCCGCGGAATACATTTACAAGCCATCTTGGAAAATCGCTTTCAACGGCGGAAAATTTTACGCGCGGACAGGAGACATTCTCTTTGCCGCAATCATTATAATCGCGCTAGGCGCTTTGCTTTTCGCGGCAAGGGGATTGCTTCTTTCAGCAAAAGACGCGCTCCTTGTCAAAAAAGAAGTCAGCGCCCTTATGACAGGAGACCTTATGCCATTGGAAAAAAAGAAAAAAATTCAGGCATTGAACAAGCGTGGAGCAAGCTTGAGGCTAAAGCTTATGTCTTTTACCGCGATGATTGTTTTGATGGTAAGCCTTTTGGTTTCTCTGCCTTTGGGGTATGTAATGACTCGGGCGCAGGAACAAACCCTTTCCGCTGGTTTGGAGGAGCGCGTGAACGTTTTGCTTTCAAGCCTTGCCAGCGGAACCCGCGCTTACATGCCGACCCAAAATGTCTTGGAGTTGAGCGCTTTGCCCGAGCAGTCTTCGGCCATGAGCGAAGCTAATTTTGTTACCATCGCCGGCCTTTCTTCAAGCGACGGAAGCTCAAGCGAATTGAATCGAATCTGGGCGTCAAACGATTCAGGCTTGCAAAAAAAGATTGACACGGAGCTTTTGTCGCCTGGCGTTTCAAAAATGCTTGACCAAACGATGCTGGCGGCCTCCGAAATTTGCCAAGAATTGAACCAAGAGGCCGCTGAAAGCGCCGGCGAAATCGCAAAAAACATCGCGAACCTGAACGCCGAGGGCGCCTCAATAGCGCTAAAATCCGACTCTCTTTCCGCCCGCCGTCGGGAGGAAATTTCTGTAATTACCACCGAACTTTCGACCCGCCTTTCAAGAACCTTAAACGAAATTTCAGAAAGCGCGACTTCAAGCTTTCCTGAATACAATTCAGACTTGCTTGACCGTGAAAACACAGAATATCTTTTTTACAGACCGGTTCTTTACAGACAAGGAACTTCCCAAGTTTACGCGCGCGCCATCGTTTTTATTTCCGTTTCCACCGCAAGCTTGATTCAATCGATTGACAGCGCTAGAAAAACGATTGTCTACACGGCGCTTGCAGTCTCGCTTTTTGCGGTTTTGATTGGAATAATCGCGTCTTGGATTTTGGCCAGCGTCATTGTCAGTCCAATCAAGCGCCTTGCCCGCCACGTTGTTATGATAGGAAACACCGTAAACAAAGAAAAACTTGCCGGCAAGGAAATCGCAATCAAAAGCCGCGACGAAATAGGCCAGCTTGGGGACAGCGTGAACGAAATGACCAGAGACTTGGTCAAGGCCGCTCAAGACGAGCATTTGGCCATGGACGGAAAGGTCGTTCAACGCGCGTTCCTTCCGCTGACTCCAGACCAGTCCGGCAGCAAGCAAACCGTGGCAATTTTGAACGACCAAAACTTCCAGTGCTTTGGCTACTACGAAGGCGCGAGCGAAGTTTCCGGCGACTACTTTGACTACAAAAAGCTTGACCAAAACCATTATGTCATCATAAAGTGCGACGCTTCCGGCCACGGAGTTCCAGCCGCGCTTATAATGACCGTTGTCGCGACTTTGTTCCGCAAATACTATGAAAACTGGTCGCCAAAAAAATCCGGCGGCGGTTTGGACGAACTTGTGACGCAGATTAACGACTTTATTGAGTCTCTTGGAATCAAAGGAAAATTCGCGACCTTGATTTTGGCGTTGGTTGACACCTCAAGCGGAGACGTCAGCCTTTGCAACGCGGGTGACAATATCGTTCATATTTACGACAGCGCGGCTAAAAAGCAAAAGACTTTGACTTTGCAGGAAACGCCCGCCGCCGGTCCTCTTCCCACCTTTATGGTTCAAATGAAAGGCGGATTCAAAATAGAAAAAACGCGGCTAAAAAAAGGCGACGTTCTTTTTCTTTACACTGACGGCATTGAGGAATCCACCAGAAAATTCCGCGACAGCGAATTTAACGTCACAAAGTGCCAGGAAGTGGTGGAGGCCAAAGAAGGAATTCACGCAAACCACAAGGTTGGAAGCGAAAGCGAACAAATGGAAAGCGACCGCATTCAAGAAATAATCGAAGCGGTTTTGAACAAGCAAAAATACGTTCTTAAAAAATTCCACAACCCTATTCCTGACGAGATTCTTGAATTTGACTTTACCAATTGCCAAGGCTCCACGGAGGATGTGATTCTGGCGCTTTGCTCCGTCGAAAAGGTTTTCCGTTTTTACAAGCCGCAAGACGCTGACGACAAGGACACCGTTCGCGTTGACCGAAGAATCGACGCTTTCTTAAAAGAGCATTTCAACCGCTATGATTATTATTGCTCAAGCAAGGCGGAGGAACTGGCCGACAGCGTTTACTTGCGATACAATTATTTGCGGGAAGACGAGCAGCTTGACGACTTGACCTTGGTTGCGGCGAAACTTATCTAGAAGGCGTCTTTGCTTTGAGCGCAAATTCTCTTGCTTTTTTTTCAAAGTGAGTTATAATTTTTTTTATAAGGAGTTTATATGAAAGACGAAACAAAGGCCAAAGCTTCCAAGATTTGGGACGACATAAAGTCCGGACTTAAAACTGGATTTGCCGCGACAAAAAAGGGCCTGTCAAAGGCTGGAACAGCGATTCAAAACTACAGCGATTTGAGCGTTGTTCAAATCGAAAAAAAGCAGTTTGAGTCAAAATTAAAAAAGGCTTACACAGCCCTAGGCCTTCTTACGGCTCAAAAATTGGGCGGAAAAAACGCCCAGCCATTGACCGCCGACGACCAAGAAATTTCTGAGGCCCTTAAACAAATCTCTTTGTTCAACAAGGAAATTTCAAAGCGGGAAAAAATCTTGAAGTCCGCAGAAAAAGACGGCAAGGCTCCGGCCAAAAGCGCGGTGAAAAAAACTTCCGCAAAAAAAACAGAAAAAAAAGCCGAATGATTTTTGATTCAACTTTTGCCGGCTTTTTGCCGATAATAAAAGAGTATGAAAGTCAGCAAAAGTTTTTTAATAAAGATTCTCGGCTCAATTTTCTTTTTTGCGGGAACGGCTCTTTTTGCCGACACCGTTCACTTGGTTGAAAAAGGAGAAACCCTTTATTCAATCAGCCGCAAGTATCAAATTACTGTTGGCGAGTTGAGAGCCGCCAACGGTTTGACCGAAAACGACATTTTAAAGTTTGGCCAAAAATTGAACGTTCCCACGCCGGACATTGAAAACGCGGCGGCCTTAAATTCCGCGTCTGTTCCTTCCGGCTCTTCATACTCAATCGAAAACCTTGAAACTTACGTCGCGCAAAAAGGCGACACTTATTACGGAATCGCCCGCGAGAGGGGAATCAAAGTCGCCGAACTTTTCGCGCTTAACAATTTGGGAAGCGACTCTTCGCTTAAGGCCGGACAAAAACTTAAGGTTCCGTCCTTGGCCAGAGCGGGTCAAACTTCTTCCCTTGACTTAAAGGAAGCCGATCCAAGAAAATATAGCGCCGCAAAAAGTTCTTCGGGCCTTGTTTGGCCAGTAAAGAATCCCAGAATTACTTATGTGAACGGAAAGGTTTCCGGCGTTCAATTAAGCGCGGCAAAAAAAGAAAAGATTATGAACATTATGGCTGGAACCGTGATGTATTGCGGCTCCTACCGAGGTTTTGGCGAAGTAGTTTTTGTCCAGTCAAAAACCGGCTTGATTTACGCTTATACCGGAATGTCAGAAATCGGAGTCAAGAAGGGCGACTATGTGGT
>CALDIB010000076.1 GCA_937902125.1 uncultured Treponema sp.
CACAGCCGTTGACAAGCTCTTCGTTACAATCGGAGGCGCCTTCACAATCGCCGACAAAGATTGGTTCGTGGCCGACGCCGGAAGCCAGGAGCAGATCAAGCTTGCCTTGGGCGCTTCTTACGGAATCACGGAGGCCTTCAAGCTTTCAGCCAGCTTCGCCATGCTCAAGTACCACTCAGACGTGGCCGACGACCCCGTGTTCCAGTTCGGAGTTGGCGGCGACTACGCCATTAACGACGTTCTTGGAGTTGTTGCCGACGTCCGCATGTTGCTTCCCAACAACGACGCCGACCCCACATTGTCATTCTTGGTTGGCTTGAACGGAGCCGTTGGATCCAACGCCAGCCTCGGACTTGGCTTCCAGGGAATCGTTGGATTGGGCGACAAGGCCACAAAGGGCGACCTCAAGGTTGTTCAGGCCACAGAAGCCGACAAGTTCGCCTTCGCCGTGCCCATCCGCGCCTCAATCTGGTTCTAATCTAGTTTTAGGTTAGCCTAAAGCCGCTCCTTAAAGGGGCGGCTTTTTTTGCGCTCAGGCTATTGCGTCCGCAGCTCCGTCCGCAGGATTTCGTTCGGGGCTCTTTTTTTTGCCGCGCGAATTGCCGCATGGCAGTCGGCGTTTTTTTTATGGCATGCGCGTTTTTTCCTTGACAAAAACAAAAAACAGCGCTAGTCTTTAAAAAGAGAGCGCCACAGCGATGCGGCCGCCTCTTGTTGCTTTTGTAAAAAGCCTGTCCGAGGTAGACACACACACGGGCAGGCTTTTCCTTTAGCTATTTCTTCTTCTTTTGGTTGAAGAGAGCCGCTGTTTCAACAATCAAAGACAAAAGGGCGACGATTAACATCGCCAGTTCATACTTGCTCATGCCGAACAGACCTCCCGATGACAAGAATCAAGAGGCGGCGCCTGCCACTTTCGCCGTGGCGCGGAGCGTCGGGCAAGCGGACGCTTTCCTTTTCGCTCCGCATATAAGATGGGATTTTTTTGCGATTTTTTTAGGTGTTTTTAAAATTTTTTTAAAAAAACTTGGGGCTTGGGCCGCCATGTCCGGCCGCCGCTTCTCCTGGAGCGAAGGTTATTTTTCAAGCTTTGAAATTAAATCCAAAATTTGGCTTTTTGTGAACAAAAGCAAAAGTTCGTTGGCGGTTTGAAGCGCGGGGGATTTTTGTTCGGAATTTTGATTTTTGGCGGAAGGAAGGAAAATTGAAAAATACGGCGCTCCGTTGTAAAAATAATATCCAAGCTTGGCCTCCTCAATGCTAAACCTGTCCAAAGAGTTTTTATCGCTTGACCACTCAAGGCGGACTTTTATCGCGCCGTATTTTTTTAGCGAAGACTTGTTGTTTTTTCGCAGTTTTCTGCCCTCAAAATCGTCCAAATATTTTTGGGCGGCCTCTTTTACGCTTTCAAGCTCCTGCTGATAAAAGAATACGTCGCGCCACAAATTGTTGGCGTATAATTCCAAGCCAACCAAGGCGCTTGCCGGCTCTTCGATGTTTTTTTTGATTGTTTGGGCCTGCCTGTTTTTTCCTCCCGCTGTAAGGCGGACAAAATCCTGCGCCAAAAGATTTTGAGACGCAAAGGCGACAAAGAAAAAGCAAAGAACAAGATTTTTTTTTGAAAATAAAAAAGCCATTTCTTTGGCGCCTCCAAGTTTAGGGCAGAAAAAAAGCCGCCATGCGGCGGCCCTTTTGGACATTGAATGTCCTTTAATTGCAAGAATTAGTCAACGCGAGCGTCGGCGCTAACGTATGTGATTGTGGCGTTGTGGCGCTCTTGATATACATTGTGGTAAATGTCCAACTTCAAGTCCTTGCTTCCAGAAAAATCCTTGGCAAACTTGTAAACGCGGTTCTTGGCTTCTGATTCCCAAGAAAGAACAAACTGGTTGGACTGCATTTCGCCCCTGAAGTTCTTTACATTTGAGCGTGTGAATGTGTAAATCACAGCGTTTGTGTCTGCGTCCTTAAGAACGCAGAAAGCTTCGCTTCCTGTGTTTACCTGGAACTGCCAATTGCAATTATACTTTTTGTCAAACCAAACGCCCTGAAGAGACTCAGAAGCGCCTGTCGCTTCGCCAATGGCGTTTCCGGCTGTGTTGATTGTGTCCATGGCGTTTGTAACATCCTGGGCGTAAAGTCCGGCGGCCAAAACGGCGGCTGCAGCAAAAACAGTGAATAATTTTTTCATTTGGAACCTCCTATAATTCCTAGAAACTTAACTCTATAATTTAAAAGGCTTTATGTCAATAGCAAAGAGTGTTTTCCGTTATTTTATTTAACGTTTTAATAAGCGTCTTCGGCGTTTTCAGGATTTTGCTCCTCTTTGTTTTTTGCGTTCTTTTTTTCTTTGGTCTTTATTTCGGTGTAGTCATCCCGCTCGGTGTAGTCTTCTTCGGAATCCGATTCAACATATACGTCAGCCTCAGCGTCAGCCTTCATTTTTTCAAGCTTGGCCTCTTCTTCCGCATGATAGCCGCCAATATTTTCTTCGGAAATAAATTCTTTGAGTTTCTGAGCCTGCGCCCGGGTAAAATAATAGTTTTGGGCGATTGACTCCAAATTGGGAAGGTCAGTGGATTTGCCTTCAAGGGCTAGATTTTTAGCTTTGTCAACATGAATGACAAAGTAAGGGTTTCCGTTTACAAAGGCGTAACCAAAATTAAATTTGGGTTTGGCGCGGTAGTTCATCATGTTCATGGCAACGCCGTATTCCTGATATCCGGGGGCGGAGCCGTATATTTTTCTTGTCTTTTCTTTTTTGGCTGATTTGTCAAGACGCTTTTCCGCAAAGTCTTCCATATATTTGTCGATTGCGTCGCAACAAATCTTCCTTGGCTCTTGAGCCATCTCAACTGTGTAGGCTGTTGTGTCGTAGTAAATTCTAAAGCCGGCGACATCTGTTCCCCGCCTGTAAATAAAATTGCCGCGTTTTGCCTTTGTCTTTCCAAAAACTGGAGTTATATACATGACCGCTTCGTCAAAAACATCGTATCGGTTTGTGCCCAAAAATTTTTCCAGGCCGCTCCTGTCCGTTGGATGCATCTTCTTTTCGTCGTAAAGATCCGGTGTTTTTTTTGCCCAAAGTCCGGAAACAACGACCGCCAACATTGCCGCGCAAAAAATCGCTTTTTTCATTTTTATGTCCTTGCTTATAGTTTATATAGTAGAAACACCAGTCCAAAGACAAAGTTACAAGGCCCAAGCCCCAAATTTTTTTAAAAAAATTTTATTTTTATTTTCTCTTTGTACTGGCAAAGTCGAAGTAAAATCAGTTTTTGCTATTAAATTATTTGGTGTAAAATCAAAGCTGAATTTTTGATTATATATTTCTTTAAAGTAAAAAATACCACTAAAGTGGTCAAAAACTTTTTTGACATATTGATATATTTTATTCATTTTAATTTCTGAATTCATATATAATTCCGTTAATCTACTATTTGTTTTGATTATTTTTTTATTTAATATACTAAAATCCAAATTTGTATTTTCTTCATTGGTATTTATATTATAATTTAAATTATTATTACTCGGTGGTGTATTTATATTATTATTTTTTGAGGTTTCTTTTACATTTGGATTAGTTATAAAAGAAAATTTATTTTGAGTAATTAAATTTTCTTTATTTTCTTTTTGTTGTTTATAATTATTAGAAAAGTCTGATTTATCTGAATTAAGAGTGTCTATTTTAATGGGAGAATTATTTTTAGTCACCGTTTTAAAAATTTTATTGTTTTCGTTTTTATTTTTGATAGATAATAAATTATTATTATTATTTGGTGTTGTTTCTATTAAATTTATTTTCAATTTTGGGCTGTTTATAAATGAATTTAATTTATATCTTTCTTTTTTGCTTTTTTTTATTTCGGGTATTTTTATGCTTTTATTAAATTTATTTTTAACTGATTTTTTTTCTTTTGTTGATTGATTTAATTTTGGAATTATTTTATTATTATTATTTTTTCGCTCTTCTATTTCTGGCTGAGTTTTTGTGTTTTCTTTTTTATGTATTTTTGCACTTTTTATTTCTATTTTTTTATTTATGATTGATTTTATTTTTTCTTCCTCACCTGAAAATTCATTTTCGTTTTCTTTATTAATAACCGAATTATTTTTCTTATTTTTATTTTCTAAATTATCAACTTGATTCCGGCTGTTTTTATTATTTTTATTTGGTGATATACTACCTTTATACCCCTTATTAGAATTAAAATAATTTTTTAAAGTACTGCCAACTTTTTCTACTTCTAATGGTTTATTAACTATATATTCTTTATTATTTAATTCTTCTTTTTCTTTTTCATTTTCTTTTTCATTTTCAGTATCTAATTTCTCCAATGTAATTATTTCTTTTTCTTCTACTGTATTCAAGTCACTTAAAATACTTTCTTTATCACTGAAATGATATTCAGTTTTTGATGGAGAACGAATTAGACTATTATTTTTTTTGTCTTGAATATCTGTGTATTTATTTAATTCTTTATTACTTTTAAATAAATCATCATCTAACGTTTGTTTTAATTTAAAATTTATCCTCTTTGACATTTGTGTGAATTTCACCTTTTTCTTAAAAGGGCTTAATGGAGGACTATTTGCATTATTATAATTATCATTGTTATTATTCTTATTCATTAAATTTATATTGTTTCTAAAACGAACGTCTTTTATAAATTCACTTAATTCTGTAAAACGTTTTTTGATTAAATTAAATTCTGATTTTTGGTTTTCAAATATTTTTATTAAATCATTATTATATTTTGAATATTTTGCCAGCTCTGAATTTAATTTATCATCTACTTCTTTTTTTATATTCATAACTTTATCCCAATCCATTTTTAATTCATTTGAGCGTTCTATTAATTCAGATGAATATTTAACATTTTCCATTCTGAGTGAGCCTATTTTATCTTCAAGGGCATTGAATCTATCATTACTATTTTTATCGTAATTATTAAAGCATATATTACAATATTCTTTGAATTTCTCTTCACTATTATTAACTCTATTATTAAAAACCCCAATTAAATTTTCAAGTTTATCTTTATAAGTTTTTAAGTCCATTCCTTGTTTCTTTTTATCTATTATTAATTCATTTATTTTTTTATTCGCATTTTCTATAAAATTTGCAAGTGTTAAAAAAGGGCAGGAATTTCCTATTAAACCTGGCACTACTAAATTATTTATAAATATCTTGTCATATTTGATTGCCATATTATTTATTTCTCTTTCTATACTATTTATTTTTACTCTGCTATTTATTGAAAGATCTTCTAATTTTTTCTGAATTGTATTTATCTTTTCTCCGAATTTTGAGTTTTCTTCAGAAAACCCAACTTTTTCTGATAATTCTTTGAGTGTTTGAGAAAAAGTTTCAAAATTAGAATCAGCATTAGTCTTATTTATATTTATAGTCTTCATCATTTCTTCAGTTTTTTCATTAAATACTAATTCTAAATTCTTCAGGTCTTTTAATATTTCATTTTGAAAATAAATAAAATCAGATTTTGTAACACCTGTATTCATTTTTATTCATTCAAATATTTTTAATATATTTTATATTATTATAAAAATATCTGCTCTTTATGTTTTTATTATTAAAACTAAGAAAGTGGGGAGTGGGGATTGGGGATTGGGGATTGGGGATTGGGAG
>CALDIB010000077.1 GCA_937902125.1 uncultured Treponema sp.
TGTCATGGCGTAATATGATTTTAGGCTCTACCCACACTTTTTGGAGAAGAGCCAAAGATTTTTAGCCAAATAGAGGTAAGGTAAAGGACGGCTCCTGTCAAATGCCGTAGGCCGCCTCTTGAATCCTTCCAAAGCGGCGGACGCTGGAGCGGCTTATGTATTGGGCCGGAACCCGCACAACCTCAGGGCTTGGAACGCCCGCAATTTCCTGCAAAAGCATTTCGCTGGCAAGTTGGGCAATTTTGTCCCGGTCTTGCCTAAAGGTGCACAAGGTGGGCGCGGCCTTTAAAACCGTTGTGTCGTCGTCAAAGCCTATTACGCTTATGTCTTCGGGAATGGACTTTCCAATTTCAAGCAAGAATTTCATGGCGCCAAAGGCCAAGGAATCGCAAACGATAAAAACCGCCGTCATGTCGGGGCAGCGCTCCCAAAGCCTTTTCATTCCCTCGTAGCCGGCCTGGTCCCACCAAGCGGAACAGTTTTCCATGAAGCGCTCGTCAAATTCCATGCCGTAAGATTCGTATTCTTCCTTAAAGCCCTTAAAGCGCTCGATGGCCGCCGGAGAGTTTTCCCTAAAGGGGGCGCCCAAAAAGCCTATTTTTGTGTGGCCGGCCTCGAACAAAACTTGCGCGGCGGTTTTTCCCGCGTTTTCATTGTCGGTCACCACCGTGCAAACGCCGGGAATAAATTCGTTTGTGCTGACGCAGGGAATTCCGCAAGAGCCAAGGGTTTTGATTTCCTCGTCGTCGTCAATGGGGTTTACGATAAGAATGCCCTCAACGTCGCGATAGCGGCAATGGTCAATGTAGGACATTCCGCTGTTGAAATTTTTTGAAAGGAACAAAAGGTCGTAGCCCGCAAGCTCTATCTCGTTGCGGAATTTGTTCAGCAAGCCGCCAAAAAGGGGATGCTCAAAACCCCGCCTCATGGCTACGTCCTCAAGGATTACGCCAATCAAGCGGGAATGTTTTGTGGAAAGGGCTTTGGCCGCCATGTTGGCCGTGTATCCGGCTTTTTTGGCGGCCTCCAATATGGTTTGGCGCGTTTTCTCGTTCAGCTTTCCGTTGCCGTTCAGGGCCTTGGAAATCGTCGGAGCGGAAAAACCAGTCTGTTTAGCCAAATCATATATGGTAATCATTTACTAACAATGTCATTTGTCTTTACTATAAGTAAAGTATTCAAAGTCCGCGTAGTGGGAGTATTCGGCCATGTCAATGCAGAACATTCCCACAAAGGCGCCTGTAAAGCCCATTCCGCCGTATTCGTCGGTCAACTTGTTCACGTCAAGTTCGGGCCTAATCAAATGCCAATTTTTTCCGTCAGTTGAATAAGAAAAATTGGCGCTCTGGTAATTTGCCGAAACTTTTAGCCAAACAGGAGCGTCCTTTGGAAGGGGCGTCTTTTGCCCTTCCTTGTATTCTCCCAACATAAACGACTGGAATTGAATGACCTTTCCCAACTGCTCGTCGTAAGTGACGCACAAATTGTATTGCGTCGTCTCGCTGTAGCGGTAAGTCAATCCGGCCAACTGCTGGAAATAATTCGGCTCAAAGTAAACTTTTGTCTCAGCCTCAAAAACAAAGTCCGTCTGCCTGCGGCAAAGGATGCCCTGCTCAAAGGTTGAAATTGGAGACTGGCCGCCCACAATTCGCAAAAATCCCTTGCGAGCGTTAATGCTAAAGCGCTTGTTCTTTTTTCCCATAATGGGAAAGCGCAAAGTCTTAAAGTCGGCCAAAAAGTCCAAGTCGTTGAACGTGTATTTTGTGACGCGGCAATACTCGTCGGCCCGTTTGCCCACAAGCTCCCGGTCTTTTTCGCCGGGCAAAAGGGAGGCTTTTCCGGGAACCTCCACATAATCCGGCGGAGTGTTTTGCAAAGAACCGTCAGGCTGCATTACCCAAGGCCAGTCGTCCTTCCACTTTAGCTCGGCGAAGGAGGTTTCGCGGCCAAGAGGACAGTTCGGCGTGCCGGGCAATGGCCTGCCGCATAAGTAAACAAGATAAGATTTTCCATTGGGAGTTTCGCACCATTGGCCGTGACCGGCTTTTTGAATTCTCAAGTCGGGGTGGCCGTAAGCCGAAATCAATGGATTTGTCGGATGCAGCTCGTAGGGTCCAAAAAGGCTCCTTGAGCGGCCGACAGTGATGGCGTGTTCGTAACTGGTTCCGCCTTCGGCCGACATTATGTAATACCAGCCGTTTCTTTTATACAAGTGGGTGCCCTCAACGCTGCCAATGTCGCTGCCCAAGAAAATCTTTTTGGGCTTTCCGATAAGGCGCTTTTTTGTGGCGCTGTATTCTTGCAAGAGGATTCCGCTAAACTGGGGCGCGCCGGAAATATGGTTGGCGTAAGCCTTGCGGTAATCCCATTCCATATTCAAATACCAATGGCGGCCGTCGTCGTCGTGGAACATAGAGGGGTCAAAGCCGGAAGCGTTCAAGAAAACTGGATCCGACCAAGGGCCTTCGATGTTTTCCGCTGTTGTCAAAAAGTTGGGCGTGTCCTTCCAGGGGCCCATGTTCCAGTCGCGGACGTTTGTGTAGATAAGCCAAAATTTTCCTTCTGAATAAGACAAGCAGGGCGCCCAAATTCCGCAGGACTCCACGTTGCCGGCCATATTCAAAAGGCGCTCTTCGCTCAAAGGCGACGGAACGCTTGTCCAGTGTACCAAATCTTTAGACCGGTGCAACTCAACGCCAGGATACCATTCAAAAGTCGAATTTGCAATAAAATATTCGCCGTTCACAACGCAAATCGAAGGATCCGCGTGAAAGCCGGTCAAAATGGGATTGAATACCTTAGACATTTTTATAACCTATAAAGAAAATTTTCAATCAAGAGCCGGAAGTTTTCGCCAAAAGAAAACTCCCGGCCGGCAAAACCGCCAACGCGGTTTTGCAACGGCATTATTCTTTTACGCCGCCCATTGAAACGCCGCTGATGATGTAGCGAGACATGAAGCAGTAGAAGATGATAATCGGAATCAATGAAACTGCGATGCCCATGTAGATGGCGCCAAACTCCGTTCGGTAAATGTCGCCGCGAAGCAACTGAACGAAAATCGGCAAAGTCTTCTTGCTGTCGGTCTGGAGCAAAATCATAGGAGTGACAAAGTTGTTCCATGAGCCAACGAAGCAGAAAATCGCTTGGGTGGCCAAGGCCGGCGACAAAATCGGAAGAACGATTTGGTTGAAAATCTTGAACTCTCCCGCTCCGTCAATGCGTCCCGCGTCAACCAATTCCAAGGAAAGAACCGAAGCCATATACTGTCGCATGAACAGAACTGTGGCGGAACTGGCGATTGCCGGAATAATCAACGGAATGAAACTGTCAACCAAGTGAATTCTAGCCATAAACTGGTAGAAACCTACAAAAGAAATCGAAGCCGGAATCATCATTACGAACATGATGAAGGCCCAGATGAAAGCTCTTCCCTTAAAGCGGTATACATGCAAGGCATAGGCTGTCAATGAAGAGAAGTATACGTTCAAGGCTGTGGCGCAAATGGCGATGATGGCCGAGTTGAGGAAGCCCTGCCAAATCTGGAATTTACCGGCCTTGAAGAAGACAATCCAGTCTCCAATTTTGGCGTATTTTCCAGCGTATTCGGCGGCGCGCTTTGTAAGCTCGTCAATCAAGCGTCCGCCGGCGGCAACCTTAAGGCCTGAGCCGGTGGTAATCAAAATGTTCCAGTTGTTCACAAGGCTTTTGCCGGGGAGCAACGTGACGCCGGCGTTAATTTGCTCGGTTGTGCGGGTGGCGTTGACAAGCATCAACCAAACAGGAATTACCGCTATCAAAATAAACAGAACCATGAAAAAGTAGACTACGCTCTGTTTGGCAGTTTTAGCAGCTTTATAATCCATTTCTTTCCTCCTACTTTTTGCCCTTTGGCTCGCTTCGGTCTTGCATAAAGAAGAATACCAAGAGCGAGAAGAACATTGTGATTATGAATACGCCCATGGCAATCGCCGAAGCGTATCCATACCTGTTCTTTCCTTGGAAGGCGGTGTTATACATATAGAGAACCATGGTTCTAATCTTGTAGTCAGGTCCTCCGCGCATGTCCGTCAGCAAGAAGGGGATTTCAAAGAGCTGCATTCCGCCGATGATTGAAGTAACCAACAAGTAAACCATCATTGGGCGCAAAAGCGGCAATGTGATATACCATGTCTGCTGGTTTTGCGTGGCTCCGTCAACAACGGCGGACTCATACAATGAAGGAGAAATCGAAGTGATTCCAGCCATCAACATAATCAATGTCTGGCCGCACCACATCCACCACTGGATGAAGGAAACGATGCCGCGAGACCAAGCGGGGCTGCGGAAGAAGTTAAGGCCTTCCTTAACCATTTCGTCGCCGCGCATTACAGTGGCCTGAATTCCGATTTTTGTGAAGAACTGGTTTACAGGTCCAATGGGATAGGCAAAAAGGCTTCGGAACAAAATGGCTACCGAAGCCGCTGTAAGCAAGTTTGGAAGGTAGAAAATAGCGCGGAAGGCGTTCTTTCCCTTTAGGCCGTTCATGCCAGGGTCTGTAAAAATAACCGCGAAAATAAGCGCTATTCCCAACTGCGGAGCGAAGTTGAAGCCCCACATAATGAATGTATTTATTACGGCGCCCCAGAAGTTTCCGTCCTTTACCAAGTTGGCAAAGTTCACGCCGCCGACAAAGTGCATCTTTGTTTCAAAACCTTGCAAATCTGTAAATGAAAGCAAGATTGTGTAAAGAGTTGGCCAAAAATTGAAAAGTAGATATACCAAGAGGAAGGGCAAAACAAAGAACACGCCATATTTTGCGAGCCTTGCTTCGGATCCTTTTGCTTTTTTAGTTTTTAACATAGGCATGTTTTTTTTCTCCTATAAAAACCCGTCTTGTGAATCCGTCGCATGAGGGGAATCACAGATAAAACACAAATAGTGACAAACGCTTTTTTTTGTTTGAAAAAATTCAAGCGAAAAAAAGGGCGCAGCCCGACAAATCTCGCAGATTAATCTTGCCGCGCCCATTTCGAACGCAAACCGTCAAAAGACGGTCTGCAATCTAAGGTTAGACTGGATTAGAATCCAAGCTCGTCAGCAACGTGCTTCTTGAAGTCAGCCAAGGCGTCAGCCTTTGACTTCTCGCCGTTTACGAATGAGCCAACAGCTTCGCCCCAGAATCCTTCGATAGCCTGGTCAGTTCCCTGATTGAGCTTTCCGTCTACGTCGTTGGCCATAGAGGCGAACTCGGCGTAGTGGTTCTGTCCGTTAAGGAAGGGCTCGTTGTATGTGTCTTTGATGGCGTTGATAACGTTGTTGTTAGAAACCAAGTCTCCAGTGTCTTTGGCCCACTTTGTCAAGAAGCCGTCGTCTGTGGCAACATACTTGATGAAGTCTTTGGCCAAGTTGGGAACCTTTGTGTTCTTGTAAGCGGCTACCCAAGTGCCGCCCCAGCGGTAGGGAGCGGGTCCGGCGATCATAGCCCAGTCTCCGGCTGTGCTTCCGGCGTTGGGCTTAAGAACGTAGTGGAGTCCCCATGTGGGCAAGAATGTTCCGAATACTTCAACTTCTTTTCCAGACTCGTCTTTGAGCTCGCCCTTGAATCCGGCGAACCAGCCTTCTGACCACTGTCCCTGGCGTCCTTCAAGTCCTTCGTCCTTGAGAGTCTTGGCCATGTCCATGTAGGCTTCCATAGCGGGGTCGACAACCAATTTTCCGCCCTGAATCCACGGGCCTTTGCGGGCGCCCTGGAAAGGCTTGAACAAGTCGCCTGTTGTAGAGATTACAACGCACTTTCCGCCAGAGGCCTTTCTGAGGTCGCGGGCTGTGTTGAGGAATGTGTTCCAGTTGGAGAATGACTTCTGCACTGTGGCGGGATCGTCTGTTCCGAGGTACTTCTTGGCCAATGAGCGGCGATAGAAGAAGGCGCCCGGGCAAGCCTGCCAAGAAAGACCGTAAACTTTGCCATTGTATGTTCCAACTTCGGCAGGATACGGAATCATCTTAGACTTGATTTCGTTGTAAACGTCTGTGAGGTCGAGCAAGAGCTTGTCGCCCTGTTCGATGTACTTGCGTACGAAAGCGTCTTCCAAGGCGAAAACGTCAGGAGCGCCGTTGCCAGAGGCCAAAACTGGATCCAATTTGTTGGGGAACTGGTCTGTCGGTGTCAAAGAGTATTCAACTTCAACATCGGGGCGGTCAACCTTGTAGTACTTGTCAATCATTGTCTGCAATTCGTCTGTGAACGACCAAACAACCAACTTCTTAGCTTCTTCTTTGCTGGCTTTCTTTCCGCCGCAGCTTGTGACAGAAACGAGCATCGCAGCGGCAGCTACAGATGCAAGAATAACGTGACTTTTCTTCATATTTCCTCCAGGATATATGATTTAATAAAATAACTGGGAGCGACTGTCAAGGCAATCGGTTTCCCTTTTTCTTATTGCTATTATCACTCTGTTTTTTAACTTTGTCAACAAAATTCGTAAAAATTTTTAAAAAAAACGCTCAAATTCGCCTTTTTTGGCGATTTTGAGCGTTTGGCAAGCGGTTGCCGCGTATTTTGGCGACAAGTTGAGGGCTTTTTTACCCTTTACAAATGTATTGAGCCAGCGTTACTTTTCGGGGGTCAGAACAAAGTCGTCCAGGCTTCCCCAAGAGCCGGGCAAGCCGGAAACGTCGGCGCCTATGACGCATTCGCCGTCGTTTCCCACCTCAATTCCTTGAATGGCCGGATTGAAGAAGTTTCTCCAGCCGTCGGTAAAGGTGTATGTCTTCCAGGTTTTTCCGCCGCTGGCCGCAAAAAGGAATATTTCCTGGGATTCCCGAGGGCCGTTGTCGCCGCCGTGAATCTGCATGGAAGCCTTGTATAGGCCGGGCTTGAGGCCGGACACCGTTTGCTGGACAATGAAATGGACTTCTTTTTCAGACCACCAGTGCATGGCCTTGGTTCCGCTTTTGGCGTCGTCGGCTTTTTCCGCCACTAAAAGTTCGTTGGCGTTTCTGTTCACGTCCGTGATTTGCCACATGGACATGTCCTTTTCCTCAAACGAAGGGTTTTCAACATAGTTCAATTCTATGGCCGAAAAGCGCGCCAAGACCGGAACGCCGGAACTGTTTCCTGACAAAGAAGCGCCCGCCTGTCCGTGAACTTTAAATTCCCGGGGGCCAAGGGAAGTTAATTGAGAAACGGGAACGCCGTCGTCGCTTTTGTCGTTCCAAACCACCGGAACTGTCGCCTCGCTTCCGTCGTTGTTTGTGACGGAAACTTCTTTGGGCAACGCCACGCTTTCGCCAAGGCGGGCGCGGACTTGAACCGGTTGGGCGAAGTCCGGGCGGACTTCAGTTTTGGCTCCGATTTTTGTCAAGCCCCAAGCGGCCAAAGACGGAAGAGGATTTCCTTCAAAGTCAAAAAGCGCTTGGTTGTCCCAAGCCGAGCCGCCGTAATATTTTCCGGCGTCGTCGGGGTCGTAGGCCGCCGCTGGGGAAGAAGCCCAGCCGGAGCCGTGTTTTTCCCAAAGCGCCTGCCGCTCCTGGCGATTTTTTCCGGGAACGGGAATCCATGCCGGCTCCCACCAAAAAACGCCAAGGCATTTTTTCCCCAGCGCGCTCAAGTCGTTTACATAGTCAAAGATGACGTCGGCTTGGCCTTGGACGCTGATTGAGTATTGCTTTTCTCCGTAGAAGTATGAGTCTTCGCTGACGGAATTTCCGTTGTCGTCTCCGTCGGCGTAAGTGTATGGAGAAGAGAACTCGCAAACCATAACTTGCTTTCCGGTTTTGTCAGCGATTTTGTCCAAGAGAGCGGCCAAGTTCTTTGTTCCCAAATGCCAATAGGGATAGTCGCTGGTTCCAAAAACATCGTAGTCAACCTTATTGTGGGAAAGAATGTCGGCGATGTGTTCGTATTCGCCGGACTTTTCAGGATTGGTAAAGTGAACCACGACTTTTATGTCCTTTGAAATTTCCCGGACGGCCTTGGCGCCGGCGTTCATCAGCTTGCAGACGTTCATCCAGTTTTTTTCGCCGGCCAAGCCCGTTGTGGTTTCGTTTCCAACTTGAACCATGCCGACGACGGCGCCCGCGTTCACAAGTTTTTTAAGGCTTTCTTTGGTAAAGTCGTAAAGCGCCTTTTGCTTTTGCTCCATGTTCATTGAAGCCCAAGCGCGGGGCGCCTTTTGTTTGTTGGGGTCCGCCCAAAAATCTGAGTAATGGAAGTCAACCAAAAGTGGCAAATTGAATTTAGCCGCGCGCTTTGCGATTTTGACCGCGGTGTCAATGTCGTTGTGGCCGCCGCCAAAAGACTTTCCGTCTTCTGTCCAAGGGTCGTTCCAAACGCGGACGCGAATGTAGTTGACGCCGCTTTCCCGCAAGGTCTTAAAAATGTCCTGGGGGCTTCCGTCCCAGTCCTTGTAGACAACGCCGCTTTCCTCTTCCGCGATTACAGTTGAAATGTCAACGCCCCGGATAAAGTCGTCCCTTGCGGTGTCGGACTTGGGCAAAAATATTCCGGGATTTTTTGGAACCATCGTGTAAACCCTAGCCTTTTTTACGCAACCAGTTGCGCATATCGTCAAAATAAAAGCGGCCGCAAGAGCCGCAAATTCAGTCATTTTCATTTTTTCTCCTAACGATATTGTTGAGGGGACCTCGAAAAACTTCAGTTTTTCGAGGTAACTTTGAAAATGCGATGTTGTAAGTCGCGCTATTATAGCGACTTACAACTCGCCGGCACTTTCGAAAAATCGCCGAAGGCGAGTTTTTCGAGGTGCCCTTGAACCCGCGAGTTTTGAGTCGCGGGTTATTGGGGTGTAAAATTTTTTACACCCGCAAAAGGACTGTGTCAAGGCTTTAAGCGAAGCGCGCCTTGACCAGTCCTACTCCTTTACTGCTCCCCCGCCCATGCTCATCATCATGGCCTTTTGTCCAAAGATGAAGAAAATCACAAAGGGAATGGCGATTATCAAAGAGCCGGCCGCGAAGGTGGTAAAGTCGTTCTTTTTGTCGGTGACAAAGCTGAACAAGCCCAACGCCAAGGTCTGCTTGTTGACGGAGCGCAAAACCATCTTGGGGAAAACAAAGTCCATCCAAGGACCGGTGAAGGTCGTGATTCCCAAAAAGGTTATGATGGGCTTGGCCACAGGCATAACGATTGTGGCCCAGATTCTCAAGTGGCTGGCGCCGTCGATGCGGGCGGCCTCGTCCAAGCTTTTGGGAATCGTGTCGATGTAGCTTTTTACCATCCACACATTGTATGGAATGTTTCCCGCCACATAAACCAAAACCAAGCCCCACAAGGTGTCAAGGCCTCCGATTCGCAAGAGGATTACATAAATGGCAATCATTCCCACAAAAGACGGGAACACTTGCAAAATCAAAAGGCTCATCAAAAGCGGCTGCTTGATTGTAAATCTAAAGCGGGAAAAAATGTAGGCCGAAAGCGCCGTGATGACCATCGTTATGACGGAAGTGGCCACGGCTATTTTAAGGGTGTTCAAAAACCAAAGGCCGTAGTCGCTCTTGAAGAACAAATACTTGAAGTGTTCAAATGTCACGCCCTTTGAAAAAGGCTTTGGCTCCATGTCGGCGATTGAATTTCCGGGAGTCACGGCGCCGGAAACAACGTAAACCATGGGATAAAGAACCGAGAGAGAAATTATGATAAAGAAAACGACCATGAATATCTTGATGATATATTGCGTGGTTCTGTAGTTCTTTGCAGAAATTTCCAATGAATCTGAACTCATATTTCACCTTCCTTATATGACCTTGTGTTGCGGAACAAGAATATGGCGAAGGGCGCCATGACTATAAAGATAAGAACCGCGATTACTGAAGCGTAGTGATACTTGAGCAAGCTTACGGTCAACTTGTAAATCCATGTCACCAAAATGTCCGTGGCGCCGGCCAGCGTCGTTGAGCTGTCTTTTGCCGTGGGAGCGCCGCCGGTAAGGAAGAAGATGATTCCAAAGTTGTTCAAGTTGTGGGTGAAGCTCATGATGATTTGCGGCATCGTCTGATACAAAACCAAGGGAAGCGTAATCTTTCTCAAAACCTGTCCGCCGGAAGCGCCGTCGATGTGGGCGGCTTCGTAAAGGTCGGTGTTGATGGCCGTCATGGAACCCATGGAAAGCATCATAAAGTAGCCGAATCCCGCCCACAAGTTTATTACGACGCACATTATTTGCGCCAACACCGGGGAGCCAAGCCATGGAATCGGTTGGGAAATCAGGCCCAAGGCTTGGAGAGTTCTGTTCACGGTTCCAAAGGTTCCGTTGAGCAAGTTCTTCCATGTAATCATTGTGATTACCGCCGGAACCGCGTATGGCAAAATGAAAATGACTCTGAACACGGAACCAAATTTAATCTTGGCCTCGTTGAGCATGACGGCGACAATCAAGCCGCCAAAGTAGCAGGTGAACGTGGCCGCAAAAGCCCAAATTACAGTCCACAGCGCCACGCGGCCAAAACCCACCGACCAGTTTGTTCCGCCGGAAAGCAAGGTCTTGAAGTTGGAAAAGCCAACCCAGTCAACTGTGTTTCCCGGAGAGATGTGATCCGGCGCCGAATAGTTTGTGAAGGCCACGGCCACGGAGAACACCAAAGGAACCACGACGAATATTACGAGCATTATGACGGCGGGCGCCAATCCCAAAACGGTGAACGAACTGCCGGCAAGCTCCTGCAAAGAATTTTTCTGGTTTGAAAAGCGCTTTAGGGCGCAGTATTTTTGATAAGACTTTTCGGCGCTCTTGACCGAAAGAATGTATGCGACGACAAAAATCGCGATTATTGACAAAACAAGCATTCCGTCAATCAGCATGAAAACTGAATTGTCCCGCTGTCTGACAGGAAGTTCGGGGTGAGGGTCGCCCAGCGTAATCATTTGAATGATTTTGCGGACAGACATCGGAAGCAGGCAAATGAACAAAACTTCAAGAGCCGCGAACAATGAGCCTTTTACATATTCCCTTAAGTATAGCAAGTGGCTAAGGCCCATAAAGCATCGGGAAGCGATTTTTATCTTTTTGAGAGCGCTTCCGTCTGTTGGCAAATCTTGCGCCATGGTTCCTCCAAAATATAAAAACAAAAAAACTCGTCATAGCCCCGAAAAAATTCGGGGGCTGCGACGACGGCAGGCAAAGGGTCAAGACGCGCTTGGCCCTTTCGCAATGCCGCTGGGATTACAATCCAAGAATGGCGGCGTTGGCGGCGTCAAGCTCTTTCTTAACGTCGGCTCCGTCCCAAATGTTCTTGGAAGCGTTGGCCATGGCGTCCCAGAAGGCGCCCATCTGAGGAATGGACGGCATCGGGAAGGCGTAGTCAAGCTGGGCGATGAAACCGGGCATGTAGGGGCTGTCAACCTTTACGTTGATGGCCGGCATGGCTCCTGTGATGTCAAAGCGAAGCTTCTGCATTTCGGGAGTAAGAAGGAATTCGGCGAACGCGGCCGCGGCTTCCTGATGCTCCGAGTAGGCTGAAACGAACATGGCGCGAGTTCCTGAGAAAGAGGCGCAAGGCTTGTTGTCGCCGGGAAGGGCCGGAAGGGCGGCTACGCCAAAGTTCACGCCGGCGTCAACAAAGGGCTTTACGTTCCAAAGGCCGGTGATGTGCATGGCGGCGTTGCCAGAGGCGAAGGCTGAGTCGGCCACAGAAGTTGAAAGGTCGGCGGCGGGCACGTTCAAAGCCGGGCGCAAGGTCTTCTGGAAGAACTGCATTCCCTTTACAGAATCGGCAGAGTTGATCTTTGTGTCTGTCGTGTCGGTTCCAGAGGCGCCGAACAAGCGGTTGCCGTTGGCGGTTGTGAACACGATTGTGTAGTAGGCGTTTCCAACGTCCATGACAAATCCGTATTTTCCGGGGTTGGCGGCGTTGAACTTCTTGGCGAAGGCGGCAAGGTCTTCCCATGTCTTGGGAAGGTCGCTTTCGCTGATGAGATCCTTGTTGTAGAACAAAGCGTATGTTTCGGCTGAAACAGGATAGCCGTACATAGTTCCATTGTAAGTCAAGGCCTGAGAGCATGCGCCCAAAACTTCGTTCTTAACGCCGGCGGCGTTGACTGTGGCGGCAACATGGCCAGAGTTGACCAATTCTCCAAGCTTGTCGTGGGGAGCGGCGAACAAGTCGGGTCCGACTCCGGCAGGTCCGTCAAGGGCAATCTGTCCGGCGGCGTCGCCAAGCTCCACGTGAACGTATTCAATCGTTACGTTAGGATGGGCCTTTGTGTAAGCCTCTCCAGCTTTTTGAATGAACTCGTCGGGTCCCTTGTCTGATTCCCAAACTTTGAGAGTGACAGGTCCTTCAGCTTTAGAGCCGGCCTTCTTTGAGCATCCGGCCAAAACCAACGCCGGAATCAAGGCGAACAATACCGGCACCAATGACTTTTTCATAAATTCCTCCTTATGAAAAATAAAAACCAAGTTTATATTCAGACCGCGCTGTTGCGGAATGAACTTCTATACAAAACCGAACACTTGGCGAAGTTCCTCATGTCCGGATTTTTGCCGTCCAAAACGTCAATCAACAAGTCTCCAGCCTGTTGGCTCAAGGCTTTTGTGTCAACGTGAAGCGAAGTCACCGGAACTTCGCTCTTTTCCAAATCCTCGCTGTCAAAAAACGAAACCACTTTCATCTGCTCCGGAACGGAAAAGCCCCTCTGCTTGAGCGCCCCCATAAGCTTAAGGCAAAGCAAGTCGTCGGAGCAGGCCACGCAGCGAACTTCGCTTTTTAAAAGCGCGTCCAAGCAGGCGTCCAGCCTTTTTTCCGAATCCCAAAAAACCAAGTTTTGGTCAACCTTGCGGCCGGCCAGCAAAAAGGCCTGGGCGTATCCTTCGTAGCGAAGGCGCTCAATGTCCATTTCCTTGGGACCGGCCATAAGCGCCACCCCGTTGGGGCTTTCCTTGAGCATCTTGGCGGTAAGCTCGCAGCAGCCGTCCTTTTGGTCGCTGTCTATTTGATACACGCCGTCTTGGGAATCCCGGCCAATCAGCACAAAGGGCATCTCATGGGAGCGCAAGTAGGCCGCCATGCTGCCGTTTTTGTCGCCCCGGGTCAGAACGACGCCGTCCACGCGGCGGCCGTTCACCAAGCGCTCCAGGTTGCCGTAATTTCCGTCGGATATTACGGCCAAAACCGTGTCGTAGTCGCGGCGGGCCGAAGCCTCGGTCACGCCCACCAAGCAATCCTTAAAGAAGGGGGCGCCGCCCCGCTCGTCAGTGTCAGGAATGACAACGCCGATGTTGTAAGTCTTGGAGCCGGCCAAAGCGCTTGCCATTGAATTGGGCTTGTATCCCAAGGACTCTATGTATTTTAGAACCCTGTCCCTAGTCTCTCGGCCAACCCTGCCCTTGCCCGAAATTGCGCGGGAAACCGTGGTCTTTGAAACTTCGAGGTTTCTGGCGATTACGTCCATCGTAATCTTTTCTGAATTGCGCAACCGGTTGTTCATACTCACCATTATAACTGACTTTTTCGTTTTGTCAAATTTTTTTTGCAAAAAAAATCGTGTTTTTTTGCATTTTTTCGCCAACTTTTTTGCTCCTTCCTCTTGGGGAAATGTTGCAAAAAACATAACTATTTTTCAGTTTTTCTAGATTATAAGTCGAAATTCCCCAAAAAGATATAACGATTTTCACCATTTTTGCGCAACAAAGGCGAATTTTGGAAAAATTTTCGCCTGAAAAAAATTCTCCCGGCAAAAATTTGCGCTCTCCCAAGTCCGGGCAAATCGGCAAGTCCGCTCGCAAAAGCCCTTGAAATCTTGAAGCCCCCAGCGCGAGACGCCCCGCAGCGTCCAAAGGACGCGGCAAATCCGCTCGCAAAAGCCCTTGTAATCTTGAAGCCCACAACACGAGCGGCACACGAGCGGCCCGCTTCCTTGACAAAGCGAAAAAAGCGCCTTATAATTCTAGACTTGTATGGACGAGCTCAAACAGCAAATTAAGGAGCTGATTATCAGTTCCTTGGAACTTGAGGACACCAGCCCTCAGGACATCAAAGACGACGAACCCTTGTTTGGAAGCGGCTTGGGATTGGACTCAATCGACGCGCTCGAATTGGGCGTGGCGCTAAAAAAGAAATTCAATGTGAAGCTTTCCGCCGAAAGCGAAGACAGCAAAAAGCATTTTGCCAGCGTCAACACTTTGGCGGAATTCATCAGTTCTGAAACTGGAGGAAACAAATGACAAAAGAAGAATTGTTCGGAAAAATTCAGGAAGTTCTTGAAAGCGACTTTGAAATCGAAAAAGACGACGTAAAAATGGATTCAAAGCTTTTTGAGGACTTGGATTTGGACTCAATCGACGCCGTTGACCTTCTTTCCAAAATCAAGCAGTATATGCCCGGAAAGCAGATTGACCCCGAAATGTTCAAGAACGCCAAAACTGTCGAAAACGTCATCGACTTGTTGATTGCCTAAAAAAATGAATTCGGCCGTTAAAAAAATCGGCGGAATTTTGCTCGCGACAGCGGGCGTTTTGTATCCTGTACTGGTCTTTGTTCTCCTTGTGGTTTTCAAGGCGCCGGTCAGGATTCTTTCTTTATGCGTGATGGCTTTGGCCCTTGTCTTTTTCTTGGCCGCCAGCGGCGACGCTTCAAAGGGCAAGGACGGAAAGCCCCGCTTAAATCACAAAAATTTAATTTCCTCCCTTTTTTTCTTGTCAGTGGGCATTCTCTGCTTCGCCACAAATTCGGCGCTGTTTTTAAAGCTTTACCCCTTGGCGGTGTGCGGAACCTTTTTGTTTGTTTTTGGAATGAGCGTTTTTTCGCCGCCCAACATAATCTTCAGGTTCGCCACATTGCAGGACAAGACCATTTTGTCTTCGCCCTACAAAAAGCGGGTTGAGCGCTACTGCCTGAAAGTCACGCTGGTTTGGTGCGCCTTTTTTGTTTTAAACGGGGCGGCGGCGGTATGGACGGCCTTTTTCGCCTCGGAGCGGGTCTGGGCGTTTTACAACGGCGGCGTTTCGTATATAATAATGGGACTTATTTTTGCAATTGAATTTATCATAAGGATCAAGGTGAACAAAAAAATGAATGACTATTTTCCTATCACTCAATTCAAGGCGGACAGCCGCAAGGACGACTTTGTTCTTTGCTACGACGACGTTTGGTCAAAGGGCGTTTACAAAACTTGGCTTGACTTTTTGACCGACACGGCCAAGATGCGAAAAATCGTTCAATCTAAAAATTCGGAAGAATTCATTTTGCACTGCAACGACTACTGGCTGTTTTTGGTCACCTTCGCGGCGCTCCTTCAATGCAAAAAGCAAGTCATGCTTACCGCCAACATCACGCCGGAATTCATCAAGGAAATGCGAAAGCCGTCTTTTGAATTTTTCACCGACGCTGAAAACGTTCCCGACAGCCTTTTCATTCCCGACGCGCTGGCCAAGGCCCCTCAAGTTTCGGAAGAAGAAATCAGGACAACGCCAAAAATCAACGCCGACGAAACTCGGATTCACATGTTCACTTCGGGCAGCACCGGAAAGCCCAAAGACGTTATTCAGCGCATGACGGAATTTAACCAAGACAACGCCTTTGTGTTCGGCAAGTGGGGCGACGAATTTAAAAAGCGAAAGCTTGTTGCCACGGTAAGCCAGCACCACATTTACGGCTTTTTGTTCACCATCGCGCTGCCCTTCGCGGCGGGAATTCCCTTCCGCAGAAAAAGAATAGAATTTCCCAACGAGTTTGAAAAACTTTCCGACACAAGTTACATGATTATCGCCGTTCCGGCTTTTTTAAAAAGAACCAATGAGGTTGAAGAAAAGCTTCCTCTTAACGAACCATTTATTTTTACCAGCGGCGGAGTCCTTTTGCCGGAAGTGGCCAAAAAGACCAACGAGGTTTTTGGCTTTTGGCCGGTGGAAGTTTACGGCTCAACGGAAACAAGCGGCATCGCTTACAGGCAGAGCAAAAACGGCTTGGAATGGACTCCTTTTGACAACGCCAAAATTTGGAAGAACGAGGACGGCTGCCTTGTGATTAAGTCTCCTTACATAAAAGACCCGGCGGGTTTTGCCACCGCGGACTTGGTTGACATTCACTCAGACGGCCGCTTTATCCTAAAAGGCCGGGCGGACTCAATCGTAAAGATAGAGGAAAAGCGGGTTTCTTTGACTGAGGTTGAAAACCGCCTCTTGCAGTCCGGCCTTGTCCGGGACGTTTGCGTAGTCGCGATGAACGACAGGCGCCAATATTTGGCGGCCGCGATTCAATTCAACGACAAGGGAAAGGAAAAATTTGACGGAATGAAAAAGTTTGACGTGAACAAATTTTTCCACGATTATCTTATGGACTTTTTTGAAAATGTCGTCATTCCAAAAAAATGGCGCTTCTTGGACGCGATTCCAAGCGACTTGCAGGGAAAGCATAAAAAGCTTGAGATTCAGGCGCTCTTTGCAAAGGAAGAATGATGGGCTCTGCGGAAAATGACGGCAAGACCGAGATTGCTTGCAAGCCCGACAATGACATGGGCGCGACTGGAATTGCCTGCAAGACTGAGACTGCCGCCGCAAGCGGAGAGCGGTCACTGACTAAAAATCCGCCGTTGAATCCTGTGGTTTCATTGGCCCTTTGCGCGCTTTTGTGGAGTTTTGGCGGCCTTATAATCAAGCTTGTAAAATGGGACGCGCTTGCCATCGCCGGCGCCAGAAGTTTTTTTGGAATGCTTGTTTTGAGCTTGGCCTTTAAGCGGCCTCCAAAACTTTTTATCCGCCGCGACGAAAATAGTTTGCAAGGCCAAAAAGCGGACAACGAAAATCGCAGGCAAGACCAAAAAACGCGGCCCCAAAAAATCGACTGGCGCGCCACGACAAACCTTTTGTTGGGCGGAATCTTTTACGCGGCCACGATGCTCTTGTTTGTTCCCGCGACAAAAATGACTACAGCGGCAAACGCGATTTTGCTTCAATACACGAATCCAATTTACATAATAATTTTAGGACCGCTTTTGACAGGCGAAAAAAACGACTGGATTGACTTTGCGGCTGTGGCCGGAATTTTGGCGGGAATGGTCTTGCTGCTTTGGGGCGGACTTGGCGGCGGACAAACGGCGGGAAACATTTTGGCGCTTTTGTCGGGACTGACTTACGGCCTTACCACAATCTTTTTGCGGCGGGCAAAAGACGCGCGGCCCTCCGACTCGCTGAACCTTTCCTGCCTCTTGTCGTTTTTGTTCGCACTGCCCTTTATGATAAAGGCGGGCCTTCCCCAAAGCGGATCCTCTTATCCGGCGCTGGCCTGCCTTGGAATTTTTCAAATAGGGATTCCAGCAGTTCTGCTTTCCATGGGAATCGAAAAAGTTCCCGCGCTCAGTTCGGTGATAATCACGATGATAGAGCCTATGATGAATCCGGTTTGGGTGGCCCTTTTTGCCGGCGAAGTTCCCAGCGCCTCAAGCGTTTTTGGAGGCCTTGTCATCTTGGCCTTTATTGCGGCTCATGTGGCGCTAAAAAGTTCTCGTCTGCATGTGCGAAAAAAGTTTGTTCAATTCCAAAAGAAATGAAAGCCTGTCGTTTGTCATAATGGAAGCCTCAGTCTCTCTGTTGGCGATTTCCATCACTTGCCTGATGTTGGATTCCTCAACTTCTTTTGACGAGCGCAAAATGTTTTCTTGGGCGCTTTGGACGCTTTCATACATGCTTTCTGTGGCGCGGGCGTTTTGCTCCGAGTCCTTTTTTATGTCCTCTAGATAAGTGGTAGAATTTTCGGCCAAGTCTTTCATTTGGTTCAAGAAGTCGTCATACTGGGCGTTTCCGCTTATGACGGCGCCGACATAGCTGGTCAAGTCCTCTATGTTTTTTGCGATGTTGTCGGAAGTGGCCTTTGTCTGCTCGGAAAGGTTTTTAACCTCATTGGCTATGATGCGAAAGCCCGCGCCGGCCGAACCTGCGTGCGCGGCTTCTATCGACGCGTTGAAGGACAGCAAGTTTATTTTTTCAGAAATGTTTTGAATTTCCTGAATGAAGACCTTGATTTTTTTGATGAAGTCTTCCAACTCGTTCATCTTTTGGTCCATTTCCCGGCGCTTGATTTGAATCTCGGACATCTTTTCGTTCAACTCGCAAAACTTGTCGGAGATGCCGTCAATCTTTGTGGAGCTGTTGTGAATGGACTGCAAAATTTCGTGGGTGGTGTTTTCAATTTCACGGTTGGCGCTTGAAAACTCCTGAAGGGCGTCAGATTGCTTTTTGTAAATGCCGTTTTCCGAAGTCAAACTGTCAAGGTAAGTCTTTAAAAACGAATTACCTTCGTTTTCCTTTGTGGCCATGTCCGTAAGGATTTTTGTTATGTCAAATCCAGCCTGAATGAGTTGCGCCTTTGTGTAATTTTGTTCCATGATTCTTTTCCTTGCCGTTAGGCAAATATTTTATTCTTCGATTACCAGCGCCAGCAGCGTCTGGTTGAAATTCAAGCGATTCTTTTGCTCTCCGTAGCTGGAAAATCCGCAAAAGAAGTGGAACCTTCGCCTCCAAATGTCCGCGATTTTTTCCGTAAGGCGCTGCTGCTCAAATCCGATTGTGCGCAGAATGCAGTTGATGAGAATGACGCAGCCCGGACGCTTGACTTCTTCCTCAAACGCCGCTCCAGTTTTTTCGGCGGTTTCAAGCGCGTCAAGGGGATTCATAAGCTCAACGTCAGAATTTGGAAGAACGCGGCAATACATTCCGATTGAGCCGTCCGAATTGAAGTTGGCGATTGACGAGATGAACACGTCGTCGCCGTAAGCGCGGCCCATAGGGTGCATCAAGGCGGCGTTGGGGGCTTCGGATTCAGGAATGCCCAAGGCCCTGGCATACATAGTCCGGGGATTTTGGTTGTTGATGCTTTTTACCGTTCTAGTTTCAAAGTCAACGTTGGAAAGCTGAAGCTTTTTTCCTGACGGGGCAAAAATGTTTTCCCGCTTGATGATGAATTTTTTTCTGGTCTTGAAAAAGAGGACCGCCGCTCCCCGGCTTACCGTTTGTCCGTTGCAGCTTACATAGGTTTGCTTAAACTGCAAGTCGTCTCCGGCCGAGCCGCCGGCGATGATAAATTCTTTGTCGTCAATGACGGCGTTTAAAAGCGCCAAAGACGCTTCCTCGGCGTTGCACAAGCCGTTGATAAAGGTCAAGGCAAAGCAGTCTTTGTTGGCGCCGTCCTGATGCAAGTTGATTCCAACCTTGCGGGCCGCGCTTTCAATTTCGGTTTTATGCACAATGGGAAATTGGTCGGTGTCGTCAATGACCACGCCGGACACTCTTGTGCCGGGATCGCTGAGGGTTGTAAGGACAAGGGAATTTTTTGTAAAGCCATGAGGGCTGATTTCGCCGGAAGTGCTTGTTCCGATGACTTGCGTGTTTGGAAAGCGCTCGTGAATTCTTTTTGAAAGCTCTACAAAGTCGTAGCAAACGCTGGCAAAGTATATGACAGCCGTGTAGCTGTCAGGACTTTTCTTTAACTGCAAAAAAATTTCCGCCAAAGCGGAATCAAGGTTTTTGTTGGAACTAAAAGCGATTTCCTGTGTCATAGAATTTATTGTAAAGCGCGGCGCCCATTATGTCAATGTTTTTTGTTAGAGCCTTATTCGGTTTCTAAGCGCCACGGCCGGAAAATCTTTCAACTCAATTTTGTTTCCATCTGAATCCGCCACGCTTCCGTTTAAAAATCCAAAAACCGTGTCATAAGAAGCGTTGACCGCGATGAAGTTGGCTTTTCGCGAATAGGAATTTTGCGGAACAAAGGAAAGGTCCACCATATTTTCATAGTCTTGCAAAACCCAATCCTTGGCGATTCCAAAATGGTGGGTTATGCAAACAGGCGGCATGGGCGTGAAGGCGCCGTCAACGAACAAAACATTGTCGTTGTATTTGTCAGTGTTGGGCGCGTCAAGGCTTGTGGTGGAAAACCTAAGGGAAATTCTTTTTCCGTCCATCAGCCCGCTGGCCATGACGCTTTCTCCGCGGGTGATAAATTTGTAATAGGCGCGGTTCACAAACAACAGGCTGTTCCCTTCCACATTCTCCGCCTCAATTTTTTCCGCTCCCGCCGCCTCAATTTTTGTTTTTATCGGGAGGGAAGCGTACCAAGAGGCGGAACAGCGGCGGCTTGTGGGAGCGGGCTTTACGGAAACTATTTCCTTGGAGGCCGCTTCGCCAAAATTTCCCTCGGAAAAAATTTTCACCTTGGGCCTGTGGCTAAGTCCCCGAACATGAACGGCTATCAAAACGCGGCCGCTTTTATGGTTCCAGGAAAAACGAATTTTGCGGCCGGGACTTTTGGTGGAACAACGGCCCGCGTCCAATTTTGTGGGAATCATTTTGCGGCGGACTCCCAAAAATTTTCTGTAAACGTATTTTGTTCCCCGCCTTGTATTCCAAAGGGCAAATTCAGCCATATTTAAAAGCTTGTTGTCAAAGAATTGAATCAATCCAAGATATTCGCCCACAGAAAAAACGTAAACGGCGCGGGCCCTAATTCTAAGGCGGGAAAGAATCGGCGGATAGGGAACGCCCCCGTAAGGCGCGGTCACGCCCTTTATGTCCAATTCCTTGGGAAGAGTGTCGAATGTTCCAAAGACCGGCTTTCCGTTTTGAATCAATTTTTCGGGAGCCGCCGTAATTTCGCGGGTGTACATTTGCTTACATAATAGCGCATTTCGCGTTTTTTTTCTACAGCATTCGCGTTTGCTTTTTGTATTCGTCAAAGCCGGGCTTTCGCGACTGGCGCTTGTAGGCAAGAGGAACACTGACGAACAAAAAGAGAACGGTGTTGGCGGCCGCTCCGGCAAGCAAGGGCAGGCGCATGTCCAGCGCGAAAAAGCTTGCAAGGCCCACGCTCCACCACATCAATATTTCGCAAGCGTAGTTTGGGTGGCGCGAGCGTTTCCACAAGCCGTCGCGGCAATAGACAATGTTCGGTTTTTAATCATATTTTCATTCTACCGCGCTTTGCCTTCTAAGCAGGTTGATTCAAGCGATTTACGTCCGTGATTCCCAAAAGCAGATTAGGAACATACAAATCTTCGTCAAGGCTGTTCCAATGGATTCCGACACCGCCGCCGCTGAGTTCATAGGCGGAACGGCTTTCGGAATTTGCGTTGGCAAGTTTGGGAAAAAAAATCAAAGGTATAGAAAGCTGTCTTCCGTCAAAAAGCAGGAGCCAAAGATTTTCCGCGTCGCACCAAACTTTTTGCGCCCGAGCGTTATTTAAAGAAAAATCCATTCCAAGCCTCCTTGATTTTAGATGTATTCGCGTTAATGATGTCAGCAATTTCACTCAATTCTTTTGCCGTAAAGCCATAGTTTTGAGCTAATGAACAAGTTTTATCCACCCAAAATTTTGCCAACGCTCCATTCTTTCTAACATGAATATGACAAGGCTCCAAAGGGTTTCCTTCGTTTGAGAAAAAAAAGAATCTGTAGCCTTTTTCATTTAATACCGTCGGCATATTATTATAGCGCGCTTTGCGCGCTTTTGCTATATGTAATACTGTCAGCGGCGAAACGATTTACATTCCGGTAAAAAATGAAAAAAAGGCCTGGGGTGAATCTTCGGGCTACCGAGCAAGAAGAATACGAGGAGTTTATGTCCCGCTACGGAAATTACGCCGAGGGAGCGCCGGTGATTAGGAGATAGGAGCATCGCCTTCCGAAAACGGAAGGCCGGTTAATTTTAAGCTAAAAACAAATCCTTTTTATGCAAAAGAAAATCTTCTATGTTGACATGCGTGATTCCATCATGCGACAAATCGATTTTGTCCAAAGAAAGAACATATTTTGGCGAGGAATCTTTTATGGGAGAAAACGCTCCAAATTCGCGCTTTAATGTTTCTTGGCCGGGCATTAAATATGAAACCTGAACAAAACATTTTTTCTTTCCGTCTGTCACGACAAAATCGATTTCGCTTTTATAAGTTTTTCCTGTGTAAACTATATAACCGCGCAGAATCAGTTCATTATAAATTATGTTTTCCAAGAAGAATGTGTCTTCGTAGTTTACAAGATTTGTGTTTATTGTTCTAAAGCCCGTGTCGATTGCGTAGTGCTTTTCGATTGTTTTCAAAACTTCTTTTCCAACAATGTTGAATCTTTTTACGCGCGAAATTAGATACGACTTTTGCAGTTTGTCTATATAATTGTAAACGGTTTTCTTTTCAAAGGATTTTTTATTCGCTTCATTGTTGCTGTTAAAGTAATTCACCACGCTTTGGGCGGAAAATTCCTTGCCTGCGTTTGAAAGGATGTAGGAAGCGACAGAATTGAATTTATTCTTTTCTATTTGCGAGTCTCTTTTGTAAATGTCTTTTTCCACAATGCCGGAATAAACGCTTTCTATGTAGTTTTTTATGTTCTTTTCTTCCGTAAAATCAAAACGTTGCGGAAGTCCGCCCCACTTGATGTAATTGTAAATAAAATCCGCGGAGACTTCCACTTTGTTTTTTTCAAGAAGTTGAACGGCCTCATAATACGAGAACGGCATGATTTTAAATTCCACCGTTCTTCCAACTAGGAGCGTGGCCAGTTCGCCGGAAAGGAGCTTGGAGTTGCTTCCGGTGACAAAAATCGAAGCGTTCAATGTTGCCTTAAAAGAGGCGAGGGCTTTTTCAAATTCTTGCACATGTTGAATTTCGTCAAAAAAAAGATAATATTTTTTTGAGTCAACAACCCGCGCCTTTATCGCGTCGTTCAGTTTTTTTGCCGTGTCGATTTCGGAATACTCTAAGTCTTCAAAATTTATGTAAACTATGTGTTTTTTGTCCGTCGATTTTTTTAGCTCGTCGATAATCTGCTTGAGTATGACAGATTTTCCGGCGCGCCGCACACCGACAAGAACTTTTATGAGGTCAATATCGTAATACTTCCGTATTTGAGAAAGATACAATTCCCGCTTTATGGTTTTCATAATTTATGATTTTACACAAATTCAAAATAATTTCAAGTTAGTGTAAATTGTTTTTTCTTGGGCACATCGCCTTCCGAAAACGGAAGGTCGGTCAGCTAAAAGAGGCAGCTTCAATATCTTCCGACCGGGAATACCAGTGGATAAACTGACTTGGGTCAGCATCCATAAAAGAGGAGGTTTCATATTTTTGCGCAAGCTGGCGTAGTGTATTTTTAAGATCTTCAGTCATATCATTCTATTTTTTTTATACAGAACTTCCTCCCATAAACAACAGCATAGAAAAGAGAAACCATAATACAGAAATAACAATGTCAACAATGGCAAATTCTAAGTATTTTTTAATCTTTTGTCGCCTGGAAATTATTAGAGCCGCAAGTGAAATACAAAAAGCTGGAAGCCAGCCGATAAACAGCAGAATGATTCCCAACATAGCAAAAAGTTCATATATCCCGGAACGACTAGTTGGAAATTCCAGAATTACCGCAATCAGAAAAGATAGAATACTACATCCTAAAAGAATGACAGGAATTAAACAAAGAATTTTCAAAGTTTTCATTTACGTCCCTTGGACAAATTTCCAATTACTGTTGTATCGCCTTCCGAAAAATTCCTACTCCAATATCGTAATCTCGACGCGGCGGTTTTGGGCCATGCCTTCCTTGGTGGAATTGTCGGCGACGGGGTATTTGCTTCCGCTGCCGCGGCAAATGAATTTGTCGGCGTCGATTCCGCGCTTGGAAAGTTGGGCGGCAACCTCGCGGGCGCGTTCAACAGAAAGCGCCATCTCGCCGCTGGGGTTTCCGACGCTGGCGGTGTGGCCATTTACAAGCAGTTTATTTTGGCCGGTCTCTTTTAGGATCGCGGCGATTTTGTCCAAGAGCGCGGCCTCGCCAGGCAACAACTGGGCGCTGTCGGGCTTAAAGTGAAGGTTTTCCAGCGTGAGCATTATGCCGCCAGCGGTCTCCTTGATTTTTACGGAAGACTCTCCGGCGCCGCCCGACGTTCCCACGACGCGCACTTTCTCAAGCCACTTGCTTTCGTTTAGCGGAGGCCGGTCCTCGCCGCCGCCAGTTGCCCCGGAATTTTTTGGCTTGCCGGAAGCGCCGCCTTGCGCGCTAGCCACAGTTCCGCCTGCGTTTGTGTCGGCGGCTGCGACGCGGTTTATTGCGGGCAAAAGCTTTGTCCTGTCAATCGCCGGCGGGTATTCGGTGAACAAGCTAATAGTTCCCTTAAACGCGACTTTGCTTCCGTCGGAAAATTCGTACAGCTCGTCAACGCTGTCCCGAATCACGAGCGCGGCGCAGTCGGCTTTGCGGATGTACATCGTGGCGTTGTTGGAACCGTTGGCGCGCAGCAAGTCAGGGTCGCCGTTGGGGTCGACCTCCGAATAGCCGTAGCGGGTGGCCCAGCGCGCGCTTAAAACGTAAACTTCCTGTCCGCCAAAAACTTCGTCGCGCAAGTAAGTGTACTCAACGTAAATCGGAACGCGGGTCGGCTTTCCTTTGCTAAGAGGATCCATCGCGCGGACGGCGCGGGCTTGCCATGACTGGCCTTGCTGGATTTTCTTTTGCGGAAAGGTCGGAAAGCTTCTAAAGCTTGGATAGCCGTTGTCCTCTATCATCGTAAGCGTTCCGTCTTTTCCGATTTTAAAGACAGAGCGAATGCTGTCGTGAATTCCGTTCACCACGATTTTTTGATTGTGAACTGTGTCCTGATGGACAAAAAAATCGCCGTCGTAAACGCCGTCCTCGCAGACAATAAAGGAGCGCGCCTCGCGGCTCATAAGGCCAACGTATTTTCCGTTGTCGTAGCGGCGCAAGTCCGTCCGTTCCACCAAAGAATAATTTTGGCTTCCCGAATACACAAACTGTGTGTCGGCGGCGAACAAGGCCGCGCCAAAAACAAAAAGCGCGCAAAAGCAAATCGCCGCGCGCGGCGCCTTATTTCTTTTAAACATTTTCATTCCTGGAATGCCAAGCGGCCTTGTCGTCGTACATCAAGCAGTCGGCCTTGTGGAAGACGGCGTTAAACTGCTTGTCCGCGCCTTTTTCGTAAACCGCCGCTCCCTTGGACACAGCCAAAGGCGCCTGCTTTTCGCCATTTCGCAAAAGGCCGCCCCTGTCAGCAAGAGCGCGGTCAATCAAGGCAAAAGTTTTTTCAAAAAATTCTTTTCCGGAATTTTGGGCAATCGCGACAAACTCGTCGCCGCCGATTCTGTAAAGCTTTCCTTCGGCGACGCATTCCTTTAAAATTCCGGCTATCGTCCTAATCAAAAGGTCTCCAAACTCATGCCCAAAATTGTCGTTGGCGCTTTTTAGTCCGTTGATGTCAAAAACGGCCACAGAAAAATTCGCCCTTCCGCTTACGATTTGCGCGTCAATGCGGTTGATTTCCTCAAAGTAGGCGATCCTGTTTCTAAGCCCCGTAAGCGCGTCGGTGTAAGCCATCTCTCGCGCGTCGGCAATGTACCGCTTTAACTCGTCGCGCATAAAATGAAGCTTGCCTTCCAAAAGCTCAAACGCATCGTTATACTTTGGCTTAAAATCCAGCATGCGCTCGTTGTAACGGCCCGCTCTGGACGCAAGCCGCAATTCGCCCGCAAGGGATTCAACGTCCTCGCCAAGGCGGCTCATTTCCTCGCTGATGGAAAAAAGCGCTTTCTGACTTTTGCGACTACAAAAAGAACAATCGCCGCTCCGGCCAAAAGCGAAATCACGCAAACAACAACGGTCGTGTAAACGTTCCCCCGCAGCTGGTCCTAGTACCAATTGGCGTCTATGTCAACCGCCACGATTCCCGCGACTTTTCCGGCGGAATTCAGGACAGGACTGTAGGCGCTGTAAAAGCGGCCCCAAACGTCTTCATAGGGCTTTTCGTCCACCGACGGGGTTCCAAGGCTGGCTTGGTAAAGCACGTCGGTGTACATCACAGGCTCGCCAAACTCGCCCGGGTCTTCCACAGTGGGGTCAATAGTAAAGGTGAATTTTTTTCCGCCCATGTCGCGGATTCCGTAAATGTATTTTAGCTCCACCTGCTCTTGAAAGGAACGAAGGACTCCAAGGGCCTTTTGGTAGGGCTCAGTTTCTTTGTCCTCTTTTTGAAGCTTTTCCAAATCGTCGCCGTCAAGCAAGGCCGCCGCGCTTTTAGCTATGTCCAACATTCTTTCGCGCATGTGCTTTTGCAAAAGGTTCTTTGACTGGCTTATCAACAAAACGGCCAAGACCCCGATAACAGCGACCAAAAAAGCTGAGACAAGCATGACAATCTGTTTAGAGAATCTGTTGTTTTTTAACATAATTCAAGCCTGACTTATATTCTTATCATTATATTATGGAAAGGAACATAAAGCAAGACAAATTTTTGCATGTGCGCGGGCCTTGGCAAGTCCCACTTTTGCAACGAACTTACTACCTCAAACTGTTCTCGCCCAGCTTAAGCATATCCCTAGAAATGGTTTTTATGTCTTTTTGAAACTGCTCCCAACTTGGCTTTATTATCCATTTGATTCTATCAAAAGCGGAACGCGGAGTGCCTTCAATTATTTGAGAAACAGTGTCAGGATCTAGTCCGATTTCTTTTTGACGCACTTCCTCAAAAATTTCTCCCCAGCTAAATTTTTCATGCAAGCAAATTTCTCTTATGTCAACCATGTCCTTTCCTGCAAACCTAGTGGAAGCTGAAAGTTTGTTTGACAATATGTTTCGGATGGAATCTGTTCTATAAAAAAATTCTGTTTCACGGATTTCGCCAAAATGCGCTTCGATGTCATTGACAAAATCTATTTTCAAGCCCATAGAAAAATCTTTGTGATGAATTTTCATCGTGTAAAATCCAACTGTTTTGTAAAACTCAGTGTCAGGATCCCAACTATAGCCCTTGGCGGAAAGCGCGTCTATCACACGGTCCACGCTCTTAGAAAAATTTGAATCGTTGTTTACAAAAAAATCCAAGTCATCCGAATATCTATGCTTGTAATAGCCTCTGCTCAGGGCGGTTCCACCTGTCAGATAAAAAGGCGTTCCTAATTCTTTCACAATATTCAGAACCCCATTCTGGAGTTTGTACAGGTTCTCCTCGTAATAGGCCGAATATGAAGTCATATTTCTGTCTGGACTCGTCATTCCTCAAACCCCTTCTGACTTTTTCTGTGTAAAGTCCGCAACACTCTTCCGCGCTGTTCCACAACACAAAAAGATTGTGCCACGCCACCCGTTCCAAAGACCTAAGAAAAAGCGTTTCCCTTGTAATTCCGCCTACATCAGAAACTTTGCCCAAGACAAGGTCAAGCAATTCTTCTTTGCTTACATCCATGTCCCAATTGAGAGTTTCCAATATTTTAAAACGCTTTTCCATTGTCTTTACGTCGCTGGCCATACTAAAATTATACTTCAAGATTTTCATAAAATCAAGGTTGCCGAACCGCGTGAATAATGTTACTATAAAAAAATGTACTACATTATCGCCAACTTGCAAAGCGGAAAAGGCGCCGGAAAAAAATGCCTAGAAGCCGCGCAAAAATTCCTGACCGACAAAAATCTTCCCTTTAAGACAGAAATAATAGACGGCCACGGCTCCGGCCGCGCGCTGGCGCAAAAGGCTTGCCAAGAAGCAAAGTCCTCGCAGGCCCAAAACGCGGCCGCCTCCAACGATTCAGGCCAGTCAAATGACTCGGGCTCGGACTCCAACACAGTCATAGCGATTGGAGGCGACGGCACCTTCCACGAAGTTTTAAACGGAATGGACTTTGGCGCCGCCCGCCTTGGCCTTGTTCCGGCCGGCCGCGGAAACGACTACGCGGTCGGAGCCAAAATTTCCTTTGACCCCAAAGAGGCCATGCAGGCGATTGTCCACGGAACGCCGGTGGACCGCGACTACATTCAAGTGGGCGAGCGCCGCTGCCTTAACGTTTGCGGAACCGGCCTTGACGTGGAAGTGCTGAAGCTCACCGAAGAGAACAAGAACACTTACATTTTTTCACTTTCAAAATTGCTCATAAATTACAAACCCTACACCGTACAAGTTGAACGCGACGGCTTCATGCAGGAATACAAGTGCGTCATGGCGGCCTTTTGCAACGGAAGGCAGTTCGGCGGCGGAATAAAGCTTTGCCCGCCGGCCAAAAACGATGACGGCAAAATGGACTTGATGATCGTAAAGCCGCCAAAAGGCCCGGTCCTTATGGCCATGCCTGCCTTTGTGGCCGGCCAGCACATCGGAAAGCCCTGGGCCGAGCACGTCGTCTGCGACAAGGCCAAAATCACGGTCCTCAACGCGGACGCCATAGAGATTGACGGCGAAATTTACAACGACAGCGTCCTTGACGCGCGCATCGTTCCCGGCGGATTTAAGACGTTCGCGGAGCAAAAGGACTGATGGGAACCTCGAAAAATTGCAATTTTTCGAGGTAACTTTGAAAATGCGATGTTTTAATTTCTGCTATTATCAGAAATTAAAACTCGTCGGGAACTTCGGAAAATCGCCGAAGGCGAGTTTTTCGAAGTTCCCTGATATTTTTTTTTAGGCGGTTGTTTTTTTTGGCAAAAGCGCGCTATAATTGCCTAGTAGGAAAGGGATTTGCTTAAGTTTACAATTACAGACTTGTTAGATTCGGATTCGCTTCAGATAATACAAAACGCCTTTGAACGCTTCTCAGGCTTAAGGGCGCTTGTAACCGATTCGTCGGCAAATTCTGTCACCGAAGGCGGAGACTTTTCGGATTTCATCAGCAAGATTCTTGTCTACAACGAAGACGCCAACGAGCCAATTCTTAAAAAAGAAATTCTTCAGCTTTTGCGAAACGGAAAAACAATCACTGTAAAAAACGACATTGGCTCTTGCGACGCGGCAAGCCCCCTTTTGCTTGAAGGCGAATTGATTGGCCTTTTCATTTGCGGCCCCGACGTTGAAAGCGGCCAAAAAGTTTCCGAAGCGCAAATTTCAAAAGGCTCAAAATTTCTGGCCGCGCTCGCCGACGCGCTTTCGCAAATGTCATACTCAAGCTTCCTTTCGCTGAACAATTCCCACGCGATGGAACAAAGCGCCCGCCAAGAAAGCGCCGCCGTAACCGAAACCGCGCTCAAAATGAAACAGGCCATGCAAGAATGGGTTGAAGTGATGAGCGAGGCCTTGGAATCCGACGACCTTGAATTGATAAAAAAACAAGTCAACAAAATTCTTGTGACCGGAACTGACATATACACGGCCGTTACCGATTCAGTTCAAAACATACAAGACAAAATCGCCTCCACCCACTTGGTGGAAACGGAATACAGCATCCACCGTCTGGCTCCCCACTACATCGAGCAGGCAAAAAAAATTATGGGCGAAAAGTCGCCGGAATTTTCATACAAAATCGACGAATCGATTCCCTTGTATTTGTTTGGCGACAACGACAGAATTTCGCAAATCATTTACTTGCTCTTTAAAAGCAGCGCCCGCCAGCTTGAAAGCGGGAAGGCCCATCTTGACATCACTTGCAAAAAATCTTCATACGCCACAATGCTCATTCTAAAATTCACCGACACTTGCTATGGCTTTAACGAAGACGAGCTTGAAGCCCTGCAAATGTTCATAGAAACCGGCGACCAGTCTTATTTGGAAAACACAAAAGTAAAGGGCATGGGCTACAGAACCCTCAGCAGAATCGTGGCGCAAATGTTTGGCCAAATATATTTTGAAATAATCTCCGACACCGAAATGGAATTTGAAATAAAGATTCCGCAGTTGGAAGTTGAGGTGGAAGAACTTGGCAGCTGACATTGACGTTTTGGCTATTTTTCCGGAAGCCTTGAAAAACGAAGAATTTCTCGTATACTACCAGCCTAAAGTTTCGCTCAGAAACTACCGCTTGGCCGGCGCGGAAGCGCTTGTGCGCTGGAAGCACGCCGACTCCTTTATTTTTCCCGACCAATTCATTCCGGTAATTGAGCGGGAAGGCGGAATTTGCGACTTGGACTTTTACATGCTTGACCATGTTTGCGCCAACTTGCGCCACTGGCTTGACCAAGGCCGCCGCATGGTAAAGGTCAGCGTCAACCTTTCACGCCAACACTTGGGCGACGAAAAACTTGTGGAAAAAATAATCAAGACCATTGACGACCGCAACGTTCCCCACGAGCTTATAGAAATAGAATTGACCGAAACCACCACCGACGTGGGCTTTGCCGAATTGCGGCGGGTCATAGACGGACTCCACGAGCAAATGATTTCCACCAGCGTTGACGACTTTGGAATGGGCTACTCTTCCATGAACCTTATCCGCGAACTTCCTTGGGACGTTCTAAAAATCGACAAATGCTTTTTGCCCAAAAGCGAAAACGACCGCCGCCAATACATCATGCTTAAGCACATAATTTCTTTGGCGCAAGACATCGGCTTGGACACAATCGTGGAAGGCGTTGAAACAATCGAGCATGTGAAAATGCTAAAAGAAAACAATTGCTTTTTGGCCCAAGGCTACTTCTTTGACAAGCCCCTTCCCATCGAAGAATTTGAAAAGCGGCTGGAATAGAAAGCGCCAAAAGTTCGCGCCGCGCCGATTGACATTTTAAACGCTCTTTACCATACTTCTAACCCATGAATCAAAACAAGGCGGGGCGCGGCGCGCTCCCAATGTTCCAATTAAGCCTGCCTCTCATTCTTGAGCAATTCTTTAGAATTCTCGTTTCTTCAATAGACACGGTGATGCTAAGCTTTTATTCCGAAAAGGCGGTGGCCGCCGTAGGAATGATGAGCCAATACGTTTTTTTCATCAACATTCTTTTTAACGTAATCGCCATTGGAACTTCGATTGTCTTGTCGCAATTTTTAGGCGCTCAAAAAAGCAAAGAAAACCTTAACGCAATCGCAAAGTCCAGCGCCGTCATGGTGACAGGCGCCGCCGTCATAATAACCCTGGGCGTTGTGTTTGGAATAAGAGCCTTGCTTTCCCGCTACAAATTGGAAAGCCAAGTGCGGGAATTTGCCGCCCAATACTTTTTGATTTTTGGCGGCGCCGGAGCCTTCTTCATTGCCTTTGGACTTTTGCAATCCGCAATCTTGCGCTCTTACGGCTACACAAAAGAAGCGATGATTGTCACCCTCACAAGCAACCTGATAAATGTCGCCGGAAACGCCATAAGCCTTTACGGATTTTTTGGCCTTCCAATTTTTGGAGTCAAGGGCGTCGCTTGGTCGTCGGTAATTTCGATGATTGCCTCTTGCGTAATTTTAGGCGCGATTATAAAGAAAAAGAAAGACATCAGCTTTGACATTTTTGGCGCGGCAAAAGTTCCCGCCCGTTTTTACAAGCTCATTCTTTCCGTGGGAGTTCCAACCGCAAGCGAAAACCTTTCCTACAATGTTTCGCAAATCGTAATCATGGCCATGATTTCAACATTGGGAACTTACGCCATGTCTTCCCAAGTCTACACCTCCACGATTTGCCGCTTTGTCTTTGTCCTTGCCGTGGGAATCGGAAGCGCGGTTCAAATAAAAACAGGCTGGAGCGTCGGCGCGGGCCAAGAAGAAGAGATTTACAAAAAGGTATTTAAATACGGAGCGGTCGCCACCGCCTGCTCCATGGCTTTTATTTTGCTCATAAACCTTTTTCGCTCGCCAATCATCGGCTTTTTCACGCGGCAAGAAGAAATCACCGCGCTTGTGTCAACCTTGCTCTTGCTTTCGATTTATTTGGAATTTGGCCGCTCCCTCAACCTTATTTACATCGGAGCGCTAAAAGGCGCGGGAGACATAAAATTTCCTGTTCTTTACGGAATCTTTTCAAACTGGGTGATTATGGTCGGCGGAAGCTGGCTCTTGGGCCTAAAGCTTGGCCTTGGCGTGGCGGGTTTTTGGCTTGGAATCGGAACGGACGAAACAACCCGCGGCCTTGTGATGATGCTGCGCTGGAAAAGCAAGCGGTGGATGAACAAGTCGCTGGTCTAAGCCGCTCGCAAGCTTTTATTGCAAGACCTTAACTGCTGCTTCGAGCGGTGTCACCGCGTCCTTTCGGACGCTGCGTTTGCCGCTCACATTTTGACCGTTTCACGGCGTGGGCGGGTTATGCAGGGGCGTGGTTGCTTACGGCCAGTTCTTTTTGCAGTTCCAGCACTTGATCTAAAGGCAGGCCGACGCAACGAGAAACTTTTTCTGGAGAGTCGCCTTCTTTTAGAAGGTTTTCCGCGGTCTCCAGGGCTTTTTCTTCCTTGGCTTCTGTCATAATGTCAAAATCGTGCAAATTCATGTCGGCGTACTCCTTCCTGAATTTTTCGTTTTTCTTGGCCTTCTCCACGAACTCGGAAAGTCGCTTTGAATACTCGTCCTCGCCCGGCTCGTTGGTCTGGATAAAACGCAAAAGCGCGCGGACTTTTGGATCCTCCACGCTCTCGTATGCCTTTGCATTGTATACCACTTTCACGGTTTTGTCATCCAAATTCACCGAATTGTTTTCGACGCAAATGTTGCGGAAAGTATAACGCGGAAGGCCAAAGCCGCTTTTTGTTTCCTCGCGGAAGGGGGTCGAACTTACATATGGGCACCTCGAAAAACTGAAGTTTTTCGAGGTCCCCATATGAACAAAATGTAGCTTTCCTTTAGCTTTGTGTAAGGCTGACCTTTCATGAGGCTGTCGCAGTCAACCATCGACTGATAATAGCGCATTCGTTTGCCCAACGCCTTTTGAGGGTAAGACTGCAGTTCAACATTTATGACTTTATTCTCGTCCCTTAGGTAAACATCCAACCGTACGCCATTGGAAGTGTAGTAAGGCTCAATTTCCTTTTCAAGTTCTGGGTACTCAACTTGCTTGACGCGAACGCCAAGCAAGCGCTCTACCAGTTCCGCCGAAATTTCCGGATCCTTCATAACGGTTTGAAACATTCCGTCGTCCGCAAAGGTGAGTTCGTCAAAAGATTTTCTTTTCATAAAACTTCTCCTTATTTTTTGTTTACTATTAAGGTAGAAATTTTATTTAGGGCACCTCGAAAAACTCGCCTTTGGCGATTTTTCGACTGTGCCTGCGAGTTTTAAGTCGTTATAATATCACGACTTAAAACATCGCATTTTCAGAGTTACCTCGAAAAACTGAAGTTTTTCGAGGTTCCCTTTAAAAAAATAGCGGTTTTTTTGGAAAATCGTAAAAAAAATTCGATGCTTTTCAAAGTTTATACAATACATTTGTTCCGCGACCATAAAGCCGCTGGAAAGCTTTATAACACTGACTGCGCTTTTAGCCCCGCAAGCAATTCTTTCCTTTCGTCGCTAACCTTAAAGCTTTCCCGCGCCTTTTGGATGGCCTTGTTGTGAGTCCAGGCCTCCAAGCGCTTTGCTTTTATGTAAGGAAGCGCCGCGTCCCATTGCATGGCCAAGGCCTCGACAAAATACCAAGCAACGGCCATTTTGATGTAATACTCGTCGCTCTTTACCGCGGCGGCCATTTTTAAAAATTCCGGCTTAAAATCCTGATCCAAGAAATGCCGCATGAGGTTTACAATCGCAAAGCGGACAGTGTAAACGCGCTCGCTCTTTATCCATTTTTTTATCAAGGGCAAAAGCGCCGCGCGGTTTTTCTTAAAGCAAGCGGGAGAGCATTGGTCGCAAGTGGCCCAGTTGTCGATGAACGGCAAAAAGCGCTCAAGCTCGGCGACGCAAAGGCCAAAGTCCTTTATGCCGCTTACGACAAAGGCATGCAATTGGTTTTCTTCAAAATACTTGTGCGGAAGGTCGGAAAGGAATTTTTGCGCGGCGGAAGGAAGAACGCTGGCAACGGCCTTTTTGGCCTTGCCAACGCTTTGCGCGGCTAGAGCGAGCGCGGCGCGTTTTTTGTCAACCGAAAAATTCCCGCCTTGCGCGGCGCCTTTTGGGCTTTTCAAAAGTTCCTTGGCCAGAGCGCGCAGTTCCGGCGTCTTTATGCCAAGAATGCTTTTGGGGTCAATGTTGGGAATTGTTTTTGCGTTAAAAGCGGCGGTCTTTGGGTCGGCCATTTGCCGCAGCGTTTTTGCGATTGAGTCCATAATTTTATTATACTACAAAATTTGGAAAAAGCGTGTAAAAATTTACTGATTGAGATTCTCTTTTTTTAAATATTTTCGCTCGACTCTTTTTGAAATTCCGCAAACAATTTCGTAACCAATCGTTCCAATCGCCGACGCCATGTCATCCGCCGTTATACATTCGTCACCGTCTTGTCCGATGAGCGTTACTTTTGTTCCCATTTCAACTCCGTCAATATGCGTCACGTCAACCAAGATTTGGTCCATGCAAACCCGCCCAAGGACAGGCGCCTTTTTTCCGTTGATGAGCGTGTGAAATTTGTTTGAAAGAAGGCGGCTGTAACCGTCCGCGTAGCCCACGCATACAGTGGCTACCTTCATTTCACACTCGGCTTTAAAAGTCCTTCCATAGCTTATCGTCTCGCCGGCGTGAACGCTCTTGACCATAGAAACCACGCTAAACCAACTTAAGGCAGGAACAATTCCCACAGGCAAATGGTTTAGATAGCTAGGCTTTAATCCGTAAAGAATTATGCCCAAACGCGCGAAAACGGACTTTGACGATTTATTCCACAAGCCGCCTGCGGAATTCAAGCAGTGAACATAAGGAAGCTTCAAGTCCTCAACGCGCTTGGCCACTTCTTCAAATTTTAAAATTTGCTTGTTCGTAAAATCGACTGATTCTTCGTCGTCGCAATCCGCCGCGCATAAATGCGTGAATATTCCTTGAACGCAAAGCTTTCCGCAATAATCGCGAACCACTTTTTCGCAATAATCAGGATTGTCGGCGTCAAGTCCTATGCGGTTCATGCCGGTGTCAAGCGCAAAGACCGCCTTTATGTTTTTGTCCGCCGCGCTTAATTTTTGCGCGTGCCTTTCGTCAACAACCGCTTGAGTGATGTCATACTCCGCCAATTCCTCCGCGCGCAAAATCGGAGTGTAGCCCAAGACAAAGACTTGCCCCTTGATTCCGGCAAGCCTAAGTTTTATCGCTTCGTCAATCGTGGCCACCGCAAAATCTTTTACGCCGGCTTCTTGCAAGACGGAGGCGACGTCAACATCGCCGTGTCCGTATGCGTCGGCTTTTACAACTGCCATGACTTTTGTATTTGCCGAAAGACAATTTTTGTAAATCCGATAATTGTTCAAAATCGCGCAAAGGTTTATTTCTGTCCAGCATCTCTTGTCAGTCACCAGCAATTGTCGCCTCCATTTTTAGCGCTTTACAACGCTTGCGCTTCTATCTGTTCGCGGGCAAACTTGGCGCGCATTATCCTTGCGAGATGCAAGGCTTGCGGCGTGTCGCCGTGAATGCAAATCGTGTCCGCGATTATAGGGATTTCTTTTCCCGATATTGACTTGACCTTTCCAAATTTTATCATTTGAACGGCGCGGTCAGAAGCCTCTTCTTCGTTTGTAATCACGGCGCCGATTTTTGTACGGGGCACAAGAGAGCCGTCGTCTTCGTAAGCGCGGTCGGCAAAAACTTCGCTGGCGCATTTTATGCCAACTTCTTTTGCAGCAGTTAAAAGCGCGCTTCCGCTTAGGCCAATAAGAACAAGACTTTCGTCAACTTGCGCCACAGCTTCTGCGATGGCAAAGGCAAGACGCTCGTCTTTTGCCGCCATATTGTACATGGCGCCGTGCGGCTTTACATGGTTCATCTTAATTTCATTGGCTTTGCAAAAAGCGTTTAAGGCTCCGATTTGATAGATAACCATTGTCTTGAGTTCCTTTGGAGAAACATTCATGCTTCTGCGGCCAAAGCCTGCCAAATCAGGAAAGCCCGGATGCGCGCCAACTTTTACTCCGTTAGCTTTTGCAAGCTCCACTGTTCGTTCCATAACAAGAGGGTCAGAAGCGTGAAAACCGCACGCTATATTGGCGGAACTGATATATTTAATCACTTCCTCGTCCATTCCTATTTTGTAATTTCCAAAACTTTCGCCCAAGTCGCAATTCAAATCAATTTTCATATAGCCGTTCCAAGTGAATCAATAATTTCTTTTTCAGTGTCCATGTTGAATCCATCCACGCTGAGATTTTGTTTTTTCAAAACGCCGTCAACACTTCCCATTTCGACAGTCTTTTTTATAAAGGCTTTCGTCTCTTCAAAATTCATAAATACCTTAACGCCGCTCAATTTTTCAAGATAGGCGATGATTGCGTACGCGCCCCAGTTTGAGACCGTCGCAATCACAAGCTCGTCCACAGTTATTACGCAAGGCTTTAGAGAAAGCTTTTCCTCTATGATTGAGGCGACATTCCCCATGCCAATTTCATTTCCACCGTCGCCAACGCCGATTGTTGGAACTATTCCAAAAGCGATGCGGAAAAATAAATCGACGCAGGCTGTCTTGTCGCTTATGCTCACCCCTCTCATATTGGCGTATTCATGGGCGGCGTTCTCTCCGCATCGCTCCACGCTAATCAAGCCTACCGGCGTGAATTTTCCTAGCAGCTCCATGCACCAACTTATGTCGGCCTCCATCGGCATGTACAAAACTTCGATTCCCTCCCGCTCAAAAAAACCTTTGCAAAAATCGTCGGTAAGAATCATCGGCTTAAAGCCAAGCGTTTTCAAAGCCTTGGCAAGAAACAAAGAGCCTACAGGACCGTCAGTTTCCGCAAAGCCTGCCACATAAAATCCCGTGGCCAGAAACACAGTTCCTCTTTCCCAGTTGAGAATTGTTTTGGCGGCCTTCTTTGCGTAACTGTCCGTTTTGTAACCGCGCAGAATGTCCATGCCTCTGCCCGAATGCCGCAAAACTATGTCTTCTATCGATTCCATAATTAAATTATGTCGGCCTTGTATCCCGTCTCTTTTTCAAAATCCTCTACTGCCGCCTTCTGTAATTTTTTCAGCAAATCCGGCGCCTTTCCTCCGACCTTCTTTCCGTCGATTTCATATGCAGCCAATCCCAACGTTCCGGCCGAAGTGATGAGAATTTCGTCCGCGGCGAAAAGTTCGTCCAAAGTAAAAACCCTTTCTTCGTAGGGAACGCCAAGCTTTTGGCAAAGCGAAATAAAGTGGCGGCGTGTAACGCCCGGAAGAATCAATTCGTCCAATGGCGGCGTGATGAAAACGCCGTCCGTGATTATGTTGACGTTTGTGTGCGCGCATTCGGTAACGCGCTGGCCGCGATGAAAAATCACTTCCTTGGCGCCAGCCTCAAACGCCTTTTGGCTTCCCATAACGCTGGGCAGCAAGTTCAAGGTTTTTATGTTGCAGTGAAAAAAGCGCGTGTCTTCTTCCGTTATCAACTTGCAGGGATTTCGCAAGTCGGTCAATTTTGATTCGGTGATATTGATCAAAAGATTTGGCTCAACATTCGGAAAAAGGTGGTTTCGGGCCGCCGTTCCTCTTGTGACTTCCCAATAAACAAAGCAAACGCCGTCGGAGTCCATCGCGTCTATGCACTTTTGCAATTCACCGACAAGCTCTTCTTTTGTCAGCTTGAACGGAATCTTAACGGCCTTGAGGCTGTTGTAAAAACGCTCCACATGCCAATCCGTTTCAAAAATTTTTCGGTTGGCGCAGTAAGTGGCGTCGTAAACGCCGTCTCCAAAAAACATGGCCCTGTCCAAGAAGGGAATTGTCATCTCTTCCTGCAAACCCATCTTTCCGTTGTAATACGCAACATTCTTCATTTTTTGCCTCCGTTCTATTTAATTTTGCAATTGCGCTTCTGGAATGTCTGTTATCAACATGTGTCCCGGCGCGTGCGTGATGCAAAAGTCGGGTTTTGAATTCATCACCACGCTTTGAGGAGTAACCCCACAACACCAAAAAACCGGAACCTCGCCTTCTCTAATACCGCTTGGCTCGCCAAAATCCGGCTTGCTTATGTCCTTTATTCCAATCACGTCGGGCGAGCCAATATGGATTGGAGCGCCGTGGACTTTTGGCACCTTGGCCGTAACCGTAACAGCTTTTACGATCTGCTCGTGGCGAATGGGCCGCATCGACACGACCATTTTTCCGCTGAAAATTCCCGCAGCCTTTGTGTCGATGTTCGTAAGGTACATCGGAACGTTGTGGTTTTCGGAAATGTTTCGCACGTCAATTCCGGCGGCCATAAGCGGCGCCTCAAACGAAAAGCTGCAGCCTATCACAAAAGTCACAAGGTCGTCGCGCCAATAACGGCTCGCGTCCTCGCATTCGTCAACAAGAATTCCGTTCTTCCAAATTCTATATTTGGGAACATCCTTCGCGATGTCGCAGTCGGCGGCGGAACTGTTTAGAAACCTCTTGCCTTCGTCGCCCACTTCCAAGAGCGGGCAAGACTGCGGATTGCGCTGGCAAAAAAGCAAAAAATCGTAGGCGTATTTTTTCGGCAAAATGCAAAGGTTGGCCTGCGCCCAGCCGTCGCACATGCCGGAAGTTTGCCCGGTTATTTTTCCTTCGCGTATAAGACGGCGGACTTCCAGCGGGCTTGAGTTTTTGTATGGATTTGCGTTTTTCATTTTGCCTCCTTGCGCCATCATTTTAAATTCGAGCGGCGATCTATTTTAAATTTTACTTTTGTTCCAGGAAGCGCCTGCGCCAACTTGTACATCGACGCTTTTTTCACACAAGCGATTTTGGCGTATCCGCCAGTCGTTTGCCTGTCCGCGGCCAGCACAAGCGGAAGTCCGGCCGAAGTTATTTGCACCGCCCCAAAAGGAATCGCGTCTGAAATAATATCCGTCTTTCCGCAATCAAGGCTTGGCCCTTCAAAGCGGATTCCCATCCTGTCACTTTGAGCGCAAACCGTATAAACGGCGGCGCAAAATTTTTCAAAACACTCCGTTCCAAAAAAATCCGACTGCGAAGTCTTAACGCATTCCAACACTAACGGATCTTCACAAACGCCGGCCGTCATTACGGAGCCGATGAGCGCCGCGTCATTCCAAGTCCGCCTTGAAATCTCCCTTATATACCCCAACGCAAGCTCGTCGCCGCTTTCAAGTTTCCTTCCGTTTAGGCCGCCAAGCTTGCTTTTTACGTTTGTAGAGGCGCTTCCAAAAATTTTGCGCGCAAGAACTCCGCCTGAAAAAGCGATGTAAGAGCGAAGGCCTTTTGAGGCGAGGCCGCAATCAAGGACAGATCCCGCCCGCGCGTAAATTCTTTTATTCATCTCCACATGGGCCCCGTCAAAAGCCGCGTCCTCAAAAGGCGCGCCGCAAATCGCAAAAAAACAATCGCTCGTAAAACGAATTTTAGGGCCGGCTAATGCCGTTTCAAGGCAGGCGGCATTCTCGTCATTGCCGCAGAGAGCGTTGGCCAAATCAAAGCTGTTTTTGTCCATAACGCCGCTTTGCGAAATTCCGTACTTTTGGCGCCCCCTCACGCCGCCGTCTTGAATAGTGGTCATCAAGCCTGGCTCAAGAATTTTAATTCCGCCGCCGCACTCGTATTCTTCTTTCACAATGCTTTTAGCGATGGCGGCTCCCAGCCCCATTTCTTCAAGCCATTTCTTTTCGTCAAAACGCTCAAAGTCCTCTTTGCTGATGGGTTCAAAGCGGATTTTATCTCCAGCTTTGTACAAAAAAACAGGATCGCGCTCAATGTCAAAAACTTTTAGCGGCGTTCTTCCTATGATGTTCCAGCCGCCGGGCGATTCCATCGGATAAAGACCGGTTTGCTTTCCTCCAATGGCCACGCTGCCAGCCGGAATTTTCGTCCGAGGCGTTTCGAGCCTTGGCGTTTCAAGCCTCTCGTCCATTCCGCCTAAATACGGAAAGCCCGGCAAAAATCCCATCATATAAATTAAGTAGTTGGTTGAAGAATGAATCTTAACCACATCATCTTCCGCAAGCTTCGTCTTGGCGCAAACACGTTCAAGGTCGGGCGCGAATTCCTTGCCCTCGTAGCAAACAGGAATCCTTATTGTCTTGCCAGCGTCAAAGCCATCCGCGCCCGCGCCGCAAGTTGTTTCAAGCGCTTCAAGCGCGATTTTTTTTAGCAAAGCCGGACTGCATTTTTTTTCGTCAAAATAAACGCTTGCGGCGCAATATGTCGGAACAATTTCAATGACTTCCGGCATGTCTTTTGTTAAAGACGCGAACTCTTTGACAAAAGCGGAAATTTGTCCGTTCACTTCCGGGCAAATTTTTTGCTCGAATTGAATCTGCAGAGAATCTTCGCTTGCAAGAACAATCTTCGCCTCGTTCATCTATCTCCGCCAAGATAAGCCTTTTGAACATCAGGATTAGCGGCCAACTCTTCGCTCGTTCCGCTTGCAATTATTTCGCCAGTTTGCAAAACATATCCGCGGTCGGCAAAGTCAAGCGCCACCTTTGCGTTTTGTTCAACCAAAAGAAGCGTCATCTTTTTTTGAATGTTCAAGCGCTTAAGGGCGCGGAACATTTCAAACATCAGTTTGGGCGCGAGGCCCATGCTTGGTTCATCCAACATGATGAAGTCGCAGTCAGTCATAAGCGCCCGACCCACAGCAAGCATTTGTTGCTCGCCTCCGGACAAAAGTTCGCTTCTTTGCTTGCGCCGTTCGTAAAGACGCGGAAACAAATCATAAAGCAGCTCGTACAATTCCATCGTGCGCATTTCATGGAGCTCTTCGTTCTTGCGTCCGTAACAAGCCATTTGAAGATTTTCTTCCACCGTGAGGTTGCCAAAAATGTGGCGGCCTTCCGGCACAAGGCACATCATCTTTTTCTTAATCAAATCCTGAGGCTCGGTTTTGAGAATGCTTTTTCCGTCATAAAGGATTTCTCCTTCAATAACAGCAGGAGCTTCAGGCTTAGGCAAGCGCGACAAAGTCAGCAAGGTCGAAGTTTTTCCCGCGCCGTTCGCCCCGATTAGCGTTACAATCTCTCCTTTGTCAACATTAAAGCTGACACCGTGTAAAGCTTCTATGTTTCCGTAACCAACCTTTAAATTCTTAACTTCAAGCAACATAATCAAACCTCCCTCGCTCTCTTTGAAGGCAATCCTGAATACGCATCCTTAATGCTGATGTCCGCATTTCCAAGATAAGCCTCTATGACAGCGGGATTTTTTTGAATCTGCTCAGGCGTTCCTTCCGCAAGTTCTTTTCCAAAATTTATTACCTTAACATTGTCCGCCAGAGTGTTCACAACTTGCATTTGATGTTCAATCATCCAAATTGTGATTCCGAATGTGTCGTGAATCCACTGGATGTATGAAATCAATCCGTCAAGGTCGGAAGTGGAAAGACCCGCGGCCGGTTCGTCCAACATCAAAAGCTTTGGATTCAAGCTAAGGGCGCGGGCGATTTCCACGCGGCGCTGGATTCCGTACGGAAGGTTCTTTGGAAAATCCAGAGCCTTGTCCGCAAGGCTGAACTTTTCCAAAAGCTCCCACGCCACTTTGTGAATTTCCGCCTCTCGTTCCTTGTATTTTCTTGTCCTAAGAAAAACATCCTTCAAACCAAAACCCAAGCGCGAATGTTGCGCGATGCAAATGTTGTCAAGAACGGTCATGTCGCTCCACAGGCGAATATTTTGGAACGTTCGGCCAATCTGCAAGTCAGCGATGACATGCGGCCTCATGCCATTGATTCTTGTTCCGTCAAAAACAATGTCGCCTTCGGACGGAACGTAAAAACCGCTCACCAAATTAAACACGGTTGTCTTTCCCGCGCCGTTAGGGCCAATCAAGGCGTTTATCGAGCCCTTCTTGATGTCAACGTTGATATCCGTCAAAGCCTGCAAACCGCCAAAGCGATGCGTAAGGTGATCTATCTTCAACAAAGTCTCGTTCATGCCGCGCCTCCTTCGCAAAGCCCGTCCATTTTCCTAATGTGGTTCTTGTTCACAGGGAAAAGATTCTTAAGCCACGGAAAAACCTGAGTCAATTCTTTTGATCCCATTATTCCTTCCGGATGAAATTCCATAATCAAAATCAAGATTAACGGAATGATTACCCACTTTAAGATTTGGGCCGGGCGCAAAAGTTCCAGCAAAATCGTAAACACAACCGCCGAAAGAACCGAGCCGCTCAGCGAACCCATGCCGCCAAGGTAAACCATTACCAAAGACTCGGTTGACTTCATGATTCCAAAGCTTGCCGGATTGATAAAGCCAAGCAAGTGCGCGAACAAGCCGCCTGCGATTCCGGCCAAGAATGAGCTGAAGGTAAATGCGATGAGCTTCATGTTGTTGGTGTTGACCGACATGATTTCAGCCGAAATCTCGTCGTACTTGACCGCGCTTATTCCCTTTCCTAAAGTTGAATTCATAAGGAAATGAATCGAAACAATCGCAAAGACGGCGAAGACAAGAGCCCAAATCAAAATCCACGGAACGTCAAACACATCGCCCATGCTGTTCATCACGCTTTTCATTCCCATAAGGCCGCGGCTTCCGCCAACCAAAGGAATGTTGTTTATCGCCGTCGTGACGATAAAGTTTGCGGCCACCGTTATAATCGCAAGATAATCGTCGCGCGTCTTGAACGAAGGAATGGCGACGATCAGGCTTACCAGCATCGCGCCCAAGCCGCCAAGCAAAATGCAAATCGGAAAGCCAATTACGGCAAGGCTTTCGGGTAAAAGCGCGCTGTCGGTGATTGAATTTCCGTCCTTGAACAAAATCAACGACGCGACGGCAGAAACATAAGCTCCGGTTGCCATAAAACCGCCGTGGCCGCAGCTGAACTCTCCCATATATCCGTTGACGATGTTCAAGCTTGCGGACATTATCGCGTTGATGCAAATTGTCACGATGATTGTTTGAAAGTAATTGTTTATTATTTCAAACTTAGCGAGAACCGTGATAATAAAAATCATCGCGATTGTCGTCAAAGGCATTATCAACTTTCTATTTATAGTCATAAGCGCTCCTTAAATCTTTGTGCTCTTGGCCAAGCCAAAAAATCCTGTCGGCTTGATTGTAAGAATCACTAAAAGGATTACAAACGAAATCAAATCCTTGTAACTCGACGGCAAGAACGCAGTCACAAAAATCTCGATAAAACCAAGCAAGAATCCGCCGATAAAGGCGCCCTTGATGTCGCCGATTCCGCCGACAACCGCGGCGATAAAGGCTTTCCATCCGATTATCATGCCCATGTAAGGGTCCATTACCGGATACGACATTCCAAAAAGAATTCCGGCAACAGCCGCCAGCGCCGAGCCAAGCGCGAAGGTGAAAGTGATTACTGTATTTACAGGGATTCCCATTAAAGGAATCGCGAATTTGTCATAAGAAATCGCGCGCATGCTCATTCCCAAAGTGGTCTTTTGAACGATGAACTGAAGAACTGCAAAAATCAAAACTGCGCTGACTATAACAAGAACCTTAAGACTTGTGATTGTGACAGGCCCGATATTCCATACGTATTTTGGAAGAATATCCGGGAAGCTGCGGGCTGAAGCTCCCAGTACGGCAAGGTTTCCGTTTTCAAGAATAAAGCCTATCATCAAAGCGGTGATGACAACATAAAGCCTGTTGGCGCCCTTCGCCCTAAGCGGCTTATAAGCTACCTTTTCTATGCCCACTCCCAAAAGCGCTGTCAGCGCCATCGTGCAAACAAGCGTGATTGCGAACAAAGGGATTCCAACCAATCCAGAAATTTTTGCCGTGATAAACGCGACAACAAAAAACGCGATGTAGGTTGACGTCATGAAGATGTCTCCATGAGCGAAGTTTATGAGCCTCAAGACGCCGTAAACAAGACAGTATCCGAGAGCGATCATTGAATAAAAACTGCCCCATTGAAGGGCATTGAAAATGTTTTGTATAAAAAAGGTCATGGAAGCCTCCATCGTGAAAACTGAGGGCCAACCAACTCTCATTCAGAATCTTTTGGCCAGCCCCCGACAACTTGCAAAAAGTTACGGTTGCAAACTCTTTACAAATTCAAACTCGCCTTCCTTTGTCACCTTGACCACAACCGCGTCCTTGATCGGGTCGCCTTCAGGAGTGAACTTCATATTTCCGGTCACTCCGGCAAAGCTCTTGATTTTTCCCATCGCGTCCTTGATCGCCACGCGGTCCTTCTTCAAGTTGCCTGTGAGCCCAGCGTCTTGAATCGCCTGGAGGACAATGTAAGTCGCGTCGTATGTAAGGGCCGCCACGTCGTCAGGAACATAGCCGTAAGCCTTTTGATACTTTGAAATGAACTCCTTTGTTTTTCCTGTAGCTCCCTTGGCGGCGTAGTGGGTCGTAAAGTAGGCGCCAACAACCGCTCCTTTTGAAAGCGGGAACAAATCCGCGGAACCCCACGAGTCTGAGCCCATAACAGGCTTTGACCAACCCAAGTCCTTGGCTTGCGAAGTAATCAATCCTACAAAGTTGTAGTAGTCGGGAAGATAAAGGAAGTCGGCCTTTGAGTTTACAACCTTTGTAAGCTGAACGCTAAAATCCTGGTCCTTCTGGCCAAAGGATTCAAACACAACAACCTTTCCGTACTTTGATTCCCATTCCTTTTTGAAGAGCTCAGCCAATGTCTTTGAGTAGTCGTCCTCAAGGTTGTAAACGATGGCCACATTCTTTCCGTCGAATGTTTCGCTGGCGAACTTAGCGGCCACAGGAGCCTGGAAGGGATCAAGAAAGCAGGCGCGGAAACAGAAGGGGCGGCCGGCCGTCGCCTTGGGATTTGTGGCCCATGGCGTGATCATCGGAACCCTCATGTCGTTGTAGATTTCGCCGGCGGGAATAGCGCGGCCTGAACCTTCGGGACCAATCGAAGCCAAAACTTTGTCAATGTCAATCAACTTGTTGGCGGCGTTGATGGCGGAATCCGACTTAAGTTCGTTGTCAACATAAACAAATTCAAGAAGATACTTTTCGCCCTTCACGTCCAAACCGCCGGCGGCGTTGATTTCATTCTTAATGATTTCGCCAGCGAATTTGGCGCTCTCGCCTACTTTTGGAGAATCACCTGTGAGAGGAATGTTAAATCCAAGCTTGATTGTTTTCTGCTTAGGGGCAGAAAAAGAACTCGTCATCGCAAAAAGAGCGACAACTCCAAGAACAATTGCCGTCTGAAGTCTCTTCATATTCAGCTCCTTGTTTTCGCAAAGAACTTTTCTGAAAAGACAGCAAAGATCTTTGCGCGAAAGATTAAGATGTCATACGACATCTTTTCATGCACAGCGTCTTTGCTGACGTTCTGATGATGCAAACCTAACAAAAATCGGCTTTTATTGCATTGTACAAAGCGCACAAAATTATTTTTTTTTATTGTGCGCTTTGGCTATACACTTTTTGCCTATTTGTTTCTCAACAAATCGTAAATTTTCACCTGCTCTTCCTTGGAAAGAATTTTCCAACACTTGGCTGGACTGCCGGAAGCGACAGAATCCCCGGCCATCTTGTCCTCCAACTCGGCGAATTTTTTCAAGTCAATTCCGTATTCCCTAAGCGTCGGGACGCCCAAAATTTTTGTCAGCGCTTCCAGAGCCGCGATGAACTTTTCGGCGCCATCTTTTGCCGCGCGCCCCTTTTCGGCGGCGCCAATGGCAACGGCAAGCTGCGCAAACCTTTCATAGCAGCCGTCCATAACCGCCTTAAGGCATTCAACGGCCAGCATCGCGTTTGAAATGCCGTGGGGGACATGGAAACAAGCGCCAATCGGACGGCTCATTCCGTGAATGATTGTCGTGGCCGCTCCGTTAATTGCGACGCCAGCTTCATAAGCCGCAAAGCTAATGTTCTCGCGCGCGTCTTCGTCGCTGCCGTCCTTGCAGGCCTTTGGAAGGCATTTAAAAATTCTCGCCACAGCGTCAAGACAATAAATGTCAGTGACGGGGCTGGCGACGCGGCTCGTATAGCTTTCAACCGCGTGACAAAGCGCGTCCATGCCTGTGGCCATTGTAACGCTTTGCGGCGCAGAGAGTGTGTACTTATAATCGATTACGGCGACTTTTGGCAAAAGACTGTCGCCTTTAAAAAGCAGCTTTTCGTCTGTCGCCGTATTGGTAAAGACAAAATATTTTGTCACTTCCGAACCTGTGCCGGCCGTCGTAGGTATCAAAACCAAGGGCGCGAAATTTCCCTTTATCTCTTTGCCCTTATAATCGGCCAGCTTTCCAGGAAGGACGGCCATCGCGGCAATCGCCTTGGCAGTGTCCAGCGGCGTTCCTCCGCCAAGACCGACAATAAAATCGCAGCCCTCGGATTTAAATGCGTCCACGCCGGCCATAATCATTTTGTCAGTCGGCTCCCCAGGCAAATCATTGAACAAGGCCGAGTCAATTCCCATCAAAGCTAAAAGGTCGGACACCTCTTTTGCCAAGCCAATTTTCGTTATGATTTTTCCAGTGACAATCAAAGCCTTTTTTCCAAAGGCGGCCATTTCGGGAGCGGCGTTTTTTAGCGCGCCGGCCCCAAAATAAATTTTTGGAACAGAACTAAAAGAAAAATTCATTTTGCAATCCTTCTACAAAACATACTTTTCGTCAACGATTTTCAAAACCTCGTCCAACTTGGAAAGCTCTTCGTCGATTTGCTCTTCCGTGATTATAAGGGGAGGCGCAACCATAATTACGTTTTCGTGGGAATAAGTGAAAAAGCCGCGACACTTCAACTCTTTTACAATCGAGCCCATAATGCCTTGCGGGTCTTGCCCCCAAGGAACAAGAGGCTCGCGCGTCTTTCTGTCCTTAACCAGCTCCACGCCGCCAAACAAGCCTATATATCGGACGTCGCCGACAGACTTATGCTTTGCCTTAATCGATTCAAGGACTTGCCCCAAATGCTTTCCTACTTTTTGAACGTGAGCCTCTATGTCGTTCTTAAGATAAAACTCTTGGCAAGCCACTCCTGCCGCGCAGGCAAGCGGGTGCCCGGAATAAGTCAATCCGCAGCTCAAAAATTTGTCGTCAAAAAAATGCGCTATGTCGTTTTTTACAATCGCGCCGCCAAGCGGAATGTAGCCGGAGTTTACGCCTTTGGCAAAAGTTATGATGTCGGGAGTCACGTCAAAGTTCATGTAGGCGAACATTTTGCCGGTTCTGTACCAACCCGCCATGACCTCGTCGCAAATCATCACAATGCCAAACTCGTCGCAAATCTTTCTAACACCTTTAAGATAATTCTTTGGATAAATGATGACGCCGTTGGAACCGATTACCGTTTCCAAAATAATCGCCGCGACCCTGTCGCCGCCCTCAAAAATCACTTGCTCCCTAAGCTTGTCAACATAATGCTCGCACTCCTCATCCTCCGACGCAAATTTTATTTTTTCCTGATAAGAATACGGCCCTCTAAAATGAATGAAGCCAGGAATCGCAGGTTCAAGCGCAAAGTGCCGCGGCTCGCCCGTAAGGTTTCCCGCGCCAAAAGTGGAGCCGTGGTAAGAACGATACTGGCTCATCACTTTAAAGCGGCCCGTGTACATTCTGGCCATCTTAATCGCGTTTTCGTTTGCGTCCGCTCCGCCGTTGGTAAAAAATATTTTTCCAAAGGTTTTCGGAAGGCGGTCGATTATCGATTTGGCAAGAAGCGCCCTTGGCTCCGCTCCCCACGAACCTTGCACATAAGCGTATTTGTCAAGCTGGGCCTTTATCGCTTCGTTCATCTCCTTGTTAGCGTAACCGGCGTTCACGTTGACTTGCTCGGAAGACATGTCGGCGTAACGATTTCCTTCCGTGTCATAAATATAAATTCCCTCCGCGCGGTCTACCACAATCGGATTAAGGCCTCCCTGCTTGCTCCATCCCAACAAAACGTTTGACGTTTGCGTTTTCGCTATTTCATTTGCGTTCATAAAATGACCTCCATATTCATTTAGTGAACAAAAAATTAGCGCAAATATTTTTTTTTGTTGTTGACAATATGCACAATTTTTTTTATTTTCTTATATAAAAATTTACAATGCGGGGTGAACGACATGGCCATTTCCCTACAAACAATCATCAATTTTACCGAAACGCCTTTCAAGCTAAAGCTTTTGGCGGGCCGCCAAGGAATTAAAAAAAATGTCAGTTGGGTTTGCTATGCTGAAGACACCGAAACAATTGAATTCATAAGAGGCAACGAGCTGGCCATAACGCTTGGAGTCAACTACGAGCGCAGCAAAGACAACCACGGAATAAAATCGGACAAACACATTTTTGTCTACCTCAAAGAATTTGTCGACGAGTTCATCAAGCACGAAGCGACGGGTCTTGTAATAAACACCGGAAAATATATAAAAGAAATTCCAAAAAAACTTATTGACTATTGCGATAAAAAAAACTTTCCGCTTCTTTCAATGCCCTGGGAAATCCACACGATAGACTTGATGCAAGAGATAGGCAACATGATTGCCAATGACAACCTTAACACAAAGTCCGTGGAAAATTATTTTTACAAGGCTATTTTTGAAAAGAACGAATGCGACCCTTTGCAAATAAAGAACACGCATTTTAGAGACGCAAAAGATTTTCTGATTGTTCTTGTTGAACTGAACGAAGAATTGTTCAACGACGACATGATGAAAATTAAGCGTTACGTTGAATACCACTTTTGCTCGCGCTTGAACATCAACCACAATAAATATGTCTGTTTTGTCCACAACAACAAAATCATTTTTGTATTAAAAGACGCGGGATTTTGCGACATACAGGAAATTTTCAACACCGCCAAAGCGGACAAACTTTTAAAAGACTCAAACGTCTCGATTTCCGACGCCGCAAAATCGATGGAAGGTTTAAGCGAAATTTATGAGCACGCCCAAGCCGCTCTTATAATAAAGGCAAATCCGAAAAAGATGAATTTTTACAACGACTTAGGAATTTATAAAATCCTCATCGACACGCGGAGCAAAGAAATACTAAAGAACTTCTACAAAGAAAATCTCGGAAAGCTTGAGGAATTGGAGCCGCTAAAGCGCGAGGACTTTTACAAAACACTAAGCGCCTACCTAAAGAACGGCGGAAATATTTTAAAAGTCGCCGAACTTAACCACACTCATAGAAACACAATCATATACAGAATCAACAAAATGGAAGAACTTCTAAACTTGGATTTTTCCGACGGCGAGACAAGGACCGCGCTTCAAATTTCTTTATACATCAAAAATCTTTTTGAAAAATATTCCGAGGATTAAAATCGCCCGGCTTTCGCATTGCTCGCGATTTTTTGGACCGTTCGCTCCGCTTCGAATCGGCTCGCTAGGCCCGCTTAAAAATAAAAAAGTCTGCGCTGGAAAGGCAGACTTTTACTTTGAGACTGACACGATTCGAACGTGCGACCTCCACCTCCGCAGGGTGGCGCTCTA
>CALDIB010000078.1 GCA_937902125.1 uncultured Treponema sp.
ATGAGTTTACAACGGAAATTGTTGAAACCTCTGTGTATGATTATTATTTCTGTTACTACTACAATACCAGTACTGAAACAATAGACTCAGTAGTTATTAAAAATGAAAATGTTGAAGTTGAGATGAAGCTTTCTAATGCAACTACAGTAACTACAGTTTCGAGATAATTAAAAGAGAGGACTGCTAAAAAAGCAGTCCTCTTTATTTTAAATAAACTTTACAGCTGCAGGAACAAGTTTTTGAGTACCACTGTTATAAGTCCAAGCTTCAATCATATAATGTGCTGATGTTTCAATATTAAATGTAAAAGTAGTTGTTTGATTTATTAGGACACCTAATGCATTTACACTACTTTGATATTGTGTAGTACCATCTGACATTTTTGTAACTCTTACAGCACAAAGTCCCTCTGTTTCGTTACTTATACTTACAGCAGAAGCACTCTTATCTTTTACTGTAGCAAAGTCCATTGCACCTGATATGTTAGAATCAACATAAGCCGCAACAGCTTTAACTGACGGAATAATGTCATCATTGTTTTTGTTATCATCATCGATTCCTGAAGCTTTTGAACTAGTATTAAGTTTTCCTGCTAACGCAGCACTTACAGCTGCACAAGATGGAACTTTATTTGTATCAGAAGTTACAGTTGATGTAATTTCTGTTTTATTTGCTTGTGCAGCAATTCCATCAAGTTTAGTTTTCAACTCAGTTGTAAAATCTTCTGTTGATAAATCTTTACCTGCAACTGGTCTTACCCAACCTGAGGCTCTTAATTCTGAAACAGTATTTGCATCTTCATTTGTGTAATCATTTGTTGATAAACGCTTACCGGTTTCTTTAGCTACAAACCTACTGTCAACTTCAGATTTTTGATAATAGTTGCTTAAAGTATTACTTAAAATAGTCTCAGTAACTCTTGATGAAAGTTCGTTGTAGATGTTTTTAATAATAGTTTTGTAACCTTCATAAGAAACAGATCCGTTTTCGTTTTCTTCATCCCAACCCTTATTGATTAAGTTTTCTAAAGCTTGAATTCTTTGATCTTGTGAAGAAACTTGTACTTTTAAACCATTGGTTGCATTTGTAACATCTGACCAAAGACTTTGAACTTTACTCAAAACTCCTTTGGCAATTACTTTACCGTCTTCATCAGTTTGGTCATTAAGCCAACTTAAAATCTGATCAATTTTGTTTTTATTTTCAGTAACTCTTGTTTCAAAATCTTTGTCATTTTCATCCTGACTGAGATCCTTTTGAACGATTAAATAAATATAATCGAGAAGTGTTAAAACATTGATTTGTTTTTCAGATGTTTCTGAGTCAACTTTTTCAGTTGTTTGGTTTTCATAACCAAAAATATTTTCATAAGCTTTTGGATTGAAAACATACTGACCGGTTTTTCCATCAACAGTGTCAATTTTGTCATAACCGATAAACTTTCTTAATCTTGAAAGTTCACTTCTAAGTTGTTCAACTATGTTGGTTGTTAAACCTGCTTCAGAATTCTTTGTGTCCTGAGTTCTTTCAACATCTGTTACCGGTGTTTCACCTTGTTTGATAGGACACATTGAAGATTACTTGTGGCTGTTATTCTGCTATTAACAAACTCAGAAACAGCTACTACAGATGGAACTCAAAAATAGCAACTTTACGCTATGAATAATTACTTTTTAATTATTCATAGCGTATTAAAATGAGTGCGTAAAACAACACAGAAAAAGGAGCAGATTTAAGGTGTAAGCAGCCGATAAATTAAGCAAGGCGGTTAGCACATGGCAAAGAAACGACAGTCATTCAGCAAAGAATTCAAGGCTAAGGTTGCGCTTGAAGCATTACGAGAAGAATCTACGATTCAGGAAATTGCCGTAAAGCACGGCGTTCATCCGAATCAGATTTCGCAGTGGAAGGCACAGGCAATTACCGGACTGGCTGACATTTTTGAACGACCGAATAAGAAGTCGGAAGAAACGAGAAAGCAGGAAGAGGAAAAAGACAGTCTTCTGAAAACAATCGGCGAACAGAAAGTTGAGCTTGATTACTTAAAAAAAAAGTACAAGCAGATTTACGGAATCGAGTCTCCCTCGTGGATAAAATAGATCCGGCTTATAAAGTCCTAAGCATTTCACATCAGTGCAAACTGCTTGGAATTTCGAGAAGTCAGTATTATTACGAGCCGAGCTCAGAGCAGGATGAAAAAGATTTCAATCTGCTTGTTAAAATCAAAGATGTCCAGATTGAGCAATCAAGTTATTTTTTACACTATCTTTATCATATTCTAATTATCCTTCAATCTTCTCAGCGGCGCTTCAAAATCACTAATTATTTTATACATACTTTCATTCCCTTCAAGAAATGTCCTAAAATCATAACCATTTTCATCTGTAAGTTCACACGCTTTCAATACAGATTTTGCGGCTTTAACATTTATTTGCCGCTTAAGACCAGGGCATCCAATTTGTATCACTTTCTTATTTTTGGTAGAGAAAAGTCTTTTTTGTTTTTTAAAAATGTCAACATAACCTCCTGACAACTCGTATTCAAAGCCGTAATTTCTCAACTTTGAAAAGAATTCTTGAAATGTCATCGGAGCGTATGACTTGTCCATTTTCCTAACGGACTTTTTTATTATATGGGCAATAGTAAAAATATCTGAATCCGAAGACTTTTTATATTTTTCATAACATGGATATTTATCCAATTCATTGGCCGCAGTTCTAAGAGCTAGTCGTTCAAAATTATTTTTAAATTCGTTTACTACAGTAAAATTATTCTTCACTAAGTAATACAACAAAATTAGCATTGAAGTTCTTTTATTGCCATCACTAAAAGCATGATTTTTATTAATTCCAAAAAACAACGTGGCGGCAATTTGATACTTATCAGTCCATTTACTTTTTCCACGCCAAGCAGTAAATTGCCGCCCAACGGCAGAACCAATCAAGGTAAAATCCTTTATTCCATAAGAAAGAGTTTCTCCTTGTGAAAGAAAATAGTCAATCAAAATGTAATATCCCTTTAAAACCTCTTCCGTAGAAATAAAGTCGCTAAATTTTGATTTGTCAAATGCGGTTAATCTACCTTCCCAAAAACAATACTCCTCCAACAAGCTTTTCTGAAGACTTTTCATTTCATCTTTCCACCTCTTACACCCTCTCCGCCTTTCCGCCCTCAAACTTAATCTTAAAGTCGCAAGACTCCAGCGTGCTAAGCCTGTGGGCTATGGCGATGATGGTTATTTTTCCTTTTAGTCTCAATATCGTGTCGGTTATTTGCCTTTCGGTCTCGTTGTCCAAGGCGCTGGTGGCCTCGTCAAGGACTAGGACATTGGGCCTGTGGTAAAGGGCTCGGGCTATTCCTATGCGCTGTTTTTGGCCTCCGCTAAGCTTTGCCCCCCTGTCGCCCGCGCTTGTGTCCTCTTTTTGTGGAAGCGTCTGGACAAAGTCGTAAAGCTCAGCCATCTTTAAGACTTCTTGAACACGCTCTTCGTCAACATCTTCCGGAGCCACTCCAAAGGCCACGTTCTCCTTTATGCTTCCGTCTATAAGATAAACGCCTTGGGGAACATAGGCCACATTGCTAAGCCAGCCAGAAATGTTTTTGTAAATGTCCTTTCCATCAACAGTTATCGTTCCTTCTTTAGGCGGCAAAAGGCCAAGCAGTATGTCCACAAACGTGGTCTTTCCGGCGCCGCTGGGGCCAACAACGCCTACAAAAGCCCCCTTGGGAATCTTAAAGGAAACGCCTGAGAGCACAGGCTCTTTTTTTGAAGGGTAAAAAAAAGTCAAGCCATTGACGCTTATTTCGTCATTAAACTCAAAGGTCTCCTCCGCGGCTTGGGAAAGGCGGCGCTCCTCCAAGTCTTTTCCGTTCCTGACGGCTATCAAGTCGTCGTATATCTCGTAAAAAAAGGGTTGCAAAAACTTTATGTTGTTGAACATTCCAACGGTGGCGTTAAGCGCGGGCATTATGCGCACCGCGGCCAAGGCCAAAACTCCAAGGGTTGGAATCAAGGAGGCAGGATTTTGATCCAAGACCATCTTAACCGCTATAAGCAAAAGAATGCCGCCTATGGTAAAAAGCTCGATTATGGACTTGGGGCAAAGTTGGACAAACAAAAAGTTTTTTTGGCTTTCGGCATATCTTGAATAGCTCTTGTTGAATTGGCTTATAAAATAAGGCTCCCGCCGCATCACTTTTGTTTCTTTTACTGAATAAAAGCCTTGGTTTATCCATTTGCTGTTTTCCGCGTTGGCCACATTTTGAATCTCGCCGTCCTTGGCAACCTTTTTTCTAAAATAATTCAATATGGCAAAAACAAGAGGCCCCATTACAAAAGCGATGCCAAATGCTATCAAGGCGTCCATGTAAAGGACAAAAAGCCAAATTACAAGGATTGTTATTAAATTTGTGACTATTTGGAGCGTTGGAACCAAAATGCTTGTAAAAACAGTGGAGCCGGCCATTGAAACATTGCGGCTTACAACGGCAATGTTTGTGTCAAGGTGGTAAAGGTAGGGCTTTGCCATATAATAGGCGTAAAGGCGCCTTGAATAATCCCGCTGGTTGTTCAAGGAAAAATTTATTTGAATCTTGGCTTGAATCAAAACCAACGCATTCTTAACCACATAAAAAACAAGCAAGGCCATCGATGCAAAGAATATCAATTTGCGGTGGGAATTTATTCCAAAAAGGAGGGCAATTTTTTCCGCTTTATGATGGTGAAGCAAAAAATCAGGGTCCCCTATTATGGCAATCAGAGGATACAAAAGTCCTATGCCCGCCGCCTCAAACACCGCGATGACAAGCATCAAGGCTATCAAAAAGGAGCACAAAAGCATTTGCCGCTTGGTGAGGATTGAAAATATTTTTAAGAAGGATTTCATCTATCGCTTTCCGTTTGACTTGTCCGTTTTTCTTCGCATATACCCCTCCCCTTCCGTATTGAATCTTTTAAAAAAAAGACTCCTCCGTAAAAAAGCGCTTTGGCCCGCGCAGTAAGGGACAAGTGGTCGAAGGGCCCGGCCGCGCGCCTATCGCGCCCCACGGCTGGCGTTCATCTAATTAAATAAAGATTATACCATATAAAGTTCCGCTTGTCAACAAAGGTCAAAGGCGCTAGAATAAGGGCATGGAATACTACTGCGCCATGGTAAAAAGCGGCCGCGAGGAGGCCTTTAAGAAAAAATTTGAAGAGGCCGCTAAAAAGTCCCAATTTGGGCCGGAGCCGTTTGAGGACGCGAGGGTCATTTTTTTTAAAAAACGCATGAAAAATTCCAAAGGGGAGAAATACCAAGAAAGCCTTTTTAAAGGCTACGTGTTCTTTTCCGCAAGCAAGATGAGCCCGGCCCTTGCTTCCGCCGCAAAAAAATGCCCGTCCTTTTACCATTTTTTAAACAGCGACCAAGACATAAGGCGCCTTGAAGGGCGGGATTTTGAGATTGTTTCAAACTTGCTAAAATTTGGCGAGACCCAAGGAATTTCAAAAGCCACTTTTGGCAAGGACCAGCGCATATCCATAATAAGCGGCCCACTTTTGGGCTTTGAGGGAAAAATAGTCAAGGTCAATAAAAAGCGGGGCCGCGCAACGGTCAAAATTGACCTTTGCGACAACGAAATGCGCTTTGACCTGGCCTTTGACGAGATAAAGGCTACTTTCTGACTTCTCCATGCAAAAAGTCGTCGTATGCGATTTGCACGCCCTCGCGCAAGCCCACCTTGGACTTCCAGCCTAGGGCGCTTAGGCGGGTCACGTCGCAAAGCTTTCTTGGAGTGCCATTGGGCTTGGACGGATCCCATTCCATCTTGCATGTCCGGCCTGACGCGGCCACGTCTGCGTAAACAACGTCGCGGACAGTTTGGGCCAATTCTTTAATCGTACATTCTTTTCCGGTGCCAACGTTGACAAAGTCGCCGGTGGGAGTGTGCAAGTCCGCGGCATCCTTGTTTTCCATCAAATAAACCACTGCGTCGGCCAAGTCGCCGGCGAACAAAAATTCCCTCAAAGGGCTGCCGTCTCCCCAAAGATGGACAACGTCCTGGCCGCTTTCCTTGGCCTCGTGAAATTTTCGAATAATCGCCGGAAAAACATGGCTTCCTTGCAATTCATAGTTGTCGCCAAGGCCGTAAAGGTTTGTGGGCATGACGCTAAGGAAGTTTGTGCCAAACTGCTTGTTGTAGGCGGAGCACAATTTTATCACGCTAATTTTTGCAAGCGCGTAAGCGTCGTTTGTAGGCTCCAAAGGGCCTGTCAAAAGGCTTTCTTCTTTTATGGGTTGTTCCGCCATCTTGGGATAGATGCAGGTGGAGCCCAAGTTCATCAACTTTTTGACTCCGTTTTTCCGCGCGGCTTCCACCACGTTAAAGCCTATGACCATGTTTTGGTAGATGAAGTCGGCCGGATAAGTGGAGTTGGCTCCGATTCCGCCGACATGGGCCGCGGCCAAAAAAACGTAGTCAGGCTTTTCCGCGGCGAAAAATTCGTTTACGGCGGCTTGGTTCAAGAGGTCCAGCTCTTTGTGAGTCCTTGTGACGATGTTTTCGTAGCCCTTCTCTTTAAGGCAGCGGACAATCGCTCCGCCAACCAATCCGCGGTGGCCGGCAACGTAAATCTTACTACTATAATTCATAATTCGTAATTCTTAATTCATAATTCTTAATTAGGAATTATGAATTGCTTCTCCTTCTTGTTTTTGTTATGGAAACTAAGATTTTTATTATTTCCTGACATTCCGCGTAAAGCGATTCAAAATCTTTTTCCTGTCCCTTTAGGTATCCGCTTTCGTTAAGCAGCTCAAGCCAATATTCAGTTTCGCTGGCTTCTTTTAGGGAAATGCAAAACTTAGCGTAAAAATCAGCCTTGGACTGGCCCCTTATCCCCTCTTTTATGTTCGCTCCGATGCTGGTTCCGCTCCGCAACACTTGCTTTGAAAGAATAAATTCCTTTTTTTTATCAGTCAAATACTGATACAGTTTTATTATCCTTAACGCGAACGCTTTAGACTTGTCAACTATAACATTATCAGTCTTCATAATTACCAATTCTTAATTCATAATTCATAATTAAGAATTAACGCTGTCGGACAATCCGCTCGTTCTTAACGTATTCCATGTCGTGTTTCATCATAATTTTTACAAGTTCCTTAAAGCTTGTCTTTGTCGGGTTCCAGCCTAGGACGGTTTTGGCTTTTGTCGGGTCGCCGAGCAAGGTTTCCACTTCTGCCGGCCTAAAATACTTGGGGTCAACTTCTATCAAGACTTTTCCCGTGGCCTTGTCATAACCTTTTTCGTCAACGCCTTGACCTTTAAACTCCAGGTCGATGCCCGCTTCTTTAAATGCCAATTGGCAGAACTCCCGCACGCTGTGCTGCTCGCCGGTGGCCACCACAAAGTCGTCGGGCTTTTTTTGCTGCAAAATCAGCCACATGCACTCTACATAGTCCTTGGCGTATCCCCAGTCGCGGAGGGCGTTGAGGTTTCCAAGGTAAAGCTTTTTCTGCAATCCCTGTGCGATCCGGCTTGCGGCAAGCGTGATTTTGCGGGTCACGAAAGTCTCTCCCCGCCTCTCGGACTCATGGTTAAAGAGAATTCCGTTTGCGCAGAACATGCCGTAGGACTCCCGGTAGTTTTTCATGATCCAGTAGCCGTAGAGTTTTGCCACGGCGTAGGGGCTTCGGGGATAAAATGGCGTGGTCTCTTTTTGAGGAATTTCCTGCACAAGGCCAAAAAGTTCGGAGGTTGAAGCCTGGTAGATGCGGCAGGTCTTTTCCATTCCCAAAAAGTGGACGGCTTCCAAAATGCGCAAAACGCCTGTCGCGTCGCAGTCGGCCGTGTATTCGGGAACGTCAAAAGAGACTTTTACGTGGCTTTGCGCTCCAAGGTTATAAATTTCTGTGGGAGCGATTTCGCGGATCAAGCGGATAAGGCTTTCCGAGTCGGTAAGGTCTCCGTAGTGGAGCTTTACTTTTTTGTCCTTGTGCATGTCCTCGATAAGGTCGTCAATGTAAAGATGCTCTATGCGGGCCGTGTTAAAGCTTGAAGAGCGGCGGATAATGCCGTGGACCTCGTAGCCCTTTTCAAGCAAAAGTTCCGCCAAAAAAGAGCCGTCTTGGCCCGTGATTCCTGTAATAAGCGCGATTTTGTTTGACATAATTCCTCCTGCAAGATTTTAAAGACAACTCCTCCAAACGCGGGCAAAAGCAAAAAAAAAACGCCAAAAAAGAGAAGCCTGTTCGCCGCCGCAAAACGCCCTTGAACCAAGGTCAGCCCCGCAAACAAGCGGCTGCCTTTAATTTGTTCATTATAGCGCGAAAAAGAACTTTTATCAAGGCGGCGCGCGCAGTCTGTCGTTATTAGCGGCAAATATCAAGAAAACATAACAATTAGAAAAATCAATGCGGCTTCCTGTCGCTGCCGAGTCCGTCCGCGCCGCTCGCTGACTTCGCTACACGCATTTCGCGTCGAACCTATTTATTGCGCCGCTTTCGCGGCGGCGCGAAATGAGTGTCGCAGCCGGCCTCTACGCTCCATCGCGCCGCAATTCTTGTTTTGTAAATTATTTTTTTTCAAAACGCCGCTCACAACGGCGTCCAACCACAAAGGGAACGGAAATGTTATTTCTAAAAAAAATCAATAAAATTGATTTTTTTTAGAAATATTCACAGGCGGCGCGCGCAGTCAACTTGCGAAAAAACGGACGGCTCGGCCTTAAGCCGGACTACGCGCCCATTATTTCATTTAATAAGTCATTAGTATAAACAAACTCTTTTATGTTGTTAACTTCAAACATTTTATTAAGGGAATACATTTCAAAAAAACTTTTATTAGGATAAATAACGATAAGCCTTTCTCCTAGTTTATACAACAAGTCGCAAAAACCGCTTCTAATTGATATGACAGCCTCGCATTGAATTGCCATTCCCAAGACAGTTTCCAAATCGGCGTTTAACCAAGAACAGTTTTCCGACAAGTAGTTGATTTTAGAAACAGCGTTATACACAACATTAAAGCCTTTTTGTTTGTAATGCTCCGCTATGTTTTTCCAAAAAGTTTTATCTACAAATGTCGCGGAAATTGACGAGGCCTCTGGAGCCAACAGAACTGTTTTTTTGGACAGTTTTTTTTTGCGGCAGAACGGAATAGTTTAATTGGCGCGTAAACTTGGTAGAAGAATTTAAATAAAACGTGAATCTTGTAAGGGCCAAAAAGTCATTTATTTTTTTTGCATACCAGTCCTCCATCCGGTTTCTCATATAGGCCAAATGCGCAATAAAAAAACTTTTTTTAGAGGGTTTTAAACTAATCAGCCCTATGTCTCCACAACACTTTCCAAATTTTCCCCACCAAATATTAAACTCTGCCAAATTAAAAACGTCAAAAACATTGTTTACAAGCAAATAATTTTCAGGCTCCTCATTCAATAATTTGGGAATGACAGAATGACTTTTTTTTAGGACTGTAAAGATTCTGACATTATTCTGTTTTTCTATCTCGTCCTTATACATGAAAAATAACATTGTGTCCCCAAGACTAGCTGGCAACAGGGCGATGCAAAAATCATTTTCGATTTTATCATTTAAGACATCCGACAAGCAAACATCTCCGTTTAGCGGAATGCGGCTTTTTAACTCGTTTACATAATAATTTCGAGCAAATTTGGAGAGAATAAAAAATCTTGACAGCTTAATCTTTAGTTTTAACACAAGTTTTCTCTTGTCCATATTACTAAACCTCGTTGTTAATTATAAAAGCGGGAACGTTAAAAGAATCCCGTTTTGTACAGATTGCGTAAGCCATTTTTAGGCCGCTTGGCTTATTGTCATTTATTAAAACCCTTTCTCCGTAAGGCGCCTCATAAATAATTGAGTTATAACGAATGCCATGTTGTTTTAAAAAGGATTCTGTTAGCGCCGCGCAATCTTTTTTTCTTGACGTAATAAAGACAATCATGTCATTAGGAGAAATGGACCTAAGAAATTCAAGGCTTCCTTTAAGAAAAGAATCATGCCCGTCTATTTTATAGCCATTGTGCTTTAAAACAGTGCCGTCCAAGTCCAAAATCCATGTTTTTGGAAGAGGCGAGAATTCAATCGTTTTTTTTAGCTTATCTAACATTTTTTAGTTGCGCTCCAATATGTCCGCCAGGATGGTTTTTCTTAAAATCCAAAAGCGTCACTCCTCGCCTGTTGGCAATTTCCATCGCCAAGCCTTGCAGCACGATGAGGTTAACCGTCGTGGAGTTGTTCGGAACAACATTCCATTCGTCGCCCTCGTTGTCCAAGTCAAGGACAACGCACTTTTCGCCCAGTTTTTTGGCGAGCGTGGATTCCTTCTTGAACGTAAGGAGCCAGTTGACGCAGTTCCTTTGTTCCAAAAGGCTTTCAAGATAGACGGACTCCGCCGTTTCACCCGACTTTGTAAGGATTATCACAACGTCTCCGTCGTTCACCATGCCGATGTCGCCGTGCGCCGCCGTGTTCGTGTTCATAAAGCTCGCCGGCTGGCCAAGAGAGTTCATCGTTCCCACGAATTTGTCGCAGACTGGAACGTTCTTTCCAAGCCCGCTCACGATGACCTTGCGCCCGCCTTCAATCGCCTTCATGCAGTCGTCGGCGAGCGCGTTAAAGCGCCCGTAGTCAAGCGATTTGACCGACCTTTCGATCGTTTTTAGCGTTCCGTCAAAGTATTCTTTCATATAAAATTCCTAAACTATTCCATACAGGCGACGCGCAATTTCATTTGAGCCCTGCCCGCCAAAATGAAAAATCTTTTGCATGATTTTTTTAGAAACGTCAAAGTCTAAAGGCAGCGGAAGCCTTATGCAGCCAAGCGCCTTTCGGTTTCCAAAATCCTCTTGAAAAAACAAGTGTTTCGCTATTGGATTTATCATCATTCCGTCTTTCCAATAAGTGATAGTATGGACGACCGAACAGCCAAAAAAAACGCCGCAATGCAAAAAGAAAACATTCTCCACATAAAAAGTTTCTATTGGCATGAACCTGCAGTATTTTAAATAACAAAAAAACAAGTCTATGTTTGTCGCAAAATCTTGGTTCACGTCATTCTTCCAAGCCGCATTTGGAGTCGTGTCAAATATTTTGCAAAAATCAACATTGTCATTGAAATACGCGACGCCAAATGACCAATGGTAGCCTTTTGTCTTTGTCCTCCACATATCAAAGCTAAAGGCGCATAGATTTTTTTCCTCGGCGATTTTCTCAGCGGACAATAAAATTTTTGCCACGCTTTCTGGCTTTGCGGCAAACATCGTGTCGTCCGCGTCAATCGCCCAATGCTTTTGAATTCCGTTTTCCTTGGCGTGATAAAAAGGAGTCAGCTGCGCGTATGTGCATTTTTCCCAAATAGGTTCGCATAAGTTGGGAGCGATGTTTTTTAATTGCTTTCTTTTTGAGCGCATCATTTTTATGTCCGCTGAATAAAAATTCACTTCGGCCAAAACTCTTTTTTCAAGGCTTTCATTGTCCACCACAAAAATAAAGTCCATTCCAGCGGCGTTAATTGCGTCTATCCATTGCTGTATGCACCACATTGTGTATTGATTGTTGCGGTTTATTTTTAAATAGACCATACGCCTGCCCCCCCCCC
>CALDIB010000079.1 GCA_937902125.1 uncultured Treponema sp.
CGAACTTCAGTCCGCGGATTTTTTCATACCAAGCCATAAATTCTTCAATCTTGAGCTTTGTAAAACCGTAGTAGTTTTCAGGATTTTTTGGATGGGCCTCGTCAATGGGCAAATATTGCGGCTCGCCAAAAACCGCCGCGCTGGAAGAAAAGACCATCAATTTGCAGCCATGCTCCACGGCGCTGTTCAAAATGTTCAAGGTGCCGGTGATGTTGTTCACCGAATATTTTTCGGGCTTGAGCATGGATTCGCCGGCCGCCTTGAAAGCCGCCAAGTGAATGAAGGCGTCAAAGCCCTGGGCAAAGGCTTTGTCCAGCTGTTCCTTTATAAGAATGTCTCCGTGAATGAAGCCGTTTTGCTTGAAAAGATTTTGCCGCAGGCCGCTAGAAAGGTTGTCAAAAACCGTCACCTGGTGGCCCTGCTTGTTCAATTCCTTAACCACATGACTTCCGATGTAGCCCGCTCCTCCGATTACCAAAACGTTCATTTATGCCTCCTTACGACCAATACGGCTGTTACATCGCTTCGCTCTGTTTTGTTAGAGGAAGCAATTCAACTGCGCTCTAGCGAGCGCGGACAATCGCGCGAGTTTGGCCGCGCGCTATGATTATACGACAGTTCCGCGCAAAAAGCAAGAGAATTCACGCAACCGGTTGAGCAAAAATGCGAGATAAAAAAATTGCCCCGATTTTGTTACAAAATTCCATCAAAATTGCCTTGATTTTGTGACAAACGAGGAAAAAGCTGCGTTTTCACACTTTTAGCAAAACTTTTCCGCGCTTTCTTGCAAGCGCCGGCTTGGGATAGGTAATGATTTCCAAACCCATTCCAAGGCTGTCAAGATAATCGATTAGAGTGGAGATTTTCATGTCTTTTCGCTTTTCTATTTTGGAAACAGACGACTGCGTAAAATTGGCCATTTCCGACTGTTTTACATTGCGTTCCTCGCGGAGCTGGGCAAGGCGAATGGCCATAATGTCCTGCTCCGCTTTAATGTGGGCGCGCCGGACAGATTCAGCGGACATTTTGCTTTCCATCTTTTTTATTGCGTCTTTCATGGGTCAACTCCTTTTCATGCCGTTCAATTATCGTTACAGATTCCGCCACCAAGTCTTTGTAAAACTTGTCTTGGTCTTTTCCCTTTTTGTCTCCACCAGTCAGCAAAAACGCTTTTCTTTCCGTGTCAAAATAATAGGAAACGCGCAAAATATGTTTTTGCGTTTGGTTGCGAAGTTCTTTTAGGTTCTTGTATTTTTTGGAACCATGAAGAACGTCTGCGTATGGACGCGGAAGGTTGGGGCCAAATTCCCGAAGCAAAAGAACCCGCTGCAAAACGGCTTCCTTGCACTCTTCGTCCAAAGCCACAAACCAAGCGTCATATTCTTTTGACGAATCCACATCCCACATGGTTATATTATATGCACTATGGTGAATATTTGTCAAGAAAAAAATACGGCTCTGAAATTTCAGAGCCGACAAAACTTCGCCACTTCAATTCCATTTTTTCTTTAACAATTGCATACCTTCTTTCGTCAGAACCAGTGCGCCATTCTTGCCAACAGTAAACAATTTGTCTTTGGCATCATTTTCTATAATTTGCTTAGCAAAATTACTGTCAAATTCTGGATATGGAATGTCGAAATTACTGTTGCTGCTATACTTACGACCTTCATACTGTGCCTTGCTAGCACCATATTTCTCAGTCCAAATTTTTTCAGCGTTCTGAATAAGCTCCTCTATTGAGATATTTTTTCTGAGTTTAATTTTATTGCAAGTTTCATAAAGAATTTCGCTTTTTGTATTTTCAACCACATCCTGAAACGAATGTCTCATATCATTTTCAAGCGCCGCCTTTTCATATTCAAGATTTTCCTTTTCTTGCATTATCAATTCCATTGACGCTATCGACTTTTCTGCATTAAAGTTTTGCTTTGTCGAAAGAGCTATATCAGGCAAAACATTCACGCTCTTTCGAGTAAAAAAATCTTCTAAATTAGGATCCCAGTTACCATAATTTAAAAAAGCTTCAGCCACTGATATCCGATAATCATTCCCATCAATTTTTTCCATCAAATTTGCTGGGACATTCTTGAATGTATATTTATTGGTATCGCTATCAGAAACTCCAACAGCAGGTATCGCGGCGCGAGGCCCAGTCAAAAAACTTTTTCCATTCTCATCTAAAAGGGCTAATTTTATATCAGTAAATCCAAAATTCTTTTCTTCAGAGTGAATATAATTATCTTCACTAAAAAAAATGTCATCTTCAACTGTATATGGCGGAAGAGTAACAGAAGCAAGACCATAATAAGTCTCATAGCTAGAATAATACCAAGCCTTTGAAGCTAATCCAGACTCCAGTCTTGCAGCGGAGATAATCCTCTCTTTGTCGTTATTCGACAAGGCATTCCACCGATTTCTTTGACTTGCATCGAGGCTTTCCAAGAGCAATGAAAGCAAATAATTTTTTATTAAATCAACTTTCTTGCCACTTGTATTTGGATATCTCACAACTGCCGCGCCATATTTTTGATAAATTTGAGCGGAAGCCCCATCTTTTTCTGTAAACGCAGATACTTTTGGCCAATCTTTCAATTTGCCCCATGAATCTTCATAAGCCTTTTTCAAGCCTTCAATCAACGTATTATGCACAATTGTTTTATATTTTTCAGAATACTCAGTACTTACATCGACGCTATAATCTGCGGTTCTTTTTTCATAATTTACATTTTCCTTTTTCAATTCAGAAAACGCAAAAACATACGGGCTGTTTATCGTCCAATAAGCTTCAGCGTCTTTTAGCAACAAAACCCAATTGTCATAAAGAGAAAATTCATTATAATTGGCAAAACCTGGCTGCCCAGAAATAATTTGATTCTGAATTCGTTGAAAAGCATCGACAGCATCCGATGTATTTTCAACATCAGCTACAATTGCATCGTAATAATTACCTAAAGCGGATGCATATTTTTTCTGTGCCTCACACTGTTTTGCCTTGGCAATAGATGCTTTTGCCTCGTCATTCTGCGAAAATGCAAAGGCACACAGCCCCATCAAAGTTAATGCAAAAATAATTTTTTTCATGTTATTCATTCTCCTAACTTAAAAACTCTATTCTATCAGTTGACAATTCAAAAGTGCATAACCCGAACCACCATAATCAAGATACTCTAAAATTGAACTCGCACCGTTTTGAAATTCTTCTAGAGTATCATTCTTTCCAACATTTGACAAATCAATGAATTTTATGGTTGCGAAAAACTCAATATATTGACTTTTTCGCAACGTTTCCAAATCAGATTTTGATAAAAAAATGTTAGTCTCACCGATGCCCCACCCATCGGTTGCCAAAACAACATGATCATCTTGCACGCTTTTTACATAAGCTCCTATTTTCAGTTGTTTGCCGTCATACTTTTTTCTTGCAACAATTTTATTGTCTTCAACTTCATTCTGAATTTGTATTAGAGAATACAAAGGGATGTCTCTAATTCGTTTTCTTTCAGCGATCTTTTGCTTTTCATCATTTTTATTTTGTACATAATCAGTAAGAATTTTAAGACCAAAACCGTTTTCTCGCCATATATACATCTCTCCATCAGGCCATGAGAAATTCTTCATATCTTTCTTTAAGCGTCCATCAGTTATTGCCTCGTGCAAAAAAACACAAAACGGGCAACTGCTTATAGGTTTTTCTGGCTCTAAGAAATTTCCACCATTCCCAATTTCGGAAAAGTAATGGAATAAAGTCTTTTCAACCACACCATCAAACATATAAAACTTATGAAAATTCTCATGTATATTTTGCATTTTTTGTTTTATCTCAAGATATTTTCTCGTTGGAATCACATAACACCTATCGTTGAGCGAACCTGCTTGGAGAATCCAATCAGATGTTAATTTTTGTCCAAACATTGCACCAGTTTTCATATAAATTCGCAAGGCATTTAGAGCATTCTTTATTTCATCATTTTTCATAACTTTAAGAAGGGAAGTAATGCGCTTGTCTATTTTATATTCGAATAAAGATGTCTCTATCCAATCATCCAAGTTTCGTTCGCCTTCACTCAAATTTCCAGCCTGCTCCGCTAAACAAAAAGGGCAAACTGTAATAAGCCTTTTTTGTTCGACTTCTTTGAGACGCACCACAGAATATCCATCAGAATCTATAGTAAGTTCAAAGTCAGACTCTTCTCTTGGCTTATAATTATGCATCCACACACTCCATTCTTTTGAATCTCTTGGCAACTTTTCAGAATTATGATTTTCCGTATGTATGGCAATAATCTTTGTTATTAAACTGCTAAAATCAATCGGAACAGTTATTTCACTGTCACTTTCCCCAAGAATAAAGAAATCGTTATGCTTATCCACATAATCATAAAAATCATTTACTGCGGCCAACATCTCATTTTCATGAAACATCTTAAACTGCTTTTCCACTTTTCTGTTCGCCGTACATGCCATAGCTATAAATCCGCTAGCAATAATAAATAAAACAATTGATAGTTTATGCATAATAACCTCTCCTAAAATTTAAATAAACTTTTATATTTTCTTACTTGCTCTTTAACACCATAAAAATCCGGAAACAACGAAAAATCATTTATATAGATTTTATTTAAATCGCTCAATATTTCCTCTTGATTATTTACAACAAAGTATGCAAGTTCGCCATTTTTACAAAACGCTTCAAAGCCATCCTTCTTTTCTCCAAAAATTGTAAAACAACCATGCTGAGCATTCTTTCGGTCATTTGTAAATCCACCTACAAATGCCATGGGCCAAGCGAATTGTTTTATAAACTTTGTGTCATAACTAAACTGCTCTTTCAAGATTTTCTTTATTTCGCCGAACTTCCAGCCATATGCAAGCATAGCTCTTGCAAGAATATTAATATCATGTGATTGTATATGTGCGTTTTTATATCTTAGAAACTCATTGTATTTCCATGGATCCAAAACCCATACTTTTCCAGAGCTACATTTACAAGTGAATCCTTTTACAGCAAAAAACAAGGCGGTCAAAGGTTCAACCGTCCAATCAAGAACTCTTGTCGGAACACCTGCATGCTGCAAATCGATAAGAACTTGCAGCAAATCTTTTATAAAATCATATTTCAAATTAAGAATTGGCGAAAATTGCTTAATATCCAGAAGAATGTCCCTTTCACAATCATTATCCTCTCTGAACAAGCTTGGCTTCAAAGACCATGTTGCGTCATATTGCCCTCTAAAAAACAAATACCGATGAGATTCTGTTATTGGGAAATTCAGCTTTCCATCATACAAATTTTTTATCAGGCATATATATTCAGCCAAACAATTAACTTCACCAAGCTTAGCAATTTTCGCCAATGTTTTCTCCTACTTAGATTTATCAGCCCACACTTTGTTTACAGCTAATGGCAACAATAAAATAACTTCAGAAATAAAAACAGAACGAAAGTTTCCGAATAGCCATCCTTGAAAAATATACAAATCAATTTGCTGATATCGATAAATGAAAGACATCAGAGAAAAGATTATATTAGCAATTAACAAAATAATTATATACTTCGTTTTTAAGGGAAATTTGTCTCTTTTTGCATAATATGATTGCATGCCATAAATCCAAACCACCGTAAGAATGGTTGAAAAAATTTCCAGCGGCCCATACTCAATCTGAAATAGCAGTATGAAAATTCCAGAAAAAAGAATAACTATCGGAGTCAGCAAAAAAATTGCCAATTCTTTTTTTACTTGTTCATCTTCAGTTGCTTGGGTCTTTTCCTGCATAGAAGCTGCAATTAGAAAAATTAGACTGCCTATCAGAGCTACAAGCATAAAAACAAAACCAATATTAGGGGCATATCCTCTTTCCCCCAAAAGGAACGCAGATGGAACCGAAAAAGCATAAATCGCGATAACAACAAAAAGGTAATCTACAGCCGTTGATTCCGAATTCAAATCTCTTCCGCTTCTTCTAAAATTTACATATGTATATAATATTGAAACAATAGAAAGAATTGCACATATAAGAAGACATTTTAACACACCGTATTTCACACTCATAGTGAAATACTCAAATGCAGTATTCGCTTCATCACCATAAAATCCAGCCCACATAGCTTCATTCACAAAAGGCAAAAAGAGCCCAATGATAGTGAACGCCAATAAGACTTTGCTTAGCAAAAGAAAAGTTGATCTTGTTGATTTCATAATTTCACACCTCACAATTTATTTACCATTTATCATACTTCCATAAAATATGACAACTTCTATTTTAATGCCAATAATACCATTTGTCAAGTTAATTATGACAATTATGGCAGTTGTCATTATCTTAAAGGCATGGGTTTTTGGCAAAAAGTTGACGATGAATTGGTTTATCTCGGAAAAAGCAGAAAAGAGCTTGCGCTTGAAGCGGGAATCGACGCTTCATACATAAGCAAAGGAATAGACAGAAACGGAATTCCCATAGCCGACACAGCTCTCAGAATCGCTCGCGCCTTGAATGTCACGCTGGAATATCTTTTAGACATGGAAAGCAATGATAAAGTTCAAAAAGAACAAGCTGCATTTTCCAAAAGCGACTTAAGGATTTTCAAAAAATACAAAGACATTTTTGTTCAACTTGAAAGCATAAATCAAAAAGAACGGCGCGCCATACTTCAACTGATAGAAACAATTGCAGCGACAAACACACCAAAATCCTAAACAATTGCAAAAGACCGCGAAACGCGGTATAATATTCTACCTATGAAAAGAATATTTTTGGCGCTTGCTTGCGCCCTTGCGTTGACGACGCTTTTGACCTCTTGCCGCCGTTCCATCGGACATTCGGTTTTGCTTTGGGATCTTCCGCAAAAAAATTTGCAGGACGGACAAATCGTAAAGGTTTACTTTAAGTCCAACATCAGCCATGTTTACATAATCGGAATTCCTGGCTCCAAGGAAAATTTGGAAGTTCCCCTTTGGCAGCTTACCGTCCCATCTTCAAAAAAGAAGGCTATGAAAGCCGCGCAAAAATACGCCGAGTTCCAGCACAAGTACGCAAAGATAAAGATTGACGGACTTCCTGTCCGCGCCGACCCGGTGAACACTTCAAAGCAAAAGTACCGTCTGCACAAAGACGAAATCGTAAAAATTCTTTACAAGGGAAAGGGCCAGGACGTAATCATGGGCTCAGGGGAAAAACTTGAGGGCGACTGGCTTTGCGTTTTGACAAACGGCGGAACCCAGGGCTGGTGCTTTTCGCACAATCTCTTGATTTTTGAAACTGGCGAGGGCGGAAAGATTGTCAGCGGCCAAATTGAAGAGGCGCCAGCGGAAGACGAGGACGCGATTTTAAACCAAGTCCTTCAGGCCAAGTGGCACCCTGAAAGCTACAAAAGAATGCTTGACGAAGGCACCATTGACCTTGAAAGCATGAAGAGCGCCTACGGCTTTGACACCGGCGTTGAAAGCGGAAAAGTTTCAATTAACATAAACGGCCGCTACAGAACGGCCAACTATTCCGGCATCACAAAAGTTCGGGACAAGGTTTACGATTTTACCGGAACGCCGTTCCAAATGATTATCCGCGACGCAAACCAAATTGTGGTCAACTACGCCGGAATTGACAACAAGCCGGAAGCCTACACTTTCGTGACAATCTCCGCCGACTACAACATTGACGAGTTGATTGAAGGCGAGCAAAAGCGCCGCGAGGAAGAAATGCAAAAGCTTTACAATGTCGATTCCTTCCGCTCGTCAAATTACGGAACGCTGACCTTTACAGGAAACGGCGCCTTTACATGGAACGGATTTTCACTTTTGGTTCCCAACATAATTTCCGAAAACGCAAAGGGCAAGGGAAAAGTTTCAATCAAATACTTGATAAGTCAAAATTTGCGAAACCGTTTTGACGGAATGCTGACTTTTGTTTTTGACGGCTCGCAGTCGGAAGTGAATTTCTTTTACAAGAATTCTTCCAACGGACTTACCCTTGAGGACGCCAGCGACGCCAACATCAAGAACAATGTGGCTCAAAGCCAGTCAAAAAGCCCAATCGTCATTTTCTTCAGCAGATAATTTTTAAGGAATTAAAATGGCCTTTGTTCAATTTTCAAAAGTTTCCCTTTCTTTTGGTGACAAAAAAATCTTGGACGACGTCAGCGTAAACTTAAAGACAGGAACAAAGGCCGCATTGACTGGAGCCAACGGCGCGGGAAAATCCACGCTGATAAAAATCATGGCCGGCATTCAAGAGCCTGACGGCGGAGAGCGGACGGCGCAAAAAGACGCGCGAATCGCATACCTTCCCCAGTCGGGCTTGACTCATTCCGGCTCCACCCTTTTGCAAGAAGCCGACCGCGCCTTTGAATACGGATACAAGATTCAAGAAGAAATAGACCAAATTGGAGAGCGGCTAAAGGAAAATCCTTCCAACAGCGGCGAACTGCTTGAGCGCCACGCCGCCCTTCTCGCGACCCTTGAATCTTCGGGCTGGCACCGCCGGGACGCGCTTGCCGAATCGGTGCTGTTAGGCCTTGGCTTTGACCGCAAAGACTTTGACAAAATGACGGAAGAATTTTCCGGCGGCTGGCAGATGAGAATCGCGCTGGCAAAAGCCTTGATGCAAGGGCCTGACATTTTGCTTTTGGACGAACCCACAAACTATCTTGACCTTGAGGCGCGCTCTTGGCTTGAAGGCTTTTTGCAAAACTTCAAGGGCGGCTTTTTGCTTGTAAGCCACGACCGCTACTTTTTGGACGTTACGATAAACCAAGTTTACGAGCTTTTTAACGGCCAGCTTAAATGCTATCCCGGAAATTACAGCCACTACGAAAAAGTCCGGGAGTCGGAGCTGAAAACCTTGATGGCCGAATACCAAAAGCAGCAGGAAGAAATAAAGCGCTTGCAAGGCTTCATCGACCGCTTTGGCTACAAGGCCACAAAAGCGGCGCAGGCGCAAAGCCGGCAAAAAATGCTTGACAAAATCGTTCCCATAGAAATTCCTGAATCCCTTAAAAAAGTTCACTTTAAGTTTCCGCCCGCCCCCCATTCAGGCCAGCTTGTTCTTAGGCTGAACGGAATCACAAAAAGCTACGACGGCTTGACAAAAGTTTTGGACAATCTTGACCTGCAAGTTGAAAACGGCGAGCGCCTTGTAGTTGTGGGAAAAAACGGCGCCGGAAAGTCCACCCTTTTGAGAATCGTCGCGGGCGTGGACAAAGATTTTTCAGGCTCCCTTGTTCCCGGAGCGGGCGTTCAAATCGGATACTTTAGCCAAGACAACGCGGAAACAATCAAGGGGCAAACAAGCGTCTTGGAATGCATAGAAAATTCCTGCCCGCTGGATTTAGTTCCAAAAGCAAGGGACATGCTGGGCGCCTTTTTGTTCCGAGGCGACGATGTTTTTAAAAGCCTTGACGTTTTGTCTGGAGGAGAAAAAAGCCGCGTCGCCCTTTTGCGCCTTTTGCTAAGGCCGGTCAACCTTTTGATTCTTGACGAGCCCACAAACCACTTGGACATGACAAGCAAGGACGCGCTTTTGGGGGCGCTAAAAGATTTTGGCGGAACGGTGATTTTTGTAAGCCACGACAGAAGCTTTATCCAGGACTTGGCGACGCGTGTTTTGGAACTAAAGCCCGGCAGCGCGAGGAACTTTTTGGGCGGCTACGAATATTACATCGACCGCTTGCAAGCCGAAGCCGAAGCCTCCGTTCCGGCAAAAGAAGAAGCGGCAAAGGACGGCGGCAAGGCGCAAGGAAAAGAGTCCGGCGCTCAAGAAGCCGCCCAAGGCCAAAAATCTTCGGCCGCCCTTTCTTGGGAAGAACAAAAGAAAGCCGCCAACGAAAAGAAAAAATATGAGCGCCTTGTGGAAAAGCTTGGCGCGCAGATAGAAGAAAAAGAGGCGCAAAAAAAAGCGCTGGAAGAAAAAATGTCCGACCCCGCCGTTTATTCCAACGGCGCCAAAGCCAAGGAAGTCCAAGCGCAAATCTCCGCGCTCGATTCGGAACTTGAAGCGCTCAACGCCCAATGGGAAGACGCGGCCTCCCGGATTCTATAATTTCAAGGCTCCTAAAAAACAGGCAGCGGCGCGTATGGCATAAAAGCGCAGCCGTCGGCCAAGGTCAACGAAATTGAAAAGAACGAAGTTTCGGCGCGTTCTTGCCCGCCGGGAATTTGCGTTATGGCGAAGGACGGAAGTTGGCCGCCTCTAGGCCTTGAGCAGCTTCCCGGATTCACAAAGCGGGTGCAGTCTTCCTCTTGGGAAGAGGCGATGTGGGTGTGGCCGTAAAAAACAACGTCGGCTTGATTTTCCAACGCCAGCTGCCCCATTCTTCCAAGGCCGTAATAGGCGCCCTCAGCGTGTCCGTGGGTCGCCATAATTTTCATTCCGGCAACTTTTAAAAATTGATGGAGAGGAACTTTTATCTCTCCGCCGTCAAAGGGAAATTCCGGATAGTCGCCGTTTCCCCGCGCGAAAACCGCCACAGGCGGAAAGGCGTTGAAAAGCTTTTTGCTTTTCTTGGTCGCCTCAAGACACCCGCAAAGGTCTCCGATTCCGTCGCCGCAAAAAACAAGCGCGTCGCAGCGGCCGCCAAATTTTTCCACTATGGCCTTCAACAATTCAGGACGGCCATGGGAATCCGACAGAACCAAAAGAGAGGCGCTTTCTTTTTTTGCCAAAGCCTTTATCGCGTCTTGGCTTCCAATCGCAAAGTCCGGCCCTTGAACAAGTTCTATCATTTTTCTTCAATCACAAAATGGTTGATTGACTGCAAGCCGCTTTCCGCGTCAACATAACGGGAAAGCTTGTAATTTTTTCCAACGATGCGGGAAACGTGAAAAATCAGGTCTTCATCGGCGGGAAGGGGCGCTTGGGTCAAAAGCATGTATTCAATTGCGCTGTCCAAAATTTTTTCCAAATCCTTGACTTGGGTTTGAACCACTTCCTCTTTGTTCGTGTCGTCTTCGGAAGAGCCGCTTCCTTCAAGCGCGCGGTCAACCACAAAATTCGCAGTGGCCTCAATTCCTTGCACGTCGTCTTGGGGAAAGAAAGCGTAAACAGGATAGGGCATCATTGACTCTTGGGAGGAATATTCGTCTTCCAAGCGCGCGATGGCGTAGTTTGTGTTTTCGGGCGCGCCGATTACAATCAAGCCCGCAAGGTCCCGCTCGCCCACCAAAGACGGCAGGCGGCTGATTCTTTCCAAAGGAAAATCGTCAGGGTACACAAGGGGAAAAATCAAGCCGCCTTCTTGACTTCCGTCGTCAATTCCGTATTTTGAGGAAAGGCTGTCTAGAACGGCTTGGACATAATGCTTTTCGTTGTAGCCGTATCCAAAGACCACGCATATTTTTTTCTCGGAAGGATGCCAAGATGGAGTTGAAATCAAAGATTTTTTTTCGTCGGAAATTTCCAATTCAAAGGGATCGGCGGCCGCCGTCTTGGGAGCCTCTTTCTTTTTGCAAGAAAAAAAAGGCAAGGAGCAAAGGGCCGCCAGCGCCAAAAATCCGGCGGGAATAAAAGCGTGTTTTTTCATAGCTAAAGATGATAGCAAATTTCAAGCATAAATTCAACTGAGAAAAAAAGCCTTATTGATTAAGCCGCGACAATGCGCTAAACTTGAAGAATGCGTGTTGTCGTTGGACTTTTGCAACTAATCGGCGCCCTCGCCTTTCTTTTGTATGGAATGAAATTGATGAGCGACGGCGTTCAAAAAAGCGCCGGAGAGCGCTTGCAAAGAGCCCTTTCCGTAATGACTGGAAACCGCTTTAAAGGGCTTTTGACAGGCCTCTTCATAACCATGGTAATCCAGTCGTCGGGCGCCACGACGGTCATGGTTGTAACCTTTGTCAACGCCGGCCTTTTGACGCTCCAGCAATCCGTAGGCGTAATTTTTGGCGCAAACATCGGAACGACAATCACAGCTTGGATTGTATCAATCTTTGGATTCAACTTTAAAATTTCGTCTTTCGCGCTTCCAATTTTCGGCGCCGGCTTTTTTCTAACGCTAACAAAGCGCAACTTGAACAAGAACATAGGACAGGCGCTTATGGGCTTTGGCCTTTTGTTCTTGGGCCTCAGCATGTTGAGCGACTCCCTTTCATTCAAGCCTGAACAGCTTTCCCGCTTTTCTTGGATTGACGACATTCAGTCTTGGAGCGCGCTTTCTTGGGCAATCGCAATCTTTGTCGGAACAATCTTGACGGCAATTCTGCACTCTTCCAGCGCCTTTAGCGCGATTGTAATCACCATGGCCTACAACGGCTTGGTCGCTTGGGAATTTTCGGCGGCCTTGATTTTGGGAAGCGGAATCGGAAGCACCATCGACGCGATTTTGGCCGCTGTGGGAACTTCGGCGGACGCCAAGCGCGCGGCCTTGATTCACGTTTTGTTCAATGTTGCCGGAACGATTTTGGTTTTGTTTTTCTTCCGCCCCTTCTTGGACTTGATAAAATTCCTGACTCCCAGAGGCGCGAACATAGCCATTCAAATTTCAATTTTGCAAAGCGCATTTAAAGTTCTTTCAACAATTTTGTTCCTGCCTTTCACCAATCAAATAATCGCGCTTTGCAAAAAAATCATCGCCGACGACCCCAAGAGCAAAAACAACTTCTACCGCCTTGACTTTATCGAAAGCGCGCTTGTTAAAGAAAACGTCGGCGCCTACATCATTCGCGCCGAAAAAGAAATCAAGGACATGACCGACTTGGCCACCGACATGTTTGACAAAATCCAAATTGGACTCAAGAACCGCGGCCAAACTTTCATCGACCAGCACCTTGAGGAAATCATTCAAGCCGAAAACTACGCCGACCAAATGCACGAGCAGCTGACCCGCTACATCGTTCACATTGAGCGGATGGCCGTAAACGAAAAGCAGATGGCCAACCTTTCACTTATGCTTTCAATAATCGGCGATTTGGAAAGCATGACCGACGAATGCCTTAGCGTCGCGCTTTTGTTAAAGCGCTCGATAGAAAAGAACATGAGTTTTGAAACTGAAGACACCGACCGCCTCATTCCTTACGTTGAATTGGTCCGCCAGTTCTTGCAGTTCATTCATATCAACATAAACAAGCACCTTGATTCGGACAAACTTTCCATGGCGGAAGAATTGGAAAACCAAATTGACTTGTTCAGAAAAGATCTAAAGAGAATCGCCAGAAAGCGCTTGGAAAAAGGCGCCGACGTAAAAGCGGAGCTTCTATACATCGACGTTGTCCGCCAAATCGAAAAGATTGGCGACCGCGCCTTTGGAATCGCCGAGGCGCTTGGGCAAACGCAGTAGAAACGGTCAAGGCGCGCTTCGCTTAAAGCCTTGACTCGTTTCTTTTGAGGCGCGAATGAAATTTTCGCGCCTCAATGAGCCGCTTTTTCACTGCAACGAATTTGCTTCGCAAACATCGCGGCTTAGGACGGCGCTGACCAACCGCTTTTGGCCCTCCATGTCAAGGTCAATTCTAACGTTCTTATAACCGTTTTCGCTTAAAAAGGCTGCGGCGCTGTCGGCGTTGCATTCCCCGGTCTCGCACAAAAAATCCCCGCCGGGCAAAAGCCGCTCTTTGGCTTGCAAGGCAAGGCGTCTAAAAAGCGCAAGCCCGTCCCTTGTTCCGCTAAAGTCTCCGTCAGGGCCAACGTCTCCGTCCAGCGCCAAAAGAGGCTCGCCCCTTCCGTCCTTTAAAAGCTCCAAGGCTTCTTCCCGAGGAATGTAAGGAGGATTTGACAAAAGCGCGTCGCACTTATACGGAAAATCTTCAAACAAATTGCTTTGAATGAATTTTACTTTTTCAATTTCATCGCCGCTTAAAAGGACCCGCGCGTTTTTTTTGGCCACATCAAGGGCGGCGGCGCTTATGTCCAGCAAGTAAAAGCGAGGCATTTTTTCCAAGGGAATTCTTTCGCCGTCAATCAAGGTTCTAAAAACGCTCAAGGCCACGCAGCCGCTTCCGCAGCCCATGTCGCAAACGCAAAGGTTTGAATTTCCGCCGCCTTCAATCCGCTCCGACAAAATTTCCACAGCGCGGGCCACCAAGATTTCTGTGTCTGCCTTTGGAATCAAGACGGATTGGTTGACATAAAAATCAAGGCCGTAAAATTCTTTTTTTTCGATTATGTAAGCCACAGGAAGGCCTTGCGAGCGCGACAAAGTCCAGCGTTTAAGGCTTTCAACTTGTTCAGGCGCCAGTTCAAAATCGCGATTTAGCAAAACAAAAGTTTTGTCTTTTTTTAAAAGCGCTTGGATAAAAACATCCGCGTCCAAGGCCGGGGATTTTGACACGGCGGCGATTTTTTGAACGATGTTTTTTTTGGCTTCTTGAATTGTCATCGCTTTTCAGGAAAAATTGAAAGCGCCACGTCAATTCCAATCAAATTGACAAAAAGCCAGCGTTTTCCTTCGTTGTCATTGTAAAAGCGGCCTATGCCTGCCACTTGCCGCACGCTTTCGTCAACGCATTCAACTCTAAACTTCAACCGAACCTCATCGCCTTCCGCGGACTTATTTTTTATTTTTTCAAAAATACGCTCTCTGTCCTGTTCAAAGACAAAGTTGGAAAACTTGAAGCGGAATTTTTTTTCAAAATCTTCCTTGTCGTAGCCGAACATTTCATACAAGGCTTGGTTGGTTGTAAAAAGCCTGTCGTCTTTTAGGCTTGCGTCTATTTTAAAGGCGCCGCTTGGAAGCCTGTCCAAATCGCTTCCTGACAAAATGTTGACGTCTTCCAATGTTTGCGCCAAATTTGCGTTGAGCGTGCTTTCTCTCATATACTGAATGCGGGCGTCAAAGCCGCTCCAATTTACAACCTTGGCGCGCATGGTGTAGCAAGTGGGCCTGTCTTTGTCCGGGAAAATATTTTTTTGAACAAAGTCGCGAAAAACGCCTTCTTCCTTGATGCAAAAGTCGCAAGGCTCGTCGCGGTTCCACAAAGCCTTGTAGCATTTTTTTCCCACGCAATCTTTTTTTTCTTTGCCGCATATATTGCAAGCAATCTTGTTCACATAAATCAAGTCGTAGTTGTCGGCGTAGCAAACATAAACCGCGTCCGAAAATTCGTCCAAGAGCCAGTCCATGTTCCTGTAAAAAACATAGGAAGGCAAAACGCTCTGGCCTGAAAAAACATTGAACTGGTTCTTGCCGTAACGCTTGGCCGCCAAAAGCGCCATGTCCGAATTGTTGTAAAGGGTTTGATAGTCCATTCCAAAATCGGGCGCCACGGCCACGCCGATAGAGCAAGTGACTTTAAAGCGTTCCACTTCAAATCGAAGGGCGGCGGACAAATCCGAAAGAAGTTTTTCCAATTCTCCCTTTGAATACTTTTTGGGAACAAAAATCGCGAACTCGTCTCCGCCCATTCTGCAAACGCAGGATTTTTTGTCAAAGAAATTGGAAAGAATGCCCGCCACTTTTTTTATCGTGTCGTCGCCGGTCATGTGGCCAAAAGTGTCGTTGATTGTCTTAAAGTCGTCAATGTCAAGGCTGATGAAAACCGCGTCGTAACTGGCGCTCTTTACAAAGAATTCGCCGACGGACTTTTCCAAAATGGTGCGGTTGTCCAAGCCGGTCAAAAAATCCGAATGCGCCTGCCGCTCGATTTGCAAAAGCTTTTTGGTAAGCGTTTTTTCTTCCTCAAGTTTTTTTACAACCGAATGGGCAACGACGTTTCTGACCCTATGGCGCATGATGTTGGCGTTGTATGGTTTTTGCAAAAAGTCGTCGGCGTTCAAGTCAAAGGCCTTTTGCTCGCTGTCTTCGTCTCCTTGGGAAGTCACGATTACAGGCAGGGCTTTTGTCCGCGGATCGTTCCTTATTTTTTTAAGAACCTCAAAGCCGTTCATCACCGGCATAATCAAGTCCAAAAGAACGATGCTGATTTTTTCGTAATTCGCTTCTATGTATTTCCAAGCCTCAACTCCATTGGCGGCCTGGGCAATTTCAAATTCAGACTTGAACATTTCCGACAAAATAACGCGGCTTGACTCAACGTCGTCAACCACAAGCATAACGCCGTTAGTTTTTTCGGAAGAATCGAACAAAGCCCCCTCTATGTTGGCCTTTGTCAAAGACTCCACGCCCAAAGTTTTTGGGGCATTCATGTCCATAATTCTTGACTTTCTTAAAAGCGAAAAGAATTCGTTTTTATCCAAGGGCTTTGAAAAATAATAGCCTTGAACGTAAGCGCAGCCCATGTTCTTAAGCTGGGTAACTTGGCCTTTTGTCTCAACGCCTTCGGCCACAACCTTAAGGTTAAGCCAATTGGCCAAACTTATGATGTAACTTAAAATTCCTTTTCCGTTTGTTCGCTCCATTTCGTTGCGAACAAAGGTCATGTCAAGCTTTAAAATGTCAATGGGCATTTCGCTCAACATATTGAGGGACGAATATCCAGAGCCAAAGTCGTCCATCTCAATCATAAAGTCATGCTTTCTCAACTCGTAAATTATCTTTACAATTTGCTCGGGATCTTCAGTGTAAGCGGACTCGGTTATTTCAAGATGAAGGTATTTTGCGGGAATGTCGTATTTTTTTACAAGGCCAGAAAGGGTCGCCACAAGGCCAGGCGTGAGCAAGTCGGCGCGGGAAACGTTCACGCTTACCGGAACCATTCTGTTTCCCGCCGAAAGCCAAGAGCGCAAGTCAATGCAAACCTGCTCCCAAACATACATGTCCATTCTGGTAATAAAGCCGTTCTTTTCAAAAAGCGGAATGAAGTCTCCCGGCGACATCATTCCCATTTCGCGGCTTTTCCAACGAACAAGCGCTTCGGCGCCGGCAATCGTTTCCGTGGCCAAATCGTATTTGGGCTGGTAGTAAACCAAGAACTCCCGGTTCCTTAAAGCCGCTTCCATGCCGCTGGCGATTTTTTGCTCGCCAATCATTTTCTTGCGGATTGAATCGTCGTAAACGCAATGGTAAACGCCGTAATGTCCCTTGGCTTTTTCAGCGGCCATTTGCGCGCGGTCGCACATCACGGAAAGGGATGTCCTCATGTTCATTATAGGATAAATTCCGAACACAAGTCGCAAGCGCAGATTGAATCTTCTGGCTTCAGGAATTTCGTTCAAGCGGTCGATGATTTTTCTGAAAGCCTCGTCGGTGTAAACGCCCGCGCGCTCCACAAGCATAAGGAATATGTCTTCGGAAAAGTGGCCGGCGATTCCGCCCCGTGCCCTGGCTTCTTCCAAGATAAGCTGGCCGGCGCCGCGCAAAACCTTGTTTCCAATTTCAATTCCGCAAATGTCGTTGACCAACTTAAAGCGCTCGATGTCTATGCAAACAAAGTCGTAATTTTTTGACCCCCGCTCGTCCAAAAGTTTTTGCGACTGAATCAAAAAATACTGCTTTGAATAAAGGCCTGTCAAATCGTCGCGGCTCACGGCGCTCATCGTGATTGAAGTTTCCCGCAGACGGATTACATTTTTAAAACGCCGCAAAACGATCTGCTCGTCGTAAGGCTCGTGGACAAAATCAACGGCGCCGTTTTCTATGGCTTCCAACTCGGCCTTTTCGGAATGCCGCTTGGCGCTCACGATGATTGGAATGTGGGAAGACCAAGCGTAAGAATTTACGTCCCGCAAAAAATCCACAAAGGGGCTTTGAGAAGAGCTTACCGCGGAATTTTGCTTTAAGTCCGCGGAAACGCAAACGGCGCTTATAAGGTTTGGATTAGTCTTTAAAAATTGCGCGGCTTCCCGCGGCGACGAAGTGAACAGAATGAAAAAATTCTTTTCAAGGATTTTTCTTAAATTTGAGGAATTGTCCTTTTCGTCATTCAAGACTAAAATCGTTGGTAAATTCATTGCGCCCCAAGCTCGCTCACATCCGCCTTTAATTGTTCTTCTTTTGCGTAAACATTAAGCGCGTCCAGCATGTCGTCCATGTTGCCCATCATAAAGCCGGGCAAGTTGTGGGCGCTGTAATTTATTCTGTGGTCTGTCACGCGGTCTTGAGGAAAGTTGTATGTCCTGATTTTTTCCGAACGGGCGCCGGAACCCACCATGCTTTTTCGGGCGTCGGCGCGCTCGGCGTTCTTTTTGCTTTCTTCCAATTCAAAAAGGCGGGCCCGCAAAACGCGCCAAGCCTTGGCCTTGTTCTTTATTTGGGATTTTTCGTCCTGTTGGATTACGACGATTCCTGTGGGAATGTGGGTAAGGCGGACGGCCGAGTCTGTTGTGTTTACGCACTGGCCGCCAGGCCCGCCGGCTCGCATCACGTCAACGCGGACGTCGTCGGGCTTGATGTCAATTTCAGTTTCTTCCGCTTCAGGCAAAACGGCTACAGTGGCAGTGGAAGTTTGCAAGCGGCCTTGGCTTTCTGTTTGAGGAACCCGCTGAACGCGGTGAACGCCGGACTCCCAGCGCAAGGTTCCGTATACAAATTTTCCGCTGATGGAAGTGACTATTTTGTTAAAGCCGCCAACTTCGGTTTCCTGAGCTTCCATGGTTTCGGTTTTCCAGCCCCGGCGCTCGGCCAAGTGGCAATACATTTCCCAAAGGTCGCGGACAAAAAGGCTGGCTTCGTCGCCGCCGGCCGCGCTGCGGATTTCAAGGATGATGTTCTTTTCGTCAAGGGGATCCGGCGGAATGAGCTGGACTTTTATTCTTTCCTCCAGCTTGGGCTTTTCCTCTTCAAGGCTTTTCAATTCTTCGCGGGCCATTTCTTTCATGTCCGCGTCGTCTTCTTCGGTGATTATTTTTTTGTCGTCTTCAATTCCGTTCAGTATTTTTTTGTATTCTTCATAAAGCGCGCAAACTTCGCCCAAGTAATTGTTTTCCCGCATAGTGTCTTTGTATTTTTTTTGGTCTTTCACAAGGGCGGGATCAAGGATTTGCTCTTTTACAATTTCGTATCTTTTGGCGCAGTCTTCAAGTTTCTTCAATAGGTCCATAACCTATAAATTATAGCGCTTCTTATGGAATATTTCAACTAATTTTGCTATACTCATAATTGTATGGAAAATAAAAAATGCGCGATGGTCGTGATAATAGGCCGTCCCAGCGCCGGAAAGTCAACATTTTTGAACACGGCTTGCCAAGAAAACGTTTCGATTGTCTCCCCCATTCCTCAAACCACAAGAAACGCCATTCACGGCATTGTGAACACTTCCCTTGGACAACTTGTTTTTGTGGACACGCCCGGCTACCACAAGTCCGAAAAAAAGCTCAACCTTATTTTGCAGCAAACAGCGAAAGACCAGCTTGACGGAGCCGACGCCGTTTTGTATTTGATTGACTCAAGCCGCGAAACAGGCGAAGAGGAAGACTTAATCGCAAGCCTCATCGCGCCCCATTCGGCAAAAACCGTAGTGGCCGCCAACAAATGCGACTTGCCGGAATCAAACATTTTGGCCTGCAAAAATTTTGTCGCCTCCCGCCTGCCGGAAATTCCCCAAGAGCGATTCTTTGAAATTTCGGCAAAAAAAGACAAGGGCGTGGAAGAGGTTTTGAAAGCCCTTTACGCTTTGGCGCCTGAGCAGCCCAACCTTTATCCTGAAGGCTACTACACAGACCAAGAGGTGGAATTTAGAATAGCGGAAGTGATTCGCGGCGAAGCCATAAACCGCTTGCAGGAGGAAATTCCCCACGCCGTTTACGTTGAAATCGCCGACGCGGAATTTAAAAACGACGGAAAAAAATTGTGGGTTCGAGCCTTTTTGTGCGTGGAACGGGAAAGCCAAAAGGGAATCGTAATCGGAAAAGGCGCTTCCATGATAAAAACAATCCGCGTGGAATCCCTAAAAAAATTGCGGGAAATTTTTGAATACAAAATAGACTTGGACTTGCAAGTTAAGGTTGACAAAAACTGGCGGCAAAAGGACGACCGCCTTTCAAGGCTTTTAAAATAGTTTGCAAAACAAATATTGGTCGCAAGCCAAAAAAGCGCCGCGACTAAAATTGCAGGCAAGCCCAAAAAAGCCGCAGCCTAATAAGAAAAGTCCGGCTCCCGCTCAAAAACCATTTCTTTTCCGCTGGCCGGATGAACAAAGCGCAAATATTTTGCATGGAGCAAAAGCCGCCCGTCTTCGCGGCCATACAAATTGTCGCCGACAATCGCCGCGCCAAGAGCCATTGCCGCCGCGACGCGAAGTTGGTGCGTCCTTCCAGTTTGCGGCTCAAACAAAACGCTTGTGGCCTTGCGCTCGTTTCCCATTTCGTCGCGGCGCGTCCATACCCTAAGGCGCTTCCAATCGGTTATGGCCAGCCTTCCGTAAAGGTCGTCCAAAATTTGCCGCGGCCGGTTTTCCAAGTCAACCCGATGCTTAAGCTCAACGCGGCCCGATTCCTCTTTTACAACGCCGTCCAAAACCGCAATATATTTTTTCTTCACTTGCCTGTTTTCAAATTGCGCGTTGAGAGCCCGGTGGCTTGCTTCGTCAAAGGCCAAAACCATAAGGCCGCTTGTGTCCATGTCCAAGCGGTGGACGCTGGGCTGCTCAATCATATTTGGAAAAAGCCTTTTTGCGCGGGAAACAACGCAATCCCGCTTTTCAGGTCCGCGGCCCGGAACTGACAAAAGGCCTGAAGGCTTGTTCACCACCAAAATGTTTTGGTCGCGGTAAATTATTTCCAAGCCCAAAATGGCAGGCAAAATAAGGGCGCACTTTTCATCGCAAGGGGGATAAAAATTTTTTGGGACAAGGCGGCTGTTCGGCTTTCCCCAGTAAAATTCAGCCAGGCTTATAGGCCGAAGTCCTAAACTAAAGGCTTGGCTCAAAAGTTTTGGAGCCGAGCAGTCGCCGGTTCCAGTGGGCAAAAGTTTTTGCCGGGAAATGTCCTTAAAGGTCAGCCAGGAGCCGTCAAAACGGCAAAAGCGGTAAAGGGAATAAATTTGTTTGAGCGTTTGGTTGCAAAGTTCAAGGCGCCTTTTGTTCCTAGCGGCTTTTTCTTCGCCGCTTTCCCCAATGGGAACTTGGCTCAACCTGTGAATTTCTTTGTCGTTGATTAAGACTGCGGCCTTGTATTTTTCTTCGTCAAAAAGCGGGGGCGCAAAGCCCTCACGGTTCCAACTTCCTTCATAAGAGCCGCTAAAGGCGCGAAGGACAACTTCCTTTCCGTCTTGGTCTTGGCAAACCAAGGCGCCGAACATTCCTGTCCAAGCGCAGCCGTCGCGCTCCAAGTCCGCCATCATTTTTAGGCAAACTTGGCGAGCCCTTTCTTCGTCAAAGGGAGCGAACACGGCCGTCTTCCGTGGCCACAAAAACCATGGGAACGTTTTTTGTAAAGAAGCCGTTTTCAACCACGCCCACAATGGCGTTCAACTTTTTTTCCATAACTTTTGGGTCAACCGGCTTTTCCCATAAAACGTCAAGAATCTGGTTTCCGTTGTCGGTGATTACAGGGCCGGCCTTGCGAAGGCCTTGCCTCAAGACGCATTTTCCGCCAAGTTTTTCTATGGCCTTTTGAACGGGAACCCGGGCGTCGGCGATAATTTCAACCGGCAAGGGAAATTTTGTTCCCAGCGATTTGACGGCTTTTGAAGAATCTCCGATTACGACAAAAGTTTTCGCGTTGTATTCTACAATTTTTTCGCGCAAGAGCGCCGCGCCGCCGCCTTTTATCACCGCCTTGTCGGGAGCGATTTCGTCCGCGCCGTCAATGGCCAAGTCAAGCCGGCCGCCTATGGCCTTGTCGTTCAATGAATAAACCGGTATGCCAAAATCTTCGCAAGCCAATTGAGTCTGAAAGCTTGTGACGACGGCGCGAATGTCGTTCAAAGTTCCGTCGGCGATTCTCTCCGCCAAACGCCGGACCGCCGGCATTGCGGTGGAGCCTGTTCCCAAGCCGATTTTCATTCCGCTAAAAATTTTTTTCTGTTCAATAAGCGCGTCAATCGCCGTCCGCGCCACAAGTTCCTTTTGCTCATTTTGGCTTAGCTTCTTCATAATCAACTCCGGTGAATATTTTAAATTGCTCGTATCCTTGATATTTCAACATCGACTCGCCGTTGCAAACCTTGCAGCCCGCGGCCGCGGCGCGCTCCATCATCGGCGTGACGCGAGGAGTGTAAATTATGTCAAAGACAAGCTCGCGGCCAGTCCAATGGTAAAAGGAAAGGGGGTCGTTTTGTGAATTGCTGGATTCCGTTGAATTCATTCCAACGGAAGTGGTTTGCACGATAATGTCGGAATATTTCTCTATCAAAGGAACGGAGTCCGCCGACAACAAAGCGTATTCAAAGCCAAACATATCCGCGACCGCTTTTGCCCGCAAGGGAGTTCTATTAAAAACGCAAGCCTTGCCGCCAAGCATCTTGATGGCATAGGCGACGGCGCGACTGGCTCCCCCCGCCCCTATAACAGAAATTCTTTTATGGCGCAAATTTTTAAGGCCGGTCCATTCCAAAAGCGCGTTCGCAAAGCCTGTGCAATCCGTGTTGTATCCACACCATTTGTCGTTTTTTCTGACGATGGTGTTGGCCGCGGAAATTTCGCGGGCGCGGGAGTCCAGCTCAAAAAGTTCGTGGAGTACGCTTTCTTTATGGGGGACCGTGACCGACATTCCTCTAACGCCGATTTCATTGGCAAACTCAATTGCCTGCTGAATTTCCGCGGAAGGAATCGGAATGTAAACCGCGTTCATAAAATGGTTCACATAGCCTTGGTTGTGCAAAAGGGGGCTGTCCGTTTTTAAAAGAGGCCAGCCAGTTATTCCAAAAATTTTGGTTTTATCGTTTAAATCTTTAAAGTGATAGACTTGGTTCATCATAATCGGATCAATATGGCCGATTGTCTTTAGTTCGTTTCCTTCGACATCAGCCGAAGTGTATGTTAAAAACGAATGTGTCTTGTAAGCCAAAATTCTTGAGGCGATTCCCATAGGCCCCATGGCGCAAAGTATGTGCTCATACTTTGTAAAGTCTCGGGTTTCGTAAAACAGATTTTTTACGTCGTCCAAAGTCTTTGGCATAAAGGCGATTTTTGGAATTTCGTAGCCGGTTTTTCTCATTGAGTCGCAGCGCTTTATTATGTCGTGAACCGGCTCGTTCATGCTGTGAAAACTGCGGATGATTTTTGTTCCAAAAGCCAGCGCCGCGTCCTGCAAGCTGGGAACATGAAAGTCTTCCTCAAAGTCAACATATTGAAAATTGCGCTCGGGATTCTGGTCGTCGGCAAAAGCCATGGCGCGGGCAAAAAGCATTGTTCGGGAGCCTTCGCCTGCAACATATTTTCCGCCGTCAACCCGGCGCCGAATTGTCAAAATGCAGGGGATTCTGGCAAGCTCAGGAAATTTTCTAATGTGAAGGCTTTCGTCCTCGTCAAGAAAGTCCGCCCTAAGTTCTAGCAAGTCAACATAGGGCCTGTATCGGTGGACCAAATCCAAGTTTTCTTTTATGGTTTTTCCTGTAAGCGTCAGGCAGATTTTAGGGCTTTGCATTTTATTGAACGGTAAGCCGCTCCTTTTCTTGGTTCAGAACGCTCAAGGCCAAAGTCGTTCCGTGGGGAACAGCGTAGGGAACAGCAATCTCTCCGCCAATGTGCTTGAACGAAGCCAAAGTGTAGGATGCTCCATCAGGCGGAAAGGCCTCAAGCTTTACAGGAACGGCAAGAGGATAGCGGGAAACTGTGGCGGTAAAAATTCCGTTCGTCCATTTTGAGACGTCTCCTTCCTTAACGCCGGCAACTTCGTCTTCGGTGCGTCCCTTAATATTTGCGTCAACAAGAGTGTCTCCGCTAAAAGCCGCGTTCAGCTGGGGCAAAGCGAATTCAAGAGTGATTCTTGAATATTCCTTTACTTGAGAATTTTCCGCGATTGATTGGCTGACTACAGCCCCCGGAAGCTCGTCGCCGGAAGCCAAATGGCTTTTAAAGTCAAAGAGCAAAGAAGTTTTTCCCATGCCTTCCAAAATTTCGGCGATTGTTTTTCCCACGTAATTTTCAACAGAAACCAAGGCGGCGTTGGGGCCGCTGGAAACAATAAGCTGCAATTCCACAGGCTGAGTGATTGGCGTTCCTTCCGCCGGCTCTTGTTCCAAAATTGTTCCAACGGGAGAAGAATCCATTTTAAATACGGGATTTGCGATTGTGATTTGGGGAGTGTCAACGCCGCCGTAAAGCGCGTCCAACTTGTTCTTGAGCGCGTCCAAATTTGTTCCCACGTAATTTCCCACATGGTCAATCATAACGCCGCGGCTTACCACCAAAGTGACTCGGCGGCCGGCCTTTACAATGCTTCCGGAGCGGGGATTTTGCGAAAGAACTTGTCCCGCCTGTCCCGGCAAGTCGCTGTAGCGCAACTGCAATTTTGGATAAAGCTCTTTTTCCTGCATTTCAAGCAAGGCGCGGGTCAAGTTTTTTCCTGTTACGTCCGGCACCAAAACTTGTTCGTAGCCCTTGTTGGCAAAAAAGAAAACGGCCAGCGCCGTCACAAACATCAAGACAAAAGCCGCGATTGTGTAAGCGATGAAGGCCGGCGAGCTTTTTTGCAAGTCCGCCTCCATTTCGTTCAATGAAACTCCGGCGTCTTTTATTTTATTCTTTATGTCCATATTTCGCTCCGTAAAGGTGGAATAATTTTAGCAGAAAAGGGGAATAAATTCAATGGGAAAGAAAAAAGGCTGTAAAAGAAAAAACTAAATCGCCTCTTACGCCATGTTCCTACAAGAAAATTTTCAAATACAAATGAAGCCCGCCGGAACAGAAACAATAAACGGAATGAAAGGCGCTCGCTCAGAAATCTCGCTTCCAACTTTTACTTTTGACTCAGAAGTTCAAAACGAAATTTTCACCGAAATTTCAATCCAAAAACAACAGTATGCCACAGGCGTTCAGCCAATGCTTTATGTGATGATTCCCGCGCAAGCCTTTGACAACTCCAATGATATAGTCGGAAACAATTCCAGCAAAATACCGCTCGGTTACTACACAATTGCGTCAAAGGAAAAAGCTGAAATTTTTCTAAAAATCTTTTCTTATTTCGGTCTTTGTTCAGAAAAACACCAACACGACGTTTTGGAAATATTAAAGATTATTTGTGACAACGCATTTTAAAAATCACCCTAGCCGCGTTCCAACAAAGTCGCGCGCGCCGTTCATAAAGTCCTTGTAGCCCATCGCCTTTTTTTGCTGGCGCTGCAGCTCGGTGACGCATAAAAGGCCGTCGCCGCACTGGACAAGGATTCCGCGCTTTTTGTCAAAGGCCGTCACGGTTCCGGGAACGGCGGGTTGGCCTTGCGCGCTTGGTTGAACGACCGCGGCGGCTTGGACGGCGGTTTGGCCTTGCGAACCGTTTTGGTTCGCGCCCGCAGTTTGTCCGTCTTGCGAACAATCGGTGTCCAAAGGCGCGGCTTTCAAAATCTTAAGGGTTTCGCCGCCCTCGCCGCCGATTCTTGTCCAAGCGCCCGGCTCGCTGGTGTAGGCCCGGACAGCCGCCGCGATTTTTGTCGCGCTGTCGTTCCAATTTATAAGAGCGTCGTTTTTTGAAATTGTCTTTGTGTAAGAAGGCTCTCCCTCTTGCGCGCGGCCTTTTGCAAGAACGCCAGAACCCGAACTTTGGGCGGCTTCGTTTAAAAGGGCTTCCAGCAAAGCGGCGGCTATTTGGGCGCTTTTGTCCAAAAGGCTGTCAGCGGTTTCCGTTCCGTCAAGCGCGATAATTTCTTGCGCCAAAATTTCGCCCTCGTCCATGCCCAGCGCCAAAGTCTGGACTGTCACGCCGGTTTCGGAATCGCAATTTAAAATCGCCGCCGGAACAGGAGTGGCTCCCCGATACTTGGGCAAAAGCGAAGGATGAACATTGACTCCGCCCGCCTTAAAAAGAGACAAAAATTTTGGCCCGAAAATTTTTCCGTAGGCGAAGCACACAAGCGCGTCAAAGCCTTGGGCGGAAATTTCTTCCCGCGCGGCCCCGTCCAATTTTTGCGGGCAAAAAACTGGAAGCCCTCTTTCTTGGGCAAGAAGGCCGACGTCAGTGGGAACAAGTTCCTTGTGGCGGCCTTTCGCGCTTGGCGGGTTAGTCAAAACTCCCGCGATTTTCCAGCCGGATTCTTGGGCTTGCTCCCCATTTCCAAAGGCGTCGGATTTTTCAAGGAGAAGCTTCAATGTTTTTGCCGCGGGCGCGGGGCTTCCTGCGTATAAAATTTTAAGCATTGTTTTTCTTGGCCTTTTTTGCAGCTATCTTTGCCGCGATTCTTTTTGCCTTGGCTTCTTTTTCGGCGGCCTTTTGCGCCGCGCGCTCAGCCCTTTTCGCAAACTGTTCCGCTGTTTTCTTGGCAAATTCCTCGTCGCCACGGTCAATGAAAATCACGCCGTCAAGGTGGTCGTTTTCATGCTGAATGATTCTGGCCAAAAGTCCGTCGGCTTCCAAGACAAAGCGCTTTCCGTTTTGGTCCTGCGCCTGCACCGTGACTTTTGACGGCCGCATGATGTTTTCGTAAACTTGCGGAACGCTAAGGCAGCCCTCTTCGTAGGGAACGGAATCGTCGGAAGTTTTGACGATTTGCGGATTGATGAAAACCCTGCGAACGTCGTCGTCGGCAATCGCCACGAACATTCTTATGTTCTTTCCAATTTGCGGGCAGGCAAGGCCCACCCCGTTGGCCTCAATCATCGTCTCAAACATTTCGTCGGCAAGGGCGCGCAAATCGTCGTTGATTTCCTCGTCCTTTATCGGAAGAGATTTTTGGCGGAGAACTTCTTCTCCCAATTTATAAATTTTCATCATAGCCTAATCCTCGCGGCCCTGGCGTGTCCGGCCAAGCCTTCAGCGTCTCCCAAAAGGCCGGCGGCCTTGGCGCTTTTTTGCGGCCCTTCCTTGCCAGGTTCAGTTCTTAAAGTTGTGACGGTTTTTATAAAGGCTCTGACGCTCAAGCCGCCTGTGTATCTGGCCGAGCCGCTAGTGGGAAGCGTGTGGTTCAAGCCCGCCGCGTAGTCGCCAAAGACTTCCGCCGCTCCGTGGCCGACAAAAAGGGAACCGTAATTGCGAACGATTTTTTTCGCGGTCTCCAAATTTTCACCGGGATCCATGGCAAGCTCCAAGTGTTCAGGCGCCTTTTTGTTCGCGATTTCGCAAGCCTCTTTTATTGAAGGCGCGATTATTATTTTTCCAAAACTGTCAACGCTTTGGCGGGCTGTGGCGGCGGTGGGCAAGTCAGCCAATTGCGCCTCAATCTCTTTTTGGACGGCCTTGGCCAATTCCGCGCTGTCAGTGACAAGAATGGGCTGAGCCACAATGTCGTGCTCGGCTTGGGCGAGCAAGTCCGCCGCCAGCCATTTGGGATTGGCGCTTTTGTCGGCCACCACAAAAACTTCTGTGGGCCCGGCAAGCATGTCTATTCCCACGGCGCCGTAAACCAAGCGCTTCGCTTCCGCCACAAATTTGTTTCCCGGCCCCACCACAACGTCAACCTTGGGAATGGACTGGGTTCCAAAAGCCATGGCTCCAACGGCCTGCGCTCCTCCGCAGGCAAAAACCCTGTCGGCGCCGCAAATGAAGGCGGCGGCCATAATGCCTTTGTCGGCGTAAGGCTTTCCGCCAGTAAAGGGCTTTCCGGGAACTCCGGCGCCTTGGCCTTTGGCGGCTTCCAAGTCGTCAGGGTGAACCCTAGGCGGCGTGCACATAATCACTTCTTGAACCCCAGCGGCCTTGGCCGGGGTGACGGTCATAATGACTGTGGAAAGCAAGGGAAAGCGGCCGGCGGGAACATAGACTCCGGCGCGGTCAACGGGAATGTTTTTCTGGCCAGTCCAAAGGCCCTTTTCCAATTCAATTTCAAATTCGTCAAAAGACTCCCGCTGCTTTTTCGCGAACCTAAAGGCAAGGTCGTGGGAATATTCCAAGGCGGCGTAAAGGTCTGGATTTTCCGCCTTCAGCTTGCCGGCGGCGGCCTCAAGCTCCTCCCTTGGAATCTCAAATTTAGCGGGAGAGGAAACGTCAAATTTGGCGCCGTATTCAAAAAGCGCCTTGTCGCCGTTTTTCTTCACATCGGACAAAACGTCCTTAACAACGTCAATGGAGCCGCCGAAATCGCGGCCTTCAAAAAATTCTTTTTCAAGTTCTGACGCGCTGACAATCTTTATCATGGCCTTTTCCTTTTTATGGAGAAAAATTATAGCAAAAAATCAGGGCTTGCTCAATCACCAATTCCCATGAAAAAAAACTTGCGCTCCAAATGCTTTTTCATTGACACAAATCGCAATTCCGCGCCATAATAAAAAACTATGAATTTACCAGAAAACAAATGGCTCCGCGGCGCCATTCCGGCGCTGCTTTTGCACTGTTCAATCGGCACAGTTTACTGCTGGTCGGTTTTTAGTCAGGAAGTCGCCGCCTACATCGGCAGCTCAAAAAGCGCGGTGGAATGGGCGTTCTCTTTGGCGATTTTCTTCTTAGGAATGTCAGCCGCATTCTTGGGCGACTTTGTTGAAAAAGACATTCACAAAAGTTCCCTCATCGCCACTATTTTCTTTACAGTGGGAATGGTTGGAACTGGCGCCAGCATCTTGGCAAAATTCTTGCCCGGCGTCTTGATTTTTTACGGCGTGATTATGGGAATCGGCTTGGGAACAGGCTACCTTTCGCCGGTCAAGACTTTGATGCTTTGGTTCAAGGACAGAAAGGGCTTGGCCACAGGCTTGGCGGTGGCGGGTTTTGGCGCCGCCAAGGCCATAGCCTCTCCCATAATGCAAGCCATTCTCAACAAGTTTGACAACAACCCGGCCTACATGTTCATAATCATGGGCTGCGTTTACTGCGTGATGATGTTCATCGGCCACTTGCTTCTTAAAAAGCCGGCCGGCTGGGTGGAAGCCCACGAAAAGCAAAGCGTCGCCGAATTCCTCAAGAAGTTTGGAAATAATTTCAAGACTTGCTTTTCAAACCGGGAATTTGTCGGCATCTGGCTCATGTTCTACATCAACATCGCTTGCGGCCTTGCCCTCATTTCACAAGAAAAGCCGATTTTGCAAACCACAGGCTTGGGCTTTATGACAATCAGCGCCATTCAAACCGTAACCGCAATCGCCAACGCCGCCGGACGCTTGGGCTTTAGCGCCGCCGCCGACGGACTGAAAGACCGCAACACAATCTACAAGTGGATTTTCGCGCTTTCAATTTTGTTCACAGGAATCATCATCGCCACTCGCGGAATCGTCAACGGAGAAACGCCGGTTCTTATGGCCTTGTGCGTCGTTCTCCTTGTGGTTGTAAACGCTGGATACGGCGGCGGATTTTCAAACGTTCCCACTTTGCTCAGCGACCACTTTGGAATGAAGACAATCTCTTCTGTTCACGGAATGTGCCTTAGCGCTTGGGCCATCGCCGGCTTGACCGGAAATCAAATGGCCAGCTACATCGTGCGCCACACCGGAGAATTTGCTGAAAAAGTTTTGGCTGACGGCCGCAAAGTCAATGTAAACCCTGTGGGCTACCAAAACGTTCTTTATGTGACAATAGCGCTTTACATTGTGGCCATGATTATTTGCTGGACAATGGTCGGAAAGCCTCACAAGGAAGAATAGCTTTAATTTTATGGTGTCATTGCTACTGCCAATAATTTACGTCGCGTTCATAAGCCTAGGCCTTCCAGACTCGCTTTTGGGCGCGGCTTGGCCGGTAATGGGAAAGGCCCTGAACGCGCCTCTTTCGGCCGCCGGAATTGTCAGCATGACTATCGCCGGCGGAACGATTGTTTCAAGCCTTTCAAGCGATTTTGTCACAAGGAAATTTGGCGCGGGCCTTGTGACCGCCGTTTCAGTTTTGACAACCGCCGTGGCGCTGGCGGGATTTTCTTTGGCGCCAAATTTCTTGATTCTATGCTTATGGGCCGTTCCCTACGGCCTTGGAGCGGGCGCTGTTGACGCGGCCTTGAACAACTTTGTGGCCCTGCATTACAAGGCTCGGCACATGAGCTGGCTCCACTGCTTTTGGGGCGTGGGCGCCACCACAGGCCCCTGCGTAATGGCCTACTTTTTGACGCGGCCAATAAGCTATCACGGCGGATACCGGGCCATATCAATTTTGCAAATAGTTCTTGCAAGCCTTTTATTTTTGAGCCTTCCCTTGTGGAAAAAAATGTCTCAAGGCTCTTCTCAAATTCAAGACAATCCAAGCGAACAAGGCCAAAAAGAAAAAGGCCGCTCCCTCTCTTCAATCATAAAAATCAAGGGCGTTCCCTTAATCCTTATGGCCTTTTTTGGCTACTGCGCCTTGGAAACAACCACAGGCTTGTGGGCGGCCAGCTATTTAGTCAACTACAGAAATATAGAGCCTGAACTGGCCGCGCGATTCGCCTCCTTCTTTTATCTAGGAATCACAGGAGGAAGGTTCTTGAACGGATTTGTGGCGGAAAAGGCCGGCGACAAAAATATGATAAGGATTGGCGTTTTGACGGCGCTTGCGGGAATCGTCATGGCGGCCATTCCCCTTGGCTCAAACAACTTGGCCTTGGCCGGCCTTATAATAATCGGCTTGGGCTGCGCGCCAATTTATCCGTCTGTCATTCATTCAACGCCGGAAAATTTTGGCGCCGAAAATTCCCAGGCGATAATCGGCTTGCAAATGGCCAGCGCCTACACAGGAAGCACATTCATGCCGCCAGTCTTTGGCTTTGTGGCAAGCCGAGCGGGATTGCAACTTTATCCATTTTACCTTGCTCTCTTTGCCGCGCTAATTTATTTTGGAACAGAAGCGCTCAACAAGAGCGTAAAAAATCGCGGCATGTCAAAATAAAACGAACAAAAAAACGGGGCGCCGGATTTTATAATCGCAAGATTGCAAGCGTATTTTTTAAAGCCTCAAGGCGCGCCGCGGACGGGCTTAAACAAACTCCATCTTTTCAGAATCAAACAAGCCCTTGGCCGTAATCTTTAATTTTGGAATTACAGGAAGAGACATGAAGGCAAGGGTCATAAAGGGCGCTGTCAGCGGGCAGCCCAAGGCTTTGGCGAGGCGGGAAAGTTCCGAATATTTTTTTGCGGTTTTGGCGCAGGAAACGTCGGCCATAATTCCGCCAACTTTTAAGGCCATGGCAAAAACTTTTTTTCCGTCGCAAAGGGCAAGGCCGCCCTTGTTTTCAACAATTTTGTTCACGCACTTTACGATGGAATCGTCGTCCGTTCCCACGCAAATTATGTTGTGGGAATCGTGGGCCACGCAGCTGGCAAAAGCGCCCTTGCTCAAGCCAAATCCTTTGACAAAAGCCGCGGCGGGCTTGGAGTCAAAATCATAGCGGTTGACGCAAACAATTTTAAGAACGTCGCCGTTGACATTGGACTTTAAAAATCCGTCTTCCAAGCGCGCGTTCAAAATCTCGCTTTCAGTAATCAACGCCTTGTCAAACGCCCTTATGGCGCGAACTTTCTCGGACGACGAAGGAAGAGCTATGTCGGCGGCTGAGATTTTTTTCCGATTAAAATTATTTATGGCCCTAACGCGGCCAACTCCAATCAAAGTTCTTTTTCCTTTTACCACAAGGCGGCCGTCAACCACAACTTTTAGAATGCTAAAATTGTCGATGTCTCCGTGAATTATAAAATCCGCCGGGTCTCCTTCTTGCAAAAGGCCGACGTCAAGCTTGTAATGGCGGACTGGATTTACTGTCGCCGCGCGCATCACGTCAAAAAAATCATAGTCTGCCTTTAAAAGCCTTATGACCATTTTGTAAATAAAGCCCTTCGCCAAATCGTCGGGATGCAAGTCGTCCACGCAAAGCATAAGGTTTTCCGGCGCGATTTTAAAAAGAGGCGCCAACGCGTCCAAGTTTTTTGCCGCCGAGCCTTCACGAATTTGAATTTTCATTCCCAGCTTGATTTTTTCCAAAGCCTCTTCAAGGGACTCGCATTCATGGTCGGTGGAAATTCCCGCCGCAACGTATTTTTTTAGCGTCTCGCCGGACAGCAAGGGCGCGTGGCCGTCAATGGGCTTTCCCCGCTTTTTTGCGGCGGCGATTTTTGCCATCAATTCCTTTTCGCCATTGACCACGCCGGAAAAATTCATCACCTCGGAAAGAGCCGCAACTTTGTCGCGGTCCAAAAGTCTGTCCACCGCGGCGCTGTCCAAAACCGCTCCGCCAATTTCAAAAGGAGACGAAGGAACGCATGAAGGAACGCCAAAATAAATTTTCATGGGAGAGCGCGCCGCCTCGTTCAGCATAAAGTCAAAGCCTGCCTCTCCGCAAACATTCGTTATTTCATGGGGATCGGCCACCGCCGCCACAACTCCATGGCGCAAAGACTCCAACGCGAAATGCCGGGGCGTGACCATTCCGCTTTCTATGTGGACATGGGAATTTACAAGGCCGGGCAAAATGTAGGCCTTGGACTTGACTTGACAGCGCTCAATTTTTTTTATGCGGCCGTCTTGAACATGAAGCCTTCCGCTAAAAATTTCCCGCTTGACGACATCTACGATTTTTCCTTCGTATGTTTTCATGATTTATTTTCTTCGCACGGTGAATCTTGTTTTTGGAGCCTTGCTTCTTTCATGCCGCGCCTTGTATTCGTTGTAAAGAATTTCTTGGGCGCGCAAAGGCTCCTGCCCCGCCTTGGGCTTTAGGGCCGTCCAAGAGCCGTCGCTTTGCAACTCGTAGCTGTTGATGTTGGCCTTAAAGTAAATGTCTAGAATGCGCTTGATTTCTTTAAATGCGTCTGTGTCCAAAATGGGGAACATCAACTCAATGCGGCGGTCAAGGTTTCGCGGCATCCAGTCGGCGCTGGCCAAATAAATTTCTGGCGAAGCTCCGTTCTGAAAGTAAAAGACGCGGGAATGCTCCAAGTAGCGGTCAACGATGGAAACAACGCGAATGTTTTCGCTCATTCCGGGCACGCCGGGCAAGAGCATGCAAATGCCGCGAACGTTAAGCATAATTTTCACGCCGGCCCGGTTGGCCCTGTAAAGCGCGGAAATCACTTCCTCGTCCGCCAAGGAATTCATCTTGGCGATTATCAAGCCCGGCGCTTGCGGGGTGGACAATTCAATTTCCCGCTGAATCATGGAAAGCAGCTTGCTCTTTAAGTCAACCGGCGCCATGGACAAATACTTCATTTTTTGCAAAGCCGAATAGCCTGTGACTATGTTGAAAAACTTTGTAGCGTCGTTGGCTATTTCGTGGTTGGCGGTAAAAAGGGAAAGGTCGGAGTAAATTCTCGCCGTCCTTGGATTGTAGTTTCCTGTGGCCAAATGAACGTAGCGCTTGAAAGCGTCTTGCTCCCGGCGAATCACCATCAATATTTTTGCGTGAACCTTGAGGTTGGCCAAGCCGTAAACCACAAGAACGCCGGCCCTTTCAAGCTCTTCCGCCCAAGCGATGTTCCTCTCTTCGTCAAAGCGCGCCTTAAGCTCAACCAAAACCGCAACTTGCTTTCCGTTTCGCGCCGCTCTTTCCAAGGCGCCTATAATCGGAGAGCCGCGGCCTGTTCTGTAAAGAGTCATTTTTATGGAAAGAACTTGGGGGTCGTCCGCCGCGTCGTTTAAAAATTTCACCACGGGATTGTATGACTCGTAGGGAACGTGAAGAATCACGTCGCGGCGCTTTATGGTGTCCCAGTAAGGCTCGTCTTCCGGCAGCGCGGAAGAAGGAAAATGCTCCCAGCGCTTGTTCCGCAAATGGTCTGTGTTTTCACTGTCGCCCAACTCGCTCAAAGAAGCCGCGTCAACAAGGCCTTCAAAGGCGTAGATGTCGTCGCTCTTAAGCTTGAGCTTTTGCGCCAAAAATTTTTGAATCTCCGCGCTGGACTTGTCGCAAACCATTCTCACAGCAAAGGAAGACTGGCGGGCGACCAATACTTCCTGCATGGCCTGAACGATGTCGTTGGCGTCTTCGTCAACGGCAAAATCCGCGTCAAGCGCCAAGTTGAACAAAAGGCTTTCCTTGGCCTCGTAGCCGTCAAAAAGCTGGGAGCCAAACTGCAAGACCAAGTCGCTCAAAAACGAAAATTCTTTGTCTCCCTCTTTTTGGCCGGGAAGCCAAATCAGATTTGGTATCGCGTCAGGAATTTGAACAAGCGCCACAATGGGAGTTCCTGGCTTGGCGGCAAATTCCTTGTTGGAAATTTTTATTCCCGAAATTTGTTTTAGCAAAAAGGCCGCGTGCCATTTTAAGTTGGCGATTTTTGGAAACTCGTCGCCGTCAGTTCTTAGTGGAGTCAAAAGCGGAAGTATTTGGCTTTTAAAAATTTCCTGGGCAAATTCTTTTTGCTGAACGCTGAACTGCGCGGGCTTTTTGTAGACAAAGCCTTCTTTTGCCAAGGCGGGAATTATTTTCTTTTTAAGCGCGTCTTGCTGTTGGGCCATAACCTCCCTGGCCCTAAGGCAAATGTCCTTCAACTGCTGCTTTGGAGTGCGGCCCGAAATGTCTTTTCCGCCGGGCGCGTTTTTTAAAAGGCGGCGGACGCTGGCCACGCGAACTTGAAAGAACTCGTTAAAGTTGCTGGTCACGATTGAAAGAAAATTCAACTGTTCCAAAAGGGGAATGTCGCTCCGCAAGCCTTCCCGCAAAACGCGGCCGTTAAATTCTATCCAAGAAAGCTCGCGGTTAAGGAATTTGTCCGCCTGAATTTTCAAAGGCTCTTTTTTTGCACTTCCTGCGCTTTTAGCCATCTATTATTCCTCCAAACAATACCGCTGTTCGCGCGCGTTAGTTAACAAGCGCGAACGTTGCGGCTTATGCGGCAATCAAAGCATTTTGGTCAAGAAATAGTTTCTTTGCCGCTATCCTCCAAAAAAAAACGCCGCTATGACAAAATCACCTTGTAGCCAAAGACGCTTTCAAATATGCCGCCCTTTTCGTCAAGGGCTTGCCGCTCCAATACAGTGTTGTGCCTGTTTCCAGTGTATATAAGCAAAGAGTCCTTTTGCTTGGCGATTTTCAGCTGGTCAAATTTTTGCGTGTGGGAGCGATCAATGGCGTCCGCGATGCGAATGATTGCCGTAAGCTTTAGAATGGCCATGCGGCTTGAGCGGGGCAGCATTTGGAAATGGTCGTCGTTTTGCGGATTGGAATGGCCGCGATGGTATTTGGCAATTTGGGAAACGATTGTAATTTCGTTATGGGTAAGTCCAAAAAATTCCGAATTGCTGATGATGTAGGCCGAATGCTCGTGGTGGTTTTCCATACGAATAAAAATTCCAACGTCGTGAAGCGTGGCCGCCACTTCAAGCAAAACCCTGGCCCTTTCCACAAGTCCGATTTCGCTTTTTAGCGCGTCAAAAATTTTTAGTGAAACGTCGGCCACAAATTTCGCGTGCTCTTCGTCGCCGTGATACTTTCTTAAAAGGGTCAAGGCGCCGGCGGTAATTTGCCTGTCCAAATCCCTTTGCAAGTCTTCGCTGGGCGCGGCCAACTTGTTGATTAAGGCGCCTTCCCGCAAGTTTGTTTCAGGAACAATGACGCTGGCCACGTTGGTGATTTCAACGAACATCTTGTAAATCAAAAGGCCGACCCGCATTTGCGCCGCGTCATTGTAGGCAATCTTAAAGCGCGCGAGGCATTCTTCCACCGAATACTCTTGGATTTCGTCAACAAAGTCTATGAATTTTTGCCGGGGCATTTCCCACAAAAAAGTCGAAATTGGCCGGCCAACGTTCAGCGCGGCTATTTGAGCGTGCTTTCCCACGGCGATGAAACTTTTTAATTTTAGCGAGTTGAATTCTTCGCTAAGCAAATTCTTTGAGTTTAAGATGAACTGCTGGATAAAGCGCCGCGCGGTGTCGCTGGCCCCGCCCTGGCCTATTTGCCCTTCAATGCGGGCGGTTCCAAGCCTAAAGGAATGGGCGCTTACAATGCTTCCCTTTTTAAGAAGCATCATTTCGCTTGTGCCGCCGCCGGCTTCCAAAATTATGTAGTCGTCGTTGGCCAAATTGAGCTTTGAATCCTTAAAGCATTCCCTGACGGCCAAGTACATAAGGCGATTTTCTTCAACGCCGTCAATTACGCGGACGACAAAGCCGGTGCGAATGAAAATTCTGTCGATAATTGAGTCGCGGTCTCGGCTTTCCCGCAAGGCGGCGGTGGCTATGACATTCGCGTCGGCGGCTTCGATTCCCCAGGACTTAAGCTGTTCCTTGTAGCGGCTTAAAATTTGAATGCATTGGGACACGGCGGCCTGGTCAATTCCTCCGCCTGAAAAAATTCCAAGGCCAAAGTTCACCGGCATGTCGGAGCGGTCAAGGGTGTTCCAATGGCCGCTGGGCAACACTTCCACCACGCTAAGGCGGATTCCTGTAGAGGCGATTTCTATTATGGCTTCCGGCTTGACTTCGGAAACTTCTTTTTTACCCTTGCCGCGCATTTCCTACAATTTGTCAATCAACATAGAGCAGCGGCCCGACGGAATGGGAAGGGTCTTTTTCTTTTGCTCAAGAATGTTGATTGTAAAGTAATAAAGTTTTTCGCTTTCCATTTGAATTTCCCAGCCCCGGTTGGACTTGTTGGAAAGAATCGTAATCAAATTGCGCTTGAGGGAAAGGTTTTCAATTCCCATAATTTCCAAGTTGGGAATAATCCAGTCAACTGTCTTGCGGGGAAGGCTGATTAGCAGGCCGATTACGTTCTCTATCATTATGGCGATGGTGGAAAGCGCGACGGTTTGCAAATATTTTGGCCTGGGGAAATTTGGCTTTCCCTTGAGCGAAGCCTTTCCTTCCTTGCAGGGAAGATAGGCTTCGTAAAGGTCGCCCTTTTCCTTGCGGTTTTCGGGAGTGAGCGCCTCCAAGATGTAGTAAAGGTGGCGGATTGAGCATTCCCGCGCCAAGTCGTAGCGCTGGTATTTTTCAAGGCCCTTCACCACCATGAAATTCATGGCCGGGAAAACGCTGCCCTTGTAGCCTTCTCCGCTTTCTTTAAAGTCGCGGCTGTCGGCGCTCAAGCTGGGGAAGGGATGGTCAGTTCCAAAAGTCTTGGGATTTGTCAAATGCGCGATTAAAGTTTCCGCGCGGTCGGCGTTGGGAATTTCCGCCAAAAGGGGCCAAAAGCCGGCGATTGTCTTTTGCGGAAGAAGCTTTTCGTCCTTGTCAAGGTCATGGTAAAAGCCTGTCTTTTGATCCCACATCATTGAATTGATTCTGGTCTTGAGGGAAAAATAGGCCTTTTTATACATGAAGCTCAACTCCTTGTCGTTCATAATGTCGCCAAGGGCCGAAAGATGCAAGGCGTTCAAAGCCATGGCCGCGTTGAAGTCAATGGGATAAACGCACTTGTCCCGGGGAGAGTTGAACATTCCGCTGGCGGCCACAGGAGCGGCGTAAAGGCCGTTGGGCTTTTTAAATTTTTTGTCAATCCAGTTGACATATTTGACTATATAAGGAATCACTTCCTTCACCCGGCGCTTGTTGGCCAGCTTGTGGTAAAGGTTGAATTCCGCCCAAGCCAAAAGCGGAAGGCAAACGCCTTCGGGATTGGCCTTGTCAAGCAGGGGCTTTCCGCTCTTCAAGTCATACTTAAAGCGAATGGCTCCGTCCTTGTCCTGCTTGGAATACAAGTAGTCAAGGTTTTTGCTGGCCGAATAGTTCCTGTTTGAATAAACCAAAAAGAAAGAGGAAAAAATGGAATCCAATTGATTCAAAACATTCACGCCGTCTTCCGGGTAGACAAAATACCCGTCATTTGACTTGGTTCCCTTTTTGGGGTCAATCCAATAGTCGGCTATCCAATTCCACGTTTTGTTGTAAATATCGACAAAATCCTGATCATAAAAATGGATTTTGGGGAAATCGTGTTTACTCACAAGAG
>CALDIB010000080.1 GCA_937902125.1 uncultured Treponema sp.
TTGAAAATGCGATGTTGTAAGTCGCGCTATTATAGCGACTTGCAACTCGCAGGAATCTCGAAAAACTTTCTGAAAGGGAGTTTTTCGAGGTTCCCTTATAATAAATTGCAAAATTAGGCTTTATGCCTGACTTTGAAAGGTCAGACAAAATTGCAAGCGTGTCGCCGTCGTATAATTGCGGCTTGCGGAAATGATTGCGCCGCCTGCCCAAGGTATGTGGCTCGTACATACGAAAAGACGGAGGAAGAACTCCGCCATACTGCACAGTTGTGGATGAAGAATATCGGCAATTAAACACAGCCTTTTTTGAGAAAGAAAAGAATCTTTTAAAAAAGCAGTCGAGGAATTTGATTGGAAGATAAAATGAAAAAAATATGTTTTGCGCTAATTAAATTGTTGGCATTGCCATTGATTTTTGTCGCTTGCGCCTCAAATAAACTTGAAGGCTCAAAAGGTTCAGACTTCCATTTTTCAGAATGCGACAAAATTTTAATCTTTGGAAACTTTAACAATTATAAAAAAAATAACGCGCTGTATAGGGATATGCTGGAATCTGAAGTTAAAAATCAATTTTCATTAAACGGAATAAAAGCGTATAAAAGTTCGGAAGTTCCTGATTTTTTCGATTTTAAAGGCGATAATTTTGAATCCGGCAAATTCTTAAACGACAACGATGTGGACTTGTTGCTCAACATTAGAATTCCTTCCTGCGGCGCTTCCTTTGACAAAAAGCGGGTGGAGATGAAAACTAAATTTGACATAACCGCTTTCGACGCTAAAACTGATGAAATCCTTTTTGAATGTTCCGCGAAAATTAAAGAAAAAGGCGATGATTTGACTGATTGCATGAGAAACACATTTAAATCTTTGTCAAAAAAAATGGCGGGAATTTAGGGCACCTCGAAAAACTCGCCTTTGGCGATTTTTCGACTGTGCCTGCGAGTTTTAAGTCGTTATAATATCACGACTTAAAACATCGCATTTTCAAAGTTACTTCGAAAAACTGAAGTTTTTCGAGGTCCCCTTTAAAAAAAAGCGAGTTGTCGCGGCAGGGGGGCTTGGGGGCTTTTTGACAGCGAGGGCTTGTTCAACTGGAAAAAAGTGAATTTCCTTGTGTTTGACTTTGGCGAAAAGGGCTTGCAAAAAGACCTTTCAATCAGAAATGTTTCGCCGCGCTGATCAAAACTCCGCCGCCTTTAAGCCGACTATTGCAAAAAGGGGCCTCTTTCGTTAAAATTAAAAAATTATGATAGTGATGAAATTCGGCGGCTCTTCTGTCGCCAACGCGGAGCGCATTCGCCATGTGGCCTCCATAATTCAAGCCTACAAGGAGCGCCGCCCTGTGGTGGTTTTGAGCGCCATGGGCGACACCACAGACCATTTGCTTGAGGCGGCGGACCAAGCGCTTTTGGGCTCGGTTGACATTGGGGGAGTGGAAAAGCTTCACCGGGATTCCGCCGCGGAACTTGGAATAGACTTCGCGCCTTTTGAGCCTCTCTTGCAGGAACTTAAGCAGCTTTTGACCGGCATTTCCATGATTAAGGAATTGACCAAAAGAACCCGGGACTACTTGGTTTCGTTTGGCGAGCGCCTTAGCGTCAGAATGATGGCGGCCTACTTAAAGTCTCAAAATGTTCCCGCCAAATTTTTTGACGCTTGGGATTTGGGAATTGTGAGCGACTCAAATTTTATGGCCGCCGAATTGCTTGACGAAGTTTGGAAAAACATTCCAATGGAACTGGCTTCCTACGCCGACGGCGCCTCAGGCGAGATTCCCATTGTCACGGGCTTCATCGCCAAGGACAAAAAGGGCAACATCACAACCCTTGGCCGCGGCGGAAGCGACCTTACAGCCACTATTATCGGAAGCGCCATGAAGGCCGAGGAAATCCAGACATGGAAGGACGTTGACGGCATTATGACCAGCGACCCCCGCCTTTGCGCGGCCGCCCGCACGGTTCCAGAAGTCACTTACGAAGAGGCCCAGGAATTGGCCATGTTCGGCGCCCAAGTCTTGCATCCTAGATCCATGGTTCCCTGCCTTAAGGCCGGCGTTCCTGTCCGCGTGAAAAATTCCTACAACATAAAAAGCCCCGGCTCCATAATCGTTTACCGGCGAAAGGGCGAGGCTCCCAAAGTTTGCGCCATCACCGCCGTAAAGGGCGTGACCCTCATTGACATTACAAGCGCCGGAATGTTGGGCGCGGCGGGCTTTTTGGCCCACATCTTCAACCAGTTCCTAAAGTGGAACATAAGCATTGACGTAATCGCCACCAGCGAAGTGAGCGTTTCCCTTACGATAAACACAAAGGCCGACATTTCAGGCTTGCTGGAAGACTTGCGCCGGGTGGCCCAAGTTGAGGCCAAGCCAGGAAAGGCCATTGTCACCGTAATTTGCGACGCCTCCAAGTCGGCGGAAGTTTTGTCCACCGGCCTTGAGGCTTTGGCCCAGGCTAAAATCAATCCCCAAATGATAAGCCAAGCCGCGTCAAAGGTGAACATAAGCATGGTGGTTGACGACAAGCAGCGGGACGAGGCCGTTAAGACTTTGCACGCCGCGTATTTTGAGCGGCAAGATTAAACGAAGGCAAGCCTAAAATTATATGATTGCCGCATAAGCCGCAACATCCGCGCTCGCAGCCAAACTCGCGCGGACAGCGGTACTGGAGGAATTATGAAAATCGCTTTGGTGGGATTTGGAAAAATGGGACACATGATTAAGGACGCGGCCGTAAGCCTTGGCCACGAGGTTTGCGTCACAGTGGATTCTTTTGCCGCTGACGCCGACGTCAAGAACAAGGACGCTGAAGAAGCCGCCCGCGCCGTAAAGTCTAGCGGAGCCCAGGGCGTGATTGAGTTCACCCATCCCAGCGCCGTTGTCCAAAACCTTAAGGCTCTTGTTCCCTTGGGGCTTCCCCTTGTGGTTGGAACCACGGGTTGGGCCGACTCAGAAAAAGAAATCGGCGGCCTTTGCGCTTCCACAGGCGGAACCCTTGTCCGCTCCTCAAATTTTTCCACCGGCGTGAACGTTTTTTATAAAATCGTCCAAGAGGCCGTCCGCCTTATGAATTCCTACGATGAATACGACACCGCCATTTGGGAAGCCCACCACAGCCAAAAGGCCGACAGCCCCAGCGGAACCGCGCTGGAAATTGCCAGGCGGGTTATGGCGGAAAATCCCAAAAAGACAAAGATGGTGGTGGACGCCTTCCATCAAAAGCCCGACGCTTCGGAACTTCATGTTTCTTCCACAAGGTGCGGCTCCATTCCAGGAACCCACACCGTTTTCTTTGACAGCCCGGCGGACACCATAGAAATAACCCACCGCGCCAGAAGCAGGCAGGGCTTTGCCATCGGAGCGGTCAGGGCGCTTTTGGCCTTGGACAAGGCGCTTAAGACAGGCAAGGTTCAAAAGGGAAAAATTTATTCCCTTGAAGACTTGGAATAGGCCTTTGTCGAACGGGGCGAGATAATCAGGGGGAATGAATGGCGGATTTTCAAAAGGTTGTTGACGGCATCGGCGCCATGGCGTGCGTCGTTTCGGTGGAAAGGCTTGAGGGAGGCCGCGCCGGAAAAATAAGAATTGTCACAGGAAACAAGGCTTACATAGATTCAATTGAAAAGCCCGCGCCAGGAACCGAAATGCTCACCGACAAATTTGTTCCCAACTCCGAATACACGGCTTATCTTACCCGCGACTTGAACTTTGAGGATTTTTGCTACCGTTCCGCCGTGAACAAAAAATGCCTTCATTCCTATGTCCATCCAGACCGCTTTGACGTTTGGTTCAACATGACTTTTTTGCCCCTTGAGCCGGACGAGGGAAACATTTGCCATTGCCTTTACATAATGGAAATAAATTTTGAGGCCCAAGCCTCCCGCCTTTCAAACATTTCCGGCGACATGGCTTCCGCCGTTCTTGAAACTTGCGTGAAGCTTAGGGGAACTACGGATTTTGTAAAGACGATGGGCGAAGTTCTTTGCGACATAAGAAAACTTTGCGACGCGGAATATTGCTGTGTCCTTACGGTTGACGATTACGAAAAGTCTTGTTCCGTCTTGGGAGAGTCTTTGCAAGAGGGAAGCCGGCTAAAATCCATGAACGAATTCGTCGATGAAAAATTTTACGATTTTGTCAGAACATGGGAATCTACGATTGCCGGAAGCAACTGCCTTATTGTAAAAAACGAGCAGGACATGGACGTGGTTCGGGAGCGGAACCCCGCTTGGTTTGAATCCCTAAAGTTCGCCGGCGCCACAAGAATTGTCTTGTTCCCCTTAAAGTCCCGGGGACAATTGCTGGGCTACATTTGGGTCCTTAACTTCAACGCGGGAAACGCGGTTAAGATTAAGGAAACTTTGGAACTGACGACCTTCATTCTTGGCTCGGAACTGGGAAGCCACTTGCTTTTGGACAGGCTGAAAATTTTAAGTTCCAAGGACATGCTCACCGGCGTTTTGAACCGCAACGAAATGAACAATTATGTTGACAGACTTTGCGCCTCTGACGGCGGAGAAGGGGATTGCTCTGTGGGCGTTGTTTTCGCCGACTTGAACGGCCTTAAAACCGTAAACGACGAGGAAGGCCACAACGCGGGCGACGCGCTCCTAAAAGACGCGGCCTTGGCCTTGCGGGAAGTTTTTGACGACGACCAAATATTCAGGGCGGGCGGCGACGAGTTTTCTATCATCGTCGCCGGCGTCGCCAAAGAAGAGCTTGACTTGCGGGTTCAGAAGGCTAGGAAGGCCGCCAAAAAATACAAGAATGTCAGCTTTGCCTTTGGAAGCGACGTTCAGGCCAGCAAAAAAAACGTCCGCGTCGCCCTTCGCAAGGCCGACGAAAACATGTACGGCGACAAAAGGCTTTACTATGAGTCGCACCCGGAAAAGAACCGCCGCTCAAGGTGATTCGCGGCTGTTGACCAAAAAGGCCTTTGGCGCTAATATAGTCAGAGACGCTAAAATCGCGCCTAAGGAAAAAAATGGCAAAAAAACTTTATGTTGGAAATTTGAGCTATTCAACTACAGAAGAGTCGCTTTCAGCCTTGTTCTCCCAGTTTGGAGAAGTGCTTTCGGCGATTGTAATCAAAGACAGGGCCACAGGCCAGTCAAAGGGCTTTGGCTTTGTGGAGCTTTCCGACGAGGCCGCCGCCGACAAGGCGATTGAAGCCCAGAACGGAAAGGAATTTGAGGGACGCAGAATTCGCGTCAATGTGGCCGAGGAAAGAAAGCCCCGTCCGCCCCGTTTTAACAGGGAAGGCGGCTTTAACCGCGACCAAGGATTTAGGGAATAAAATGAAAGGCGCGGCGCTCTTGCTATTGCTAGGACTTCTCTTGGACAGCCATCGTTAAAGGCGCCGCCAAATTATTTTGCAAAACGCAAAGACTGGCGACCAACGCCGGTCTTTTTTTTTAGGGAGTTGTTTATGGATTCAAAAGGCAAGTATGTTCCGTATCCAAAGGTGAACATTCAAAACAGAAAGTGGCCGGACGCGGCGATAACAAAGGCGCCCGCGTGGTGCTCCGTTGACCTTCGCGACGGAAACCAAGCCCTTGTAAACCCTATGGGCATCGAGCAAAAGCTAGAATTTTTTGATCTCCTTGTAAAGGTTGGCTTTAAGGAAATCGAAGTGGGCTTTCCCTCTTCAAGCGACACTGAATACAATTTCATGCGCCGCCTTATCGAAGAAAATCGAATCCCCGACGATGTGACCATTCAGGTTTTGTGCCAGGCCCGGGAGCATTTGGTCAAGAAAACCTTTGAGGCCATAAGGGGACTTCCCAAGGCGATTTTCCACATTTACAACTCAACTTCTCCGGCGCAGAGAAAATACACTTTCAACAAGTCAAAGGAAGAAATCAAGCAAATCGCGGTTGACGGCGTGAAATGCATAAAGGACTGCATGAAATACGCCGAGGGAATGAAGATTCAGCTTGAGTATTCTCCCGAAAGCTTTTCAAACACTGAAATTGAATACGCGGTTGAAGTTTGCGAGGCCGTCAAAAACGAATGGGGCCCGACTCCGGACAACAAGATTATCTTGAACCTGCCCACCACGGTGGAATGCGCTCTTCCCAGCACTTTCGCCGACCAAATAGAATATTTTTGCCGCAACATAAGCGGCCGGGAAAATGTAATCGTAAGCCTGCACCCCCACAACGACCGGGGCGAAGGCGTGGCCACTTGCGAGTTGGGCCTTTTGGCCGGCGCCGACCGCGTTGAGGGAACCTTGTTCGGTAACGGCGAGCGCACCGGAAACCTTGACGTTGTTGTTGTGGCGCTGAACATGTATAGCCACGGCGTTGATCCCCGGCTGGATTTGACAAACATTCCCGCTTTGGCGGAGGCCTACCAGCGCCTTACTGGAATGCTGATTCATCCCAGAACGCCTTATTCCGGCGAGCTGGTTTACACGGCCTTTAGCGGAAGCCACCAGGACGCCATTAGAAAGGGAATGGCCGCCAGAGCCTCCATGGACAAAAACGCCGTTTGGGACGTTCCGTATTTGCCCATTGACCCCCACGACATCGGCCGCCAATACGAAGGCATCATCAGAATTAATTCCCAAAGCGGAAAGGGCGGCGCGGCCTTTATTTTGGAAAGCGACTTTGGAATCCAGCCGCCCAAGGCCATGCACCCAGTTATCGGCGCGGCGGTCAAGGACGCGGCCGACAAAGCCCAGCGGGAGCTTAAGCCCGAAGAAATCAAGGACATTTTTGAAAAGAAGTGGATTGGCCTTGTCTATCCCCTTAAAATTGAGGAACTGGTGGAAACCCACTTGGAGGGCGCCACTGGAGCGGAAAGCGAAGAGCGGGTTTTGTGCAACGCCGACATTGTTTACAACGGACAAAAATACAAGATTAGCGCCCAAGGAAACGGACCTCTTGACGCTTTTGTGAACGCGCTAAAGCAGACCCCCGCGCCTAAGTTCAACATCACAAGCTTTCACGAGCACAGCATCGGAAGCGGAAACGACGCCAAGGCCATGGGCTACGTTCAAATTACCAAAGAGGACGGAAGCCAAGTTTGGGGCGTCGGCCGCTCAAGCAATGTAGGCCGCGCGGGAATAGCCGCCGTAGTCTCGGCGCTAAATCAATGACAAACCTTGAAACGGCGGCTTTTGCTAGTGGTAATATTTACGTGTCCGCTCGCGCGGACAACTGGCAATAGCGGCCGTAGTCTCGGAGCTAAATCAGTAGGAACGGTATGTCGCTACGCTAATTTTGCTATAGGAAGCGATTCAACTGCGCTCGCAAGAGCGCAAGTAAAATAGGTTCAACTTAGCAAAACGGCGGACTTGTCCGACCGTATGCGGCAATCTATCCGTTTTTTGGCTTGCGAACTTTTGTTTTTGCCGCTAAAAAGCCCTTTCGTCCAACGGACGAAAGGGCAAAAAAAGGAGAGGAGGATGCGGCTTTTTTCGCCGCTTTGAGTTCGGGGCTCTTGTCCCGCGCTCGTAAAATAAACCTCTTGGCCAAAAAAAGGTTACATATTTTATTTTGCCGTTTGTTTTGCTATAGGAAAATTATAAAACCGCGCTCTCGCGAGCGCCCTTTGTTGCATTTTTGTTCCGCCTTTGCTATAATTCCTTTATGAAATTCATTTCTTGGAACATAGATTCTTTGAACGCGGCTCTTACGGGAAACAGCCCCCGTTCCCAGCAGTCGCGGGAAGTCATAAAAAAAATCGCCGGCCAAAACGCGGATTTCATCGCCTTGCAGGAAACAAAGCTGGGGGAGGCCGGACTTCTTCCAGCCCACAAAAAGGCTTTGGCTGATTTTTTTCCCGACTACGAATATGTTTTTGTTTCCTCACTTCCGCCTGCAAAAAAAGGCTACGCCGGAACGCTCACCCTATACAAAAAAGGAATTGTGGCCGCCGCAAGCTTTCCAAAAATCGGCGCTCCTGACACAATGGATATGGAAGGGCGTATCATAACGCTTGAATGCAAAAACTTTTTCTTTGTCCAAGTGTACACCCCAAATTCTGGCGACGGCCTAAAGCGCCTTTCCCAACGGCAGGAATGGGACAAAAAATTCGCCGACTATCTTTCTTCCCTTGACCAAAAAAAAATTGTCGTCGCGTGCGGCGACTTTAACGTGGCCCACAAAGAAATTGATTTGGCCAATCCAGACTCAAACCATTTTTCTGCAGGCTTTACCGAAGAGGAGCGCTCGGACTTTGCCGCCTTGCTTGACAGGGGCTTTTTGGACACTTTTAGAAAAGTTCACGGAGACGTAAAGGGAGCCTATTCCTGGTGGTCGCAAAGAATAACCACTGCCAAGGCCAACAACGCGGGCTGGAGAATCGACTACTTTTTGACAAGCCAGCGGGCGGCGGACAAGGTTTCCCGCTCGGAGATTATGGATTCCGGCGCCCGGCCGGACCACGCCCCCTTGTTGCTTGAAATTGACTTGCAGGCGGGGCGCAAAAATTGAGGCGGCCCTTTTGTTTGCGGATTTTCGCGCCTTTGGCGGCATTTCTCATTTTTGGGACGGCTTTTTTTTCTTGCGCCTCCAACAAAAGGCCCAAGCCCAAGGACGATTTTTTTTACGAGGAAAACATTTCGCAATTTAAGGAATCCGCGCTTTCAAACGGAATTCCTGTGGCGATAAAAAACATTCCCTTTGAAAAAAACATAGAGCTGCGCCTTGTGTTTTCGGGAGGCGCTTCGGCATGCCCCAAGGGAAAAAGCGGAATGGAACTTCTTGTCTTTGACCTTTTGGGCGAGTCAAATCCTGACATAAAGGAGCGCCTTGCCCGCGGCCAATACTTTTCAATTTCGGCCTGTCAAAACGATTTCAGCTATTACGGCTTTAGCGCCGCCGCCTCCGACTTTTTTAAAAGCCTTCAATTTTTTAAGGATTCAATTCTTTCTCCAAAATACAGCCACGACGACTATCTAAAAAAAGAAGCCGCCGCCGCCAGCGCCTCCCTTTCAAGAAGCGAAAATCCCCGCTTTGAAATTTTGGACGAGATTCAGAAAAAAGTTTGGAGCGACTCTCCTTACAGAGACGGAATTTATTACAAGCCCACAAGCCGGGTTTCCGAATACGACATTGAAAAACATCTTTCGGCTTTGCTGAACGCTTCCAGAATATCAATCGTGGCCGCAGGAAATTTTTCATACAAGGAAAAGTCCGACAAAAAATCCAAGGGGAAAAAAAAGAGCGACGCCAATTTGTTTGAGGCGCGCTCGCAAAAGCTTCTTGAAGAGCTGGAAAGCGCTTTTGGCGGCATTTCCCGCGAGCCTTGGACTTTCCCCGCGATTCCTTCTCCAGCCATAAAAGGAGAAAGCCGGCAAGAATTGCGCTCGGAATTTGCGGGCGGGGATTATCATTGGGCCCTTTGCTTTGCCTGCCCAAGCAGAGGAGACGAGGACTACGAGGCTTTCGCGCTTTCCACGCTGGCGCTGGACTCTCTTCTTTCAAGGGAATTGGTTGAGCGGCAAAAGGCGGCCTTTTATTGCGGAACGGCGGTTCTTAACGGAAAGCAAAGTCTTGCCTTGATTGTCGCTTCGGGAAAAAAAGAAGGCCGGGACATTGAGGAAATGGTTAAAGGCGCCTTGAAGTCTTTTCCCCAGGAGAGCGAGTTGCAGGGCCTTCTTGACATTTACAAAAACATTTACGTTTCCAGAGTGATTGGCGCCTCACAAAACGCCGGCGCTTCTTTGGAACAAATGATTTCTTCAATCTATTATCAGGGAGACGCCAAGGCCTTTTTGAATAAGCCAAAAAAAATACGCGCCGTGACAGCCCAAGACATGCGCGGCGCGTTTGAAAAATATTTCCTTTCGGAAAATTCTTTGTTTGTGTTGCTAACGAACTAAGCTAAAAAAAAACATCGGCTGTTTTGAAACAATAAAAAAAGCGCGGCGGAAAGACCGAGCGGGGCGAACTTAGGACACGTTAAGCTAATCTCTTTGCCCTAAAAGTACCTCGTTCGCAGCCGTTCGGATTTCCGTGAGAGCTTTTTTTTGTTATTACAATGGCGTGTTGCCGTGCTTTTTGCAAACGCTGTCAAAGGCCTTCTTTTCAAGCAGGAACTCAAGGCTTGACGCCACGCGGGCTCTTGTTTCTTTTGGCTCGATGACTTCGCTTACATAGCCCCGCTTGGCCGCGATTTTTGGAGTCATAATTTCGTTCTTGTATTCCTCGCTCTTTTGCGCCACTTCCTGCGCCTTTGACGGGTCGGCCAATTCCTTGGCGTATAAAATTCCGATGGCTCCTTCCGCTCCCATAACGGCAATCTCGGCCTTGGGCCAAGCGTAAACAAAGTCCGCGCCCAAATGCTTGGAGCACATGGCGATGTAGGCGCCGCCGTAGGCCTTTCTTGTGATGACAGTGATTTTGGGAACAGTGGCCTCGGAGTAGGCGTAAATTACCTTGGCGCCGTGGCGAATGATTCCCTTTTGCTCTTCTTGCGGTCCGGGAATAAAGCCGGGCACGTCAACGAACGTCAAAAGGGGAATGTTGAATGAGTCGCAGTAGCGAACGTGCCGCGCGATTTTGTCGGAAGCGTCGCAGTCAAGGACGCCGCCGATTCCGCTGGGATTGTTGGCGATGATTCCGACCGTGCGGCCTTCCACTTTGGCAAAGCCCACAACGCAGTTTATGGCGAACTCTTTTGAAACTTCAAAGAAACTTTCGTCGTCGGTTACGTCTTCAATCACGCGGCGGATGTCGTAGCCGGCGCGGGGATTTTCAGGAAGGATTGTCTCAATGTCCTTGGCCTTTTTATGTTCGTCAAAGCGGAACTTGGCGGCTTGAACGATTTCCTCTCCGTAGTAGTGGGGAATGTAGTCCAAAAGCTTTCGGACGCTTTCATAGCATTCCTTTTCGCTTTGGGCCCTAAAGTGCGCGACTCCTGACTTTTGGGAATGGATTGCCGCGCCTCCCAAGTCCTCGGCGCTGATGTCCATGAACATTACGCTTTTGACGACCTTGGGGCCGGTGATGAAAAGCTGGCTGATTTTGTCAACGGCAAAAATAAAGTCGGTCAATCCCGGCGAATAAACGGCGCCGCCGGCGCAAGGGCCGGCCACGATTGAAATCTGGGGAACGCTTCCTGAAGCGCGGACATTTTGGTAGAACAAGTCGCCGTATCCCCGCAAGGCTTCAACGCCTTCCTGAATTCTCGCTCCGCCCGAATCGTTTATGCCGATGACTGGGCAGCGGGCTTTGATGGCAAGGTCAATGATTTCGGCGATTTTCTCTCCGTGCATAAGGCCAAGGGAGCCGCCCTGAACGGTGAAGTCCTGGGCGTATACGGCCACTTTCTTTCCGTTGATTTTTCCAAAGCCGGTTATAACGCCGTCGTAGGGAATGTCTTTCTTTTCCATTCCAAAGCTGGAACAATTGTGGCGGACTCCTGAATAAATTTCCTTGAACGAGTCCTTGTCGCAAAGGGCGGCGATTCTTTCAATCGCGTGAAGCTTTCCTTTTGCGTGCTGTTTTTCAAGATTGTATTCCATAAAAACCTCTCAAAAATTGCGAGCCGGCCATTTTCTGTCGGCTCTGTTATAATATGACATTTTTTGTGATTTTGTCAAGGGCTCAGGGCCAAGGCCCCAGTTCCGCGAAGGAAACTTTTTGGCGCTTTTAGCCTTTGGAGCGTTTTTTTGTTTTTGGATTTAATTTTCCGCTCAATTTCTATTGAAAAAAGTTTTGACTTTCATTAGAATAAACGCGCTAGGTTTTTTAAAATTTTTACTTTGGGGGAATTATGAACGTAGAGCAAATGCTCGGGCAAAGCGGAATCCTGACGCTCCTTGGAATGGGCGTTGTATTCAGTTTTTTGATTATTATGATTGCGTGCATGTATCTTTTGCGCGCTGTTCTTCACGCTTTAAAATTGGACAAAGACGAGCCAAAGCCGGCATCCACGGCTTCTGCCGCCGCCCCGAGCGCTCCGCAAGCCGACCAAAAGGCTGTCGTGGCCGCCATCGCCGCCGCGCTAAAGGCCAAGGGCGACTTGTAATTTTTAATTTGGATAACATAGCTGATATATAAGGAGAATAAAATGGCTAGAAAAATACAGATTTCAGAACTTGCGATTCGCGACGCGCACCAGTCCCTTCACGCGACCCGCATGACAACGGCGGACATGCTTCCCATTTGCGACAAGCTTGACAAAATCGGCTATTGGGCCGTGGAAGGTTGGGGCGGAGCCACTTACGACTCCTGCATCCGCTTTTTGAACGAAGACCCTTGGGAGCGCTTGAGAAAGCTTCACGCCGCGCTTCCCAACTCAAAGATCATGATGCTTTTGCGCGCCCAGAACCTTTTGGGCTACCGCCACTACGCCGACGACGTGGTTGAAAAATTTGTTGAGACCGCCGCCAAAAACGGAATCGACGTGTTCCGCATTTTTGACGCCTGCAACGATCCCCGCAACATGGAATGCGCCACAAAGGCCGCCAAAAAGACTGGAAAGCACGTTCAGATGGCCATCTCTTACGCCGTCACTCCCTTTCACACAATCGAAAAATACGCGGAGCTTGCCAAGACTTACGCCGACTTTGGCGCCGACTCAATCTGCATAAAAGACATGTCCGGCCTTTTAAAGCCTTACGCGGCCTACGACTTGGTAAAGGCGATCAAGGCCAAGGTTGACCTTCCGGTTGAAATCCACACCCACGCCACTACAGGCCTTTCCGTGGCCACTTTGCTAAAAGGCGCGGAAGCCGGAGCCGACATTTTGGACACGGCGATTTCTTCTATGTCAATGGGAACCAGCCACTCTCCGACAGAGACAGTCGTTGAGATGCTAAAGGGAACCGAACGCGACACAGGCTTGGACACAAAGGCCTTGCTTGAAATCGCGGCCTACTTCCGCGAAGTCCGAAAGCACTACGCCTCTTTGGAGTCTTCTTTCCTTGGAGCGGACACCCGCATCTTGCTTTCTCAGGTTCCAGGCGGAATGCTTTCAAACCTTGAAAGCCAGCTCAAGCAGCAGAACGCCGCCGACAAGATGGACCAAGTTTTGGCCGAGCTTCCCCTTGTACACAAGGACGCGGGCTATGTTCCCCTTGTGACCCCCACATCTCAGATTGTAGGAACTCAGGCCGTAATGAACGTTTTGATGGGCCGCTACAAGACGATGACCCAGGACTTTAGAAACCTCATCACAGGCCGCTTTGGAAAGCTTCCCACGGACGCCAATCCTGAATTGGTCCAGAAGGCCTTGCAGCAGAACAACATGGAAAAGGTTATGACCTGCCGCCCCGCCGACGAGATTCCGCCTGAGTGGGACAAAATGATGGAAGAGTCAAAGAAGAACGGCGGAAACGGATCGGTCGAGGACGCGCTTACATACGCCATGTTCCCCAACGTCGCGCCCAAGTTCTTCGCCGAGCGCTCAAAAGGCCCGGTGGACGCTGAAAAGACATTCGGAAAGAAGGAAGCCCCCGCCGCGGCGGCCGCTCCCTCTAACGGACCTTGGACTGTCACAGTAAACGGAACTCCTTACAACGTCAGCGCCTCAGGCTCTAATGTCACAGTGAACGGAACTTCATACAATGTCGCCTTTGGCCCCGCTTCTACACAAAATTCCGCCGGAATTGCGCCGGCCGGCGCTCCCGCAGTTACAGGTGGAGTTGAGGTAAAGGCTCCCGTCGCCGGAACATTGCTCCGCCACGTGGCCGCCGCCGGATCTTCTGTAAAGAAGGGCGACACCGTAATCATGATTGAGTCAATGAAGATGGAGCTTGAGGTAAAGGCTCCCGAAAGCGGAACGATTAACTTTACAGTCCAGCCCGGAACGCAAATCCAGGCCGGACAGGTTTTGGCCACTTTGGGCGGAGTCGCGGTGGCGGCCCCGGCTCCCCAAGCCGCTCCCGCAGCTCCCGCTCCTACGCAAAATTCCGCCGGAATTGCGCCGGCAATTCCGGTAAGTAACGGCGGAGCCGTTACGGGAAAGCCTGTCAACGCTCCGGTAGCCGGAACTCTTCTTAAGTACGCCGTGGCCGAAGGAGCCGCCGTAAAGGCCGACACGACGATTATCATCGTGGAATCCATGAAGATGGAGCTTGAAATCAAGGCCGGAAGCGCCGGAAGCGTCCACTTTCTTGCCGCCACAGGAAGCCAGATTTCCGCCGGACAAGCCATCGCCGAGATAAGGTAAGGACAACAAAATGGAAATGACTAGAAACAAAGCGCAAATTATAAAGGCCACCTTCGCCATAATGTTCGTGGCGATGGCGGTGTCTTTCTTTGTGAAGCCCGCCGTCAAAGCCCAAAGCGACTCTTCCGCCCAAGCCTCCTATTCCACGGGAACAGGCTTGCAGCGGGTTATAAAGGGCTCTGAAAAAGTTCCCAACATCAGCGTGAAAGCCTTCCTTTCCAACATTTGGAAGAACACAGGCATCTATAAAATCATCCACACGCCCACGGCCTCGGAAGTCGCCGCCGAAAAAGCGGAGAAGGCCGCCGAAGCCAAAGCCGAGGCTGTCGATCCCTTCGCCGACGTGATTGTTCCCGGCTGGCAAAAGCTTTTTATGATCGCCATCGGTTTCCTTATCGTATACCTTGCGGTCGGAAAGGGCTTTGAGCCGCTTTTGCTTATCCCGATCGGCTTTGGCACGATTTTGGTGAACATTCCCGGAGCGGGAATGGGAGAGGCGCCCCACGGAATGCTCTACATAATTTATTCCGCCGGCGTCGGAAACGAATTTTTCCCCATGTTGATTTTTATGGGAATTGGAGCGATGACCGACTTTGGCCCCCTTATCGCAAACCCAAAGATGGCCTTGCTTGGAGGCGCCGCTCAGTTGGGCGTCTTCTTCACCCTTTTTGGCGTGGCCATGATGAACTTGATTCCTGGAATCAACGTTGACTACAACATGATGGAAGCCAGCGCCATAGCCATCATCGGCGGCGCGGACGGACCGACCAGCATTTACGTTTCAGGAAAGCTGGCTCCCCACATGATGGCGGTAATCGCGGTGGCGGCCTATTCCTACATGGCCTTGGTTCCCATGATTCAGCCCCCGATTATGAAGGCTTTGACCACAGAAAAAGAGCGCAAGATAAAGATGGAGCAGCAGCGGCCTGTTTCCAAGACTGAAAAAATCTTGTTCCCGATTATGCTTTTGTTCATCACAATCTTGCTCTTGCCGCCGGCCGCGCCCCTTATCGGAATGCTTGCCTTTGGAAACTTTGTCAAGCAGTGCGGAGTGGTTGAGCGCCTTTCAAAGACCATGGAAAACGAGCTTATGAACATCGTTTCAATCTTGCTTTCTTTGGGCGTTGGAAGCCAAATGACTCCCGAAAAGATTATGAACTCCAAGTCCCTTGGAATCATCGTTTTGGGCTTGGTGGCCTTCTGCGTGGCCACCGCCGGCGGCTTGATTATGGCCAAGATTATGAACTTGTTCCTAAAAAAGAAAATCAATCCGCTTATAGGAAGCGCGGGAGTTTCCGCCGTTCCGATGGCCGCGCGCGTTTCAAACAAGGTGGGCCTGGAATACGATCCGTCCAACTTCATTTTGATGCACGCCATGGGCCCCAACGTTTCGGGCGTAATTGGAACCGCCATCGCCGCCGGCGTTTTCATCGCCACTTATGGGATGTGATTAAAAATTGCTTCGCAATTTTTAATGTCGAGTTTCGCCTTGCGAAACTCGAAAGGGATTGGTCAGCGGCGAGATTTTAAGCTTGCGCGTTTTTTAGCTTGTCGAGTTTTAAGCCGCGCGGGGCTTGCCAGCAACGCAGTTTTTAATGTCGGGGTTCGGAAAAGGACTGTCAGGAGGAGTTTATGGAAGCGCAGACAGAGATAGAGGGCAGAAAAACTTTCTTTATCGCTCCGGACACAACCTTTTTGCCGGAATCCTACTTGGAAGATTTTTTGTCCAGGGGCTACGAAGCTTACATCATAAAAGACTTCCGCTTTTATCCGCTATACGAGCAGGTTAGAATCATAATCGAAACCTGCCCTGACTCAATCCTTTTTTTCTTCATCGACTCCGCCGTTGGCGTTGACTGGGGAAAATTCATAAAATATGTTCAAGAGTCGTTTCAGGGCAGGGCGCTTTTGGGAGTCCTTTACGCAAAGGGAAGAAACCAAGAGCAAAAGTCCGCCCTTGAAAAATACTACCTCTTTGATTTGGGCCTTCAGTGCGGCTGCATTGAGCTTGAATACAACAAGTTAAAAAATTTTTCCATAATCGACAAGGTTATGTTCGCAAACCAAGCCTGCGGCCGCCGAAAGAGCGTCCGCGCCATCTGCGATTCTTCCGCTTCGGCCAACTTCATTTACCAAGGCGTTGTGGTGAAAGGCCATGTTTCGGACATTTCTGTAAGCCATTTTTCATTTATTCCTGACCCGCAGTATACCTTTCCTGACATTCCCATTTATTCAAGGATTCCAGAAATAACCGTGACCTTTAGGGGAATGCGCTTTAAGGTTCCCGCAAACCTTGTGATTCAGCGGGAAATCGGCGACGGAAAAACCTTGCAAGTTTACTTGATGCTAAAGTCAAACGGACAGCCGGGCCTTGACGAAAGCGTGGCCGAAAAAGTGCGGGCTCGCATTTACACGACGGTGACAGACAAGGTGAAGGAAGTTTTGCTTGAAAAGTGCAAAAAATGGAAGCAGGAAAATCCCAACGGCCGGGACGTGTCTTCTTATTAAGGCGCCTTACTTTCTTTGAACGCTCTTAAATTCCACAGTGCGGCGCATGTCGTTGATGTTGGTCACAATCATGTAATTGTCAAAGACTTGGACTTTTCCGCCGGAAGTGAATTTGTGCATTTCCTCTTGAACCACCGCCGAAGGAAGTCCTGACCAGCTTGTGATGTCCGCTTGGGTTATGTTGAAGCGGCGGGATTTTTCGCCGGCCTTTAGCGACGGGTTCATTTCGTCGAACATGCAGAAAGTGTCCGCGATGCGGGCGGTGGGATCCTTTATTGTCAAAATCTTTAGGCGGCGCTTTTGGTCGTAAATGCGCTTGCAAAAAAGCTTAAGCAAAACAATGGCGATTTGCGGGTTTCCGGTGACCAAAACCTCAAAGTTGGCCTTGTTGAACTCAAGGCATTCCACTTGGCCGATGGCCATGCAAGTGGCCGAGCGGGGGGAGTTGTCCAAAATGGCCATCTCGCCAAAGAATTCGCCGGGCTTTAGAATGTCCAGATTTTTCTTGACGCCGTTGACGCATTTGACAAGCTGGACTTCGCCGCTTTGAATCAAGTAAAAAGAGTCGCCCGGCTCAAATTCGCAAATAATCACTTGGTCAGGCTCGTATTTTTTTTGAAAGCGCTCAAAGGCCGGAAGCATGAACTGCTTTAAGGCGCCCGCGCTGTTGACGGGAGCCGAGGCGGCTTGAGGCCTTTTTGAGCTTAGCTTTTCGTGTCTTAGTTTTGCGTCGGCGTAAAGCTTGGCCACTTGGTCTTTGTCGTATGCTGTGGGAAAGTGGGTCAAATACTTTATGCACACATCGCAACAAGCGCGGTAGTTTTGGTCGTTAAAAAAACTTTTTGCCACGGCGAACATTCCGCCCTGCTGGTTTGAGTCGTCGTCGTTTTGCAAGAGCGCCTGGGTCTTTTTGTGAACCTGCCTTAATTGGCCGGAAAAGACGCGGAGCATTTTGTATACGACTTGCTTGTTGTTGCTGAAAATGTTTTCAAATTCTTGGACAGTCATGGAAATGGCGACCGCGTCTTGTAGGACAGTGGCCGTTTCTTCCCGGGGAAAGTGGCCCAGCGCGGATTTGACTCCAAAGAATTCTCCGTTGGAAAGCTGTTGGGTTTCAGTTCCGCCGCTTTCTTCGTCGGTAGTGGTCAAAATCACCACGCCTTTTTGGAGAATGAAAATTCTTTCGTCTCTGTCATTTTCAAAGTAAATGATGGAGCCTTTATTGTATTGCATCGCCTTGGGCATATTTCTCGTCCTATATTCCGATAGTATAGCGCATGGCTTAAAAAAAATCTACATTTTTTTATAAAAAAGCGAAAAATAATTGAGGCGGCCGCCTTTTTTCGTTACAATGAAAGAATGCTGGATTTGCATTCCCATTCAACGGCTTCGGACGGAGAGCTTTCCCCTTCAAGCCTAGTTTTTCTTGCCAAGGAAAGGGGCCTTTGCCTTTTGGCCTTGACCGACCACGACACCTTGGACGGCATTGAGGAAGGAAAGGCGGCGGCCAAAAAAGCCGGAATCGACTTTGTTCCCGGAATAGAAATAAATGTCCAATGGCCCACGGGAGAGTTTCACCTTTTGGGTTTGGCCTTAAAAGAAGCGGCGCCTTCCATGAAAGCCTTGCTTGGCCGCCTGAAAGAAAATCGGGTGGAGCGGAACAAAAAGATTTTCAAAGCCCTTCAAAACGACGGCCTTGACGCGGACTACCAAGAATTTGTCCAAACGCAGGGAAATGGCCACGCCGAAGACACTTTGGGCCGGCCCCACATGGCTGCCTACTTGCTTGAAAAGAAAATTGTCCGAAACAGGCAGGCGGCTTTTGACAAGTATCTTTCAAAAGGAACTCCCTTTTTTGTGGATTTTGAAGGCGCCGCCCTTGAGGACGCCGTGGCCGCGGTCTTGGATTCCGGAGGCCTTCCTGTCATAGCGCATCCCATGTCCCTTTATGTGGGCTGGGGAAAAATAGAAGGCGTTTTGCGGTCAATCAAGGAAAGGGGAGTCTTGGGCCTTGAGGCCTGGCACCCCGGCGCCAAGGAAAACGACTGCCGCCGCCTTGAGGCCATGGCTCGGGAACTGGGATTTTTTGTCACTGCCGGAAGCGACTTTCACGGCCCAAACGTCCGCGCCGACAGAAAGCTGGGAGTCACCGCCGGCGGCTATAAAATTTCCGACCGCTTTTACTATGACGAGCTTTTGCCCAATCTAAAAAAATAAAAAAACAATTTTTTTTATTTTTTTTTGCTTTTTTCTAAAAAAAAAGGATAATTTTTTGCATAAAATTTATATCTTATTGTAGAGGTAAATTTTATGAAGATTTATTCTTTTAGTCCCTTTGGATACGAAGGGAATTTGGTTTCCGTCGAAGTTGACATAAGGCGGGGCATTCCGGCCGTGGACATTGTGGGCTTGGCGGACGGTGCCGTCAGGGAAAGCCGGGAGCGGGTGAAAAGCGCCATAAGAAATTCCGGCTTTGAATTTCCGCCCGAAAGGGTTTTGATAAGCCTTTCTCCCGCGGACCTAAAAAAAGAGGGCGCGGGCTTTGACTTGCCCTTGGCCTTGGGCGTTCTATGCGCTTCGGGCGGGGCTTTTTCCCAAGGACAAAAGGCCAAGAACACTGTTCCCCTTGAAAAAAAACTTTTGGTCTTGGGCGAGCTTGAGCTTTCCGGCGCCCTAAGGCCTGTCCGAGGCATTCACGCCGCGGCTTCTTCCGCCGCCGCCCAAGGCATTTCTCTTTGCGTCCTTCCCAGCGCCAACGCTCTTGAGGCCATGGACGTTCCAGGAATGAAAGTTTTTGGAGCGAAAAATTTAAGGGAAGCCTGCGCCGCGCTTTTTGACGAAAGCCTTTATTCCAACGGAAGGCGCTCCGGGGACGATTCCGCGCCGGAAGGATGCGAAGAAATTGAAGGCGTTCTTTTTCCGCCTGTGGAGGAAGGCTGCGCCTTTGACGAAGTTTTTGGCCAAAAGGAATTGGTCAGGGCCTGCCAAATAGCGGCGGCGGGCGGCCACAATTTGCTTGCCTACGGGCCTCCCGGCTGCGGAAAGACTTTGGCCATGCAGCGATTTCCTTCGCTTCTTCCCCTTCTTACCGAGGAAGAGGCCAGAAGCGTCACTAGAATCCATTCCATCGCGGGCTTGATTCCCCAAGGAAAGGGCCTGTTAAGGACGCCGCCCTTTAGGCAGCCCCACATGAGCTCAAGTCTTGAAGGCCTTTGCGGCGGCGGCTCGTCTTGCAGGCCGGGAGAAATTTCTTTGGCCCACAACGGCGTCTTGTTCTTGGACGAGGCGGCGGAATTTAGGTCGAGCGTCCTTCAAATGCTTAGGGTTCCCCTTGAAAGCGGAAGGGTGACTTTGAGCCGCGCCGGCCGGACGGCGGCCTATCCCGCGGCCTTTCAGCTTTTGATGGCCGCAAACCCTTGCCCTTGCGGAAACTACGGTTCCGACAAAAAAATCTGCCTTTGCTCCGGCCGCGCGGTGGAGCTTTATTGGAGAAAGTTTTCCGCGCCCCTTATGGACAGAATGGACTTGCGGGTAAAGGTGGACGTTCCTGACCAAGACGAAGAGGAAAGAAGAAGCCCGTGCTCCACAAGGGACTTGCGCCTAAAAGTGGCTCGGGCGGTCAAAATCCAGCGGTCCAGGCAAGTGGTGAAAAACGCCCGCCTTGGGCCTGAGGAAAGCGCGGCCTTTTGCAAGCTTTCGGAGGAGGCGGCCTTGAGCCTTGAAAGCGCCGTCCAGCGCCTTGACCTTTCTCCCAGGGCCGCCGCTTCCTGCAAGAAAGTGGCCAGGACCATAGCCGACATGGATGGAAGCGAAATGATAGAGGCCGCTCACATGGCGGAAGCGGTGGATTACAGGAGGCCTGTGGGCCTTTTGGCGTGAAAGGCGGCGTCTTGGTCGTTTTTTTGCGGAAAAGGCGGAAAAAGGGCCTTTTTTTTTAGGCTGAAAAATAATGAAAATTTTCATTTACTTTTTTTTATTTTTGTTATATAATCGTTTATTATGGCTGATTTATTGACAGACGAACAATTTGACCGATTTAGAAAGACTATTTATGACGAGTGCGGAATCACTTTTTCCGCCACCAACCGTTCGGTGTTGGACAGCCGTTTAAAGGAGCGCTTGAGAGAAAAAAAACTCGCTTCTATTGACGACTACTACAAGCTCATAATCTCAAACCGCGAAGAAATGAAAGTCATGTTGGACGCGGTCACAACCAACTTGACCCGCTTTTTCCGCAACCAGCCGCACTTTGACGCTCTTATAAACTATGTCATTCCCCATATTTTGGAAGAAAAGAAAAAGACAGGAAACAAGGTTGTCAAGGTGTGGAGCGCTGGCTGCTCCACCGGCGAAGAGCCCTATACAATCGCCATGATTTTAAAGGATATCTTGCCTTTTCCGTATACGTTTCAAATCACGGCCTCGGACCTTTCCCTCAAGTCCTTGATGGTTGGAAAGCAGGGCTTTTATCCCAACGCCAGAATTGGCGGCATCCCCGACAAATACTTGCAGCGCTTTTTCACAAAGACTCCCGACGGCTATCAAGCCAACAAAGACCTTATGGACACAATCCGCTTTGACTACCACAACCTAAAAAATGACAGCGGGATGCGGAACCTTGACATTGTTTTTTGCCGAAACGTTTTGATTTACTTTGACGAGCCGGCCCAGCTTAGGGTGATCAACCACTTCTGGGACGCGTTGGCCCCTCATTCCTACTTGTTCATCGGACATTCCGAGTCCTTGTTTGGAATGAAGACTAACTTTGAATTTCTAAAGACGGATTGGGCTTGCTTCTATCAAAAGCAAGTCAAATAGCAAGGTGGGAATAAAATGGACGACATATCAGTATTGATTTGCGACGATTCCGCGTTGATGAGGAATCTGATTGGTCGGATTATAGACGGAACTGAAGGAATGAAGGTTGTAGGCAAGGCTTCCAACGGTCAAATGGCCTTGGAAAAAATCGCCGAAACCAATCCTGACATAATGGTTCTTGACATTGAGATGCCGATAATGAACGGCATAGAATTCCTCAAGGCCAGAAAAGAAAAGAAAATCAAGGTTCCTGTTGTGGTGCTTTCAAGCGTGGCCACAAAGGGCGCCGCCATAACGATGCAGGCCTTGGAATTGGGCGCCGCCGACTTTATCACAAAGCCGTCCGGTTCCGTTTCGGCCGACATCTCCGAAGTGGCCGACCAGTTGATTGACATGCTGGCCTCTTACGGCTCTCAATACGCGCGCCGCCAAGGAAAGATTCCTTACATACCTGAATTTTTCCAAAAGCAAAGAAAGCTTCTTAAGGCCGAGTCTTTTGTGGCCAACAAAAAGGCCGACGACAACGCTCCTGTTCAAAAGCCAAAATTGGACAAGGCTCAAATCGTCAGCTTCAACACTGTGGAAAGAAAGGAGCCGGTCGTTGTCACTCCGATTAGAGAAGGCGGAAACATTGACGTCATCGCCATCGGCATTTCCACCGGCGGTCCCAACGCCTTGCGGGACGTTTTCAAGATGATAGACCCTCGTCTAAAGCAGCCCATTCTTGTGGTTCAGCACATGCCCAAAGGCTTTACCAAGGCCTTTGCCGAAAGCTTGGACAAGATTTGCCCCTTGTCCGTAAAAGAGGCGGAGGAAGGGGAGAAAATCCTTGGCGGGCACATTTACATCGCGCCCGGCGACAATCATATAACGGTAGTTGAAAAAGGCCCTGAGAGAGTGATTCACTTGACCCACGATCCCCAGAGAAACGGACACAGGCCTTCCGCCGACGTCATGTTCGAGTCAATCGCCAAGGTTTACAAAAATCGGGCTCTTGGCGTGATCATGACAGGAATGGGCCGGGACGGCGCCGCTGAGCTTGCCGAAATGAGGCGCCAAGGCGCTTGGACTTTGGGCCAGGACGAAGACTCAAGCATTGTTTACGGAATGCCCCGCGTCGCTTGGGAAATGGGCGGCGTTCAAAAACAAGTGACCCTTATGAAAATGGCCGACGAAATCAGCTCGTTGGCCAGAGAGCATTTGGCTTCCTAATAAAGCTTGTCAACGCAGGGCTTGCTTGGGCGGATTTTAAATCTGCTCAAGGCCAAGACCGCCGCGCCCGGAATTATGATTCCCGCCAAAACGCATAGGGCCTTAAAGCCTTCGGAACTTTGTTTTTGCCAAAGGGCGCGGCTTATTGGGTTTGCCAAAAAGCAGGCGATGATTGCAGTTGCCGCCGGAATTAGAAGGGAAAAAACAGCTTGAAGGCTTTCCGCAGTTTGGGAAGCCGTTATTCTGACCAAGTCGCCGGCCTTTAAAGAAAAGCCTTGGGCGTTTAAAGCCGTAAAGGGGCTTCCGCGCCTTGCGCAGCCTTCCTTGCATGACAAGCATGCGTCCGTTACGATTGGCCGCACTTGGACTTCTTTTCCGTCTTGTGAAACTGAAATGACTTCCGCGTTTTGCGTCATAATTCCTCTTTTGGCTCCTTTAGTTTTGAAAGTTTTTCCTCGCAAACCGCTTGCCCGGCCTTGTTTCCCAATTCCGAATAGGAGTCGCGCAAATTGTAAAGGGCGTCGTAATAATAGGGGTTGATTGAAACCGCGCGCTCAAAGGCTTCGGCGGCCATCTCGCATTCCTCTTGATTAAAAAAAATCACTCCCAGCGTGTTCCACAGGTGGGCGTTTACAGGATTCATGTCCAGGCCGTTTTGACAGCAGTTTACGGCTTCCAAAAATTCCTTGCGCTCAAGGCAGACTATGGCAAGCTGCTCTATGCATTCCTCGTCGTAAGGATTGATGTTGTGGGCGGCGCTCAAGGCCCTTTTGGCTCCATGCAAGTCCCCTTGCTTTTGGTATGTGATTCCCAAATTGAACCAAAGCAAGTGGTTTTCCCTTTCGATTGTAATCGCCCTTTTGTAGCAGGCTATGGCTTCCGCGAAATTTCCGCGGGAAGTAAGCTCTATGGCTTGGTTGTTTAAAAAATCCGCCGACTCAAGCATGTTTCCTCCCGCTAGCGCTGTATTTTTGAGAACAAGTCCAAAATCATTTGCTTTGCCCCAGAGCCATTATCTTGCAAAAGCGAAGTTAATTCAAGCGCCTTGTCTTTTGCCGTTTGGTTTCCAAAGTCGTAGGCTTCTTTTATGGAGCCTGAGCTTTCAAGAAGTTGAATCGCCTCTTGGATTGCGGGGCTTTGGATTCCCTCCTTTGCGGCGCGCTCAAAAAGGGCGGCGATTTTTTTCTTGTCCTCAGGGCGCTTTTGAACGTGCAGCAAAACGGGAAGGGATTTTTTTCCCTCAACTATGTCGTCGCCCTTGTTTTTTCCGGGATTGCCGCTGGAAATGTTTTGAACGTCGTCAAGGACTTGAAAGCCCATTCCAATTTTCGCGGCCACAAGGCCAGCTTTTTCAATCAAATCGCGGCTCGCTCCAGCCGCCAAAAAGCCCAGCCGCGCCGCCATGCAAGAAAGGGTTCCTGTCTTTAGTTGAACCATTTGCTTGTATTCTTGGACGCTGGGAAAGCAGTCGGCCTGCCTGTGCCACGCTATGTCCATGGCTTGGCCCAAGTGCAGGCGGCGCAATTCCATTTGGTACAATTCATGGCAGGCAATTTTTTCCTCTTGAGGAATGTCGAGGGCGTTGACGCAAGAGGCGGCCTTAAAGTAAAGCCACGCGCCTGAGTTTAGGGCGGTGTCCAAGCCGTAGCTTATGTAGGCGCAAGGCTTTCCACGCCGCTCGCTGGCCCTGTCCTCTATGTCGTCGTGAATCAGGCTGGCCGTGTGGACAAATTCAAGCAAGGGGGACAAGGCCAGCGCGTTTTTTATCCGCCTTTCGTCCTTGGAGGCCATTTTTGCGCACAAGACCATAAAGACTGGCCGCCAGCGCTTTCCCCCTTGGCGAACCAAGTCTCTTGCGGGAGAGATTAGGCCCTCCAAGCCTTTTTTGTCTCCGATTTCTTCCACGGCAAAGTTTTCCATTAGCCAGCTTTTGGAAGGATTCTCCGGCAGCTCTTTTTTTAGCGTTTCTTCTATTGAATTTTTTATTTGTTCCACTGTGTCAAGCATTCTCCTATTATACAATAAAAAAAACTTATGTCAAAGAAAAGATTGAACAGAAGCCGTTTTTGTGTTACCATTTTTGCGGCTTCTTTGTTTTTATTTTGACATCTTATTTTCTAGGAGACGGATATGAAAAAACTTTTTTTGGTTTTGGCGGCTCTGGCTTTCGCTTCTTCCCTTTTGGCGGCAAAGCCTAAGGTTAAGCGGGTTGACGCGGACAAGGTGATTGACTTGGATGGATATTGGAACGACACGGACATTCGCTTGGTTTGCGAATCCCTTGTGAACGATTGCGTAAAATCGCCCCGCGTCTCAAAGTTTCAAAAAGAAAACGGCAGAATGCCTTTTGTCGTGGTTGGAAAGATAAAGAACGACTCCAGCGAAAGAATCGACACTTCGATTGTTGCAAAAAAGATGCAGACCGCCATTTTGAACAGCGGCGTTTTGGAATTTGTGGCCGACAATGACGAGCGTGACGATTTGCGCGGCGAAAAAGCCGACCAAGCCGAGCACGCCGAATACGGAACTGCCAAGGAAATTGACGCGGAAAAGGCCGCCGACTTTTTGATGTCAGGTTCCGTAAAGACGCAAGTTCAATCCGCCGGAAAATACACCGTCCGCTCTTACTTTGTTTACGTGACTTTGACTGACATTCAGTCGAACAAAATCATTTGGCAGGGCGAGAATTCCGAAATCAAAAAGTACATTAAGAATCAAAAAGTCAAGCTTTAACAATGCAAAGGCGGGCCTTTTTCGCTCTTATTATTCTTCTTTCTCTCCTAACGCTCTTCTTTGAGTCTTGCGCCTCGACTCCAAAAGAGGGGGGAGAACTTTTGGAGCGGGAGGAAAAAAGCGAGTCCGCCGAAAAAAATAAAAAGGCCAAGAAAAAAAAAGTCGGCCGCGTGAAATTTAGCGACGAAAGCTACAACCAGGCCATAAAGGACGCCGACTTTGACAAGGGCTTGGGGATGATAAAGGCTTTGGGAAGCAAGGCCAACATCGCCAAAATGATTGACGAGTCCCTGATTCTTTATAGGAGCGGCTATTGCGAGGAGGCAGACAAAAAATTTGAGGCGGCCACAAAGGCTTTGGACGACGCTTTCGCAAAGTCAATAATTCAAGGCGCGGCCACGACTTTGTTCAACGAAAACCTAAAGGTTTATAGCGGAACGTTATACGAGTTCTTGCTGGTGGACGCTTTCGCCGCCCTCAACGCCTACAAAATGGGCGACGTGGAGTTGGCCAACTCCTTGCTCACCCGCGTTTACGACAAGCAAAAAAAATATGTGTCCGATTACGGAGAGCTTGTCCTCAGAAGCGCCGAAAAGGACGAGGCGAGCGCGGACTCAAACGGGCAGAGCCAAGCCGACACCGAAGCCGCGCTTGCGATGATTGGCGTAAGTTTTCACATTCCCGGCGACATGCCAAAAAAGCTTACGGCGGCGCAAATGGATTCCTTGATTTACAAGACGTCGCCAATGGCCGACTACCTGCAAATGGTTGTCGGCGCTCAAAATGGAAGCTATGTTGACGATTTTACCGTCCGCGAACTAAAGTCTCTTGTTCCCCAAATAGAAACCGACAGCGCCGACTTGCCTTACGCAAAGGGCAGGATAGAGGTTTTGGCCTTAACAGGAACCATCGCGCAGAGAAGCCAAAAGACGGAATGGTTTGTGTTTGACTTGCTCAATTACGGAGAGATTGTTTCAACCTATTGCGGATATCCCAACGCTCTTAAGTTCAAATATGTTTGGCCGGAATGCCTTCCGCAAAAAGACGTTGTGAGCGTTAAGCGTATTTACGCGCAAGGCGAGGGGCGGAGCCTTTCAAAGGAGCCTGTCTTGCTGGAGGATTTTGACAAGGCCGCCCGGAATGACGTGGCTCTAAAGGCGCGCAAGGCGGCTTGGCGCAGCGTTTGGAGGTCAACCAGCAAAAAAGCCGCCGGCTTGGCCGGCATTGTCGCCGCGGTAAAAAACGATCCCACCCAAGGCTTGGTTTCTGTTTTGGCGATTTTAGCGGGAGCGCAAGGCCTTAGGGCCATTGACTTGTCCGAGACGGCCGACATAAGGCAGGCCCAGGCCTTGCCAAGCAAGGCCTGGGCCGCGGGCTTTACCCTTGATCCTGGAACATACACAGTCACTGTTGAGTATTCCAACGGCAGCAAAGACATTATAGAAAACGTCAAGGTCGTTTCTAGGCGGCCGTCTCTTGTGGAGTCGATATGCGCGAAGTAGGATTGAAATTTTTAGCCTTTTCTTTTCTTTTTCTTGCTCTTGTTTCCAGCCCGGCCTTCGCGGCTAAAAAGTCCAAAAAAAACAAGGCGGCAGAAAGCAATCAAGCCTCTGTCCGCCCGCCGGATTGGACGTTCGCAAAGCCCGCTGATTATCCCGAAAGCCGCTACATGACGGCCTCCGGCTCCTCTCAATTTCAAAAATCCGCCGACTCTGACGCGCTTTCAAATCTCGCCGCGATTTTCAGCCAAAAGGTTTCGTCAAACGCTTTGGCCAAGCGCAACTTGAGGCAGGATTCCGAGGAAAGCGCCTTAAAAGAATTTGCCTACGAGCAAAGCGTCGGAACCCGGGTTGACGAAAGCGAATTGATTGGAGTTGAAATAAAAGAGCGCTTTTTTGACGGAAAAAAATATTATTCCCTTGCGGTCATGGACAAAGTTGAGGCGGTAAAACTTTACAAGGGCGCGATTGAGGCCGGCAACGACGAAATCCAGCGACTTGAGTCTTTTTCGCAGGACGATAAAATTTCAATCGACCGCTTTGCCAACTTGTTTTTGGCGCAAAAAATCGCCGAAGAAAATTTAAGGCGCTTGGATCGGCTTTTTGTAATAAACGCGGACGAGGCCAGAAGCGTGGAGGCAAAGTCTCCTCAAGACTTGCGCTCAAAGAGAGTTTCCCTTGCCCGCCAAATTCCCATTTTTGTCCAGGTTTCAGGCGACCAAGACTCCATGGCTTATTCGTCCATTGTGGAGGCGCTTAATTCCTTTGGCTTTAGGGTTTCCCAAAATTCAGGGGAGCGCTATTCGCTTTTTGCGGATTTTTCAATTGAGCAAAAGCTTTCGGCCGACAAGGAGTCTTGGCAAACCTTTTACTCGCTTTCGTGCTCCTTGGACGACAAAAAAAATTCCGCCGCCATTTGGTCGGAATCCGTAAAGGGCAGGATCTCCTCATTTAAAAAGGAGGACTCCCTTGACCGGGCCAAGGCGGCGATGGGAACAAAGGTCAAGGATTATATTTGCCAATCTTTTTCCGCCTTTTTGCTGGGCTCCAAAAAATGACGGCAAGCCCGTTGGCGGCTTTTTTGCCCGCCTAAACTTTCGCCCGTAAATTGCCGAAAATCAATTTATGAGCCAAAACAGTTACGAAAAGCCCGACTATTGGTCGCAAAAAGCCTTTTCCGAAGGCTATCCCGCGCGCTCGGTTTACAAGCTTGAGGAAATCGACAAAAAGTTTTCATTCATCAAAAAAAATTCGACTGTATTGGACTTGGGAAGCGCTCCCGGAAGCTGGACGACTTTTTTATTGAGAAAACTGGAAGGCTCGGGCAAAGTGGTTTCCTGCGACTTGAATCCCCTTTCAAATTCCGTTCGCGGCGACAACCTTGTTTTTTTTCAGGGAGACTTGAACTCCAAGGAAATCAGGGAAAAAATCAAGGCCCAAGGCCCTTACGACTTGGTTCTTTGCGACGCGGCTCCCCTTACAACTGGAAACCGTTTTGTTGACACCGCCCGTTCCGAAGGCTTGGTCGAAATGGCCGTTTGGTACGCTCAAAACATGCTCAAAAGCGGCGGAAAATTTGCCGTCAAAATCTTTCAAAGCGGCGCCCAAGGGGAGATTTTAAAGAAAATGCGGGAGTTTTTTAAAAGCGCCAAGGGCTTCAAGCCTGAGGCCTGCCGAAAAGAAAGTTTTGAAACCTATTTGATTGGCATCGACAAAAAATAAACTTGAAAAAAAAAGAAGAATGAGGTATAATGTGCTTAAAGGTAAAATCGTTGTGTTTTTGAAGAACAATCTCTTGCAGCTAGGTCTCACTTTTTGCGTAGGCGCTTTTATCGCGGGAACCGCCGTATTTGTTGCCGGCAACGTTCCAAAAAACGGAAAGGGCGGCTATGAGTCGCCTGTCATGCCCCAGTACAACGAGGAATATTCAAAAATCGAGGATGAAAGCAACGCCAGACTTTTGGCCGAAGCCGAGGCCGCCGAAAACCAAGACGAAAGCCTTAAGCCCCTCACATATTGGACATACAGAATCCGCTCCGGCGACATGATTGGCTTGATCGCCGAAAAATACGACATAAGCCAAGACACTTTGATTAGCGTGAACAACATTCGGGCCAGCCGCCTGATTCAGCCGGGCCAATACATAAAAATTCCGTCGGAAGAAGGCATTCTTTACACCGTCAAAAAAGACGGAGAGACGCCGGCCACAATTTCGGAAAAATACGAAGTTGACGCGGTAAAATGCGCCTTTGTGAACAAGATGGAGCTTGACTCTCCGTTAAAGGCCGGCTCTTCGATTTTTGTGCCCGGCGCGGAAATGGATTCAATAACCTTGAGCGAGATTAACGGCGACTTGTTCAGAAAGCCCATTCACGGCTGGTATCGCCTTACTTCTTATTTTGGCTGGAGGCCCAGCCCCTTTACCGGAAGGCGAAGCTGGCACGGCGGCCTTGACATGGCTTGCCCCATGTGGACAAAAATTTACGCCGCCATGGACGGTCGGGTTGCCGAAACCGGATACAACAACACTTACGGAAACTATGTAATCATCAACCACGGAAACGGATACAAAACCTTGTATGGCCACATGGTTCGCATCGACTGCTCTAAAGGCCAGTGGGTGGGCACAAACACTGTCATAGGCCGCGTTGGAAGCACAGGCGCCAGCACCGGCCCTCACTGCCATTTTACCGTTTTCAAGCGGGGAAAGATGGTCAACCCCTTGAACTTATTGGGATAGCTTTGCGTTGATCAGTTTTACAAAAAAATCCATGTTGCTTCGGACAAAGAGGGCGCAGTAGGCGGTTATCAAGGCCGCAAGCTCAAGGTAAGTGTAAACCGTAAGAAAATGGTTGCTTCCGGGCTTTGCCAAAATGCTAAAGGCGATGAACAAAAGGACCATAAGGATTCCGCCGACAATCCACTTTGAAAGAGAAATTGGGTTTTTAAGCCCGCCGTCTTTTGAGCCGATTTTGTTCATTACGGCAAGAATCGCGGCGTCGTCAAGCGCTGTTTGCTTGAAGCCGTCCGGAGCGGAGGATTTTTCGGCCTGACGCAAAAGGCGGACTTGAGCCCGGCACTTTTTGCAGGCAAGCAGATGAATCGTTATTCCAAAGGGGATGCGCTCTCCCTTGTCCAAGCTCAAGTATTCTTCCATAACTTTGTCACAATTCTTCATCTTCCACCAATCCTTTTTCAAGTATTTTTTTCCGCAAGAGTTTTTTTGCCCTGAATATATGGGATTTTACGGTGTTTTCCGCAATTCCCGTAATGTCGCTGATTTCGGAGTAAGAGTTGTCGTAAAAGAAATACAGGTCAAGGACAATCTTGTATTTGTCCGGCAGCTCTTTTAGGGATTCTCTGACAGTTTCCATCGTGAGCGAGCGCAATTCCTTTTCTTCGGGAGTAAGGGCGTTGTCCGGCAGCAAGCTTTCGTCCGCGATGGAAATGTATTCAGGCCTTCTGTTGACCGCGTTCACCGCGGTGTTGTAGGCCATCCTTGTAAGCCATGTCGAAAAGAGGGATTCCCCTCTGAAAGTTCCAAGCTTTGTGTAAGCCTTGAAAAAAACGTCCTGGGCAAAGTCTTCCGTGTCGGCGTAATTTTTAAAGAAACTCATTCCCAAGGATTCAACGCGCTTTTTGTAAAGGGACATCAATTCGGCAAAGGCCGAAGTGTTTCCCGACAAAACTTCGCGAACAAGCTTTGAGTCTCTTTTGTATGCCGCCTCGCGCTCTTTGTCCGAGGAACGCTGTTTGCTCATTTTTTGTTGTGAAAGTCAGGATTGATTTTGTAAAAAATCAAGAGGCAGACGCCCACAGCAAGGGGCAAGAGGCCGCCCAGCAAGGCGTAGGAAAAGCCGTCTATCAAGGCGAACAAAAGGCTTAGGGTGATTCCAACTCCCACAAGCAAAAGGCCTGCCAAGAGGGAAAATGTCTTTAGGTCAAATTCCGGCGCCTTGTAAGAGCCGGTTCTTATTCTTAATTTTGTTTCATGGTGGGTCCACAAAAGATAGAAGAAAAGAATGACTCCTCCGATTGCGATTCCCACAATTGGAACTACGGCTATGACAACCTGCGCGCTTTGAGAAATGATTTCGGAATTCATGTTTGTCTCCTTGCAAAATAAGACACTTTTTTTATTTTTTTTGTTGCGCTTTTAATCAAGGAAAAGGTATTGGTCAAAGTAAATGGCGGTCAGTTTGCCAAAGGCAAGTTGGCTGTTAAAGCGCTCAAGCAAAAGCCTTTTTATTTCCTTTTCGCCGATAGAAAGGAGCGCGTTTTTTGACCGCGTTGAAAAAAACTCCAAAATGTATGACGAAAAGATTTTTTTCTTCGCGACCAATTCCTCGTAAAAGGCTGAGTCGTCCGACTCGTAAGAAAGCCAAGGCGTCACCGTTAAAACCGCGCCTTTGTCTCCGCCGCCTTTTGAGCCTTCATCCGGCAAAAGCCTGACTCTAAGCGTTCCAAATTCCTTGAATTGCTTTTTGTCCGCGGCCCCGCCATTGATTTCGGCGACGCTTTGGGGGTCGCTTTTTCGGTATGCGGTTCCCGGCCTTTTTCCCGCCAAAAAAGCGGCGGCGGTTCCCAAGACAATTATGGCCGCCAAAGCCAAGGCCACAAGCGGAAGAATTTTTTCAAAATCAATTTGAATCTTGGACTTCATTGTTTCATTGTATCAACAATTTTCCAATTTTTCAATCGCCGCCTTGTTTTTTTCAAAGACGGCGGAAATGGCGCTTTTCAACTCCTTTAGGCCCCGGCCGGTTTTGGCGCTGATTTCAAGCGCGTCGGGAAATTCTTTTTTCAGCGCCAAAAAGGAAGCCGCCTCTTCGCCGTTTTTTCCTTCCAAAAGGTCGGCCTTGTTCAAGACCACAAGGGATTTTTTTTCTTCCGCGCCGATTTCCTTTAAAACGTTTTTTACCGTTTTGGTCTCTTCCAGCGCGTTTGGGTCGGAGGAATCTATGACAAGCAAGAGCGCGTCGGAAAGCGCGGCTTCTTCCAAAGTGGACTTGAATGCGTCAATCAATTGGTGGGGAAGGTTTGAGATGAAGCCAACGGTGTCCGTCAAAAGGATTTCTTTTTCCGCAATTTTTATTCGTCGGGTCAAGGGGTCAAGGGTGGCGAAAAGCTTGTTTTCCACCAAGGTGCCGCTTCCCGTAAGCGCGTTCATCAGCGAAGACTTTCCGGCGTTTGTGTAGCCGCAAAGCGCTACTGAAGGCAGGGGAATCTTTTGCCGCCTTTTTCTTTGGGTGGCGCGGTTTTGCCTGACCTTTTTCAGTTCCTCTTTTAATTGCTGAATTTTCTGTCGTGTTTGGCGGCGGTCAAGCTCCAGCTGCTTTTCTCCCGCGCCCTTGGCTCCGTAGTTTCCGCCCCTTTGCCGGGCAAGGTCGCCGTACATGTGGGCCAAGCGTGGCAGGGAATACTCCAACCGCGCCAGCTCCACTTGAAGGACGGCCTCTTTTGTGGAAGCCCGGCTTGCGAAAATTCTTATTATAACTTCCTGCCTGTCAAAAACCGGAATCTTTGAAAGCTTTTCCCAGTTCCTTTGCTTTGTGGGATCCAGCTCCCAGTCCATGATTATGCAGTCGGCTTGCGCTTCTTGGGCCTTTTGGCATATTTCCTTAGCCTTGCCGCTTCCCATTCCGTAGGCGGGCTGAACGTCCATGCGGCTTAAAAGGCATTGGCCGGCCTCTTCCATTCCCAAAGTCCAAACCAGTCCGCTTAGTTCCGCCAAGCCTCCCGGATTTTCCAAAAGGGGAAGGCCCACCAAAAAGGCGCGGGTCTTTTTTTCTTCCTCAGCCTGAATGTCGTAAAATTTTTTCATTTTGCCCTGCCATTTTAGCGCGGCCCGCCTTCCTTTGCAACACAAAAAATGCGCTTGTTTTTTTGCTGAATTTTGCCGATAATATAAGAAGATAGGCATGACTAGCGGGCAAAAAACGGCCTTGAGCCTTTTAATTTCAGTTCTTCTCTTTGGAGCCTTCGCGCTCGCCGCTTTCGCGGGACTTTTTTCCGCGATAGACGCGCGTTTTTACGAGCCCGCGAAAATTTCTGGAATCAAGCAAAGGCTTTCCGACGTGGCCTCCAGTTGCGACGAATACATGGCCGCTTTGAGCGAGCGTTTTGCGTTCGGGCAAAGCGCTTTTTTAAAGAATCCCTCCGTCCAAACTTTTGTGGAATCAAAGCCAAGCCAAGAAGACGCGCTTTCGCGCGGCGAGCGTTTTGGCGAGTTGCGCTCTTCAACCCCCGGCTTGTTGGGATTTCGCGTTTTGGACAAAAACCAAAATTCAATTCATTACTCAAGCTTCCGCTCCGACATTTTGCGCCGGGACGAAAAGAACAATTTGACCGCTTACAAAAATTATTTGGAATGCCTTAGTCCCTCAGGAAACGAAGAGGTTTCAGCGCAAATAGTTTCTTGCGCCGACACAGGCGGAGATTTTGCGGCCGGACAAAAAATATATTTTGACAAAGAAAACAGAATGATTTTTTCTTATCCGTTTTACGACAAGTATTCTGTTTTTAGGGGAACAGCCCTTTTTTATGTCGGCGCCTTGGATTTTGCAAATCTTCTCTTAAAGAAAAATCTGATTTCCATAGGGGAGGAAATCGTCTTTTTGTCCGACGGGCAGGCGGACGGACTTTCCGGCTATGTTTTGGGCCTTCCGTCTGTGGGCCGGGAAGAATTTGCCTCCGTTTTGCTTGACGCTTGGAAAAAGAATTCCGGCGCGGCCGAAAGGCTTTTTTCGATAGACGACAAAGAAAAAAATTACTGGGTGGCCGTCAGCCAAAAGTCAAAGTCAGGCCTTTTTGTGTGCGGTGTTTACGACGACGAAATTTTCACGCTGCCCCAATCCGCCAGGATTTTGATTTTGGCCTGCGTTTTTGTCAGCGTTTTCTTGGCTTCGTTCTTGGCGCTAAATTTGCGGCGGGACGACGAAACTGTCATTCGCGAAAGGATAAAGAGCCTTCAGCTTGGAGTTGTGGACGAATACCTTGCAAAGAAGGAAGCCTTAGATTGGGAAAGCGTCACCGGCCGCCGGGAGGCGGTGACAAAAGAAATAATTCAAAGCCTTGGCCGCCGCGGAAAAAAACATCCCGCGGAAGTGGAGGCCCTTATAAATCGCAGTTGGGACGAACTTTTTGCCGCCATGAACATCAGTTCAAAGCCCCGTGGCGGCGTTTTGGAAAACGCGCAAGAAATCAAGGACATGCTTCAAGAACTTTTGTCAAGCGGCGGCCTAAAAGTTCAGTCCGTTGCGGCCGCTCCAAGCGCGCCTCAAGTTCAAGCCGCTCCAAGCGCGCCGCGTCCAAAAGCGCAAGAAAGCCCAAAGGCTGTGGCCGACGCGGAACCGGCGGAAGACTTGGAAGAAGTCGAGGAAGTCTTGGATGCGGAGCCGACGGAAGACTTGGAAGAAGTCGAGGACGCGAAGCCGGTGGAAGACCTTGAAGAAGTCGAGGACGCGGAGCCGGCGAAAGACTTGGAAGAAGTCGAGGACGTGGAGCCAGTTGAAGACCTTGAAGAAGTCGAGGACACGGAGCCGGCGGAAGACCTTGAAGAAGTCGAGGAAGTCTTGGATGCGGAGCCAGTTGAATCCGACGTGGACTTGGAAAGCCTTTCCGCTTCTTTTGCCCAAGACGCTCCAAAGACAAAAAGCGCTTCGGGCGAAGAATACGACATTTCAGAGGACATTTCCTCCGACTTTTTTGCCCTTAAGGCCGAGGACAAAAAAATTGCGCCTCCTGAAAGCAAAAGCCTTGAAGCCAAGGACAAGGATCTTGACCCCTTCTTTAACGCGCGGGAAGGCTTTAGGCCCAACGAAGAAACAGAAAGCATTGTCCATAATTTTTCGATTAACGAGCCGGACTACAGGCCCCTTGACTCTAGAAGCGACGACGAAAAAATAAACGGAACGATTGAAGGCGGCGTCGTCGAAAGCGGAGAGCTTTCCCCTGAAGATTTTGGAATCCAAGTCAAAGAAGAAAAGGAAGTGTTTTCCGAACCCCTTGATTTTGGAGCCCCCGACTCAAAGGGCGACGAAGATTTTGTTGACGTCGCCTCCACCTTTACAACCGAAAAGCCGCATTTTGAGAGGGACCCGTTAAGGCTTTTTTCAAAACAAAAGGATAAGTCCGGCCAAGATGGCCAGAACGCCGCCGCCGCAATTCCAATTTCAAATTCCCAATCCTTTATGTTCTCCTCGTTTGGACAGAACTCAAATTTTTCGGAATTGCAAAGCGCCGACTGCAGCGCCATAGTTCAAGACTCAAGCGGAGTTTTTTCGATAGCGGACGACATAAACGCTGGCGGCGTCGTTCAAGACAACTCCTTCAAGCGCTTGGTTGACTCGGTGTTGAACAACGCCTGAATTTTTGCTAAACTTTCCTTATGAAAATCACTTCCGAACTTACAGTCCGCAGCTATGAATGCGATTCTTACGGACATGTCAACAACGCTGTTTACGTTAATTATCTTGAATACGGCAGAATGGAATTTCTAAAGGGAATCGGATTCGACTACAAGGCCATGGTTAAGGCCGGCTATTACATTTACATCACCCACATAGACATCCATTACAAGGCCAGCGCTTATGTTCTTGACAAACTTTATGTGGACGTTTATCCAATTGAGACTGGCGCCGTCAGGGGAACCTTAAGGCAGACAATCAGAAAAGAAGACGGAACCGTTTGCGCGGAAGCCGACGTCACTTGGGCCACCGTAAACACAAGCGGAAGGCCCTCTAAACTTCCCAAAGAATTTTTGCTTCCCGGACTTTATCCCGACAAGTGATTTTTTCCTGGCCGCGATTTTTTAGGCCCTTACTTTAGGCAGCTTTGCATAAGCTGGACAAACAAGTAAATGTGCTTGTAAACGCCGACGCCCAGTTCCTTTATGGGGTGGTCGGCAAATTTGTCCAATTCCTTCCAGTTGATGATTACCTCTCCCTTGGGCTTGGCGTAGTCCTCAAGAAGAGTTTTTGTCGTCTTTGCGATTGTAATCAAGTTCTTTGTTCCGTCCACGCACATGGCCTTTGCTTCGTCGTTTAGGTCTCCGATAAGGGTGCCGATGATGTTTTTGGCTTCTCTGTCCCGCTCGGCCCTTGGCATGTGGGTCTTGATGCGGCTTCCCACGTCGGCGTCTTCGGCAATCTTTGCGTCAAAGGCCAAAAGCTCGTCGCTGGATTCCAAGAGCGCGTGATAGGCGTTGGACATTGGCGCCGAAAGGGCCTGTGTTGACCAAGTTCCGCGAATCAAAACCAAGTCTGCAAATTCCCGCACGTCTTTTTTTACAAAGTCAAGCAAGAATGCTTTGTAGTAGTTGAGGGGCTGGACAAATTCAAACGAGCCCAGGCCCTTTCTTTCATAGGCGGCCGAATTGGTGGCGGTGTAGTTTGCCAGGCGGTCTATCGAAGTGGTGCCGAATATTTGCTCCAAAAGGCCGTCAATTTTGTTGTTCTGTTGGGCCAAGACAATGGAGTTCAAAGTTTTTTCCGCGTCGTTTCTGGTCTTGTCTATAAAAGCGTCCACAATTGGCTGCTCGTTGTATGAAAAGTCCGGCGCGTAGTTGGGATCCTTTGTGATGACTTGAATCATCATTTCAAAGACCCGGCTTAAGCGGATTGAATTTATTCTATTGCAAATTTTGTTCCATACGTTCAAGGCCACAGGCTCGTTGCCCTTTGTTTCCTTGAAGAATTTCATCATGTCGGTCCAATCTTCCCGCTCCGGCAAAATCCACGCCACGGCCAAAAAGTCTTTTAAGTCTTCGCCTACGTATTCCGCGTTGATCTTTTCAAAGTGAGGCACGGAGGTGAACTCTCCCTCTTTTAGCGATGAGTCGAATTTTTTAAGGGTAAAGTAAAAGTCAAAGGAGCAGAAGTTTTTGAAAATCATAAGCTTTCTGTAAAGAGCTTCAATGCGGGCGATTTTTTCTCCATTGAATATTTGCATGAACATGTCTATGTTCTGCCGAACTTGAGCGTCAAGCTGGTCAATGGAAACGGATTGAGAGGCCTCTTTGATGGAGTCTTCCATAAGGGATTCCACAACGGCGCTCTCTTTTTCGTTCAAGGAATAGTTCACCGCCAGCATTTTGAGCCGGTTAGGGTTTTCCTGCGCCATGAACATTGCCTTGGCCGGAAAAACGGCCTTGTAAATGTCGTACAGCAATTTGGCAAAGGCGGGCAGAACCTCCTCGTTTTTGTAAAAATGGTATTTTGCCTTTGAAAGGCTTTTTGAAATTTGCTTTATGCGGCGCTTTTTTTCAGCGTCCGGATCGTCCGACTTAAAGAGCGATGAAAACAGTTTTGCAAAGAAATTTTGTGATTCTGCCATAATTCAACTATTATAATGAATGGCGGAAAAAAATTCAAGCGCGGCGCCGCCTTCAAAAGCGCGTTCCGCTTGCAAGATTGCCATAAAAGCGCTATTGCCAGCGGCCCGCGAAAGCGGGCGGTAAATATTTCCATTAGCAAAAGCGCGTTTCGCTTGCAAGATTGCCATAAAAGCGCTATTGCCAGCGGCCCGCGAAAGCGGGCAGTAGATATTTCCATTAGCAAAAGCGCGTTTCGCTTGCAAGATTGCTTAAAAAGCGCTAGAATCGGTAACATATAATTTTTATGGAGGATTGTAAAAATATGAAAAAAATCGCAATCGCGCTTATGGCGGCGCTTCTTTTGGCCTCGCTTTCAAGCTGCGCAAAAAAAGAGTCTGGCAAAAAGTCTTCCGACGACCGCCCGACAATTCGTCTTGTGACAGACGCCACAGGAATTGACGACAAGTCTTTTAACGCCGCCGCATGGCGGGGAATCGTCGAGTTTTACGGCGAGAGCGTTGAGAGCGCCAAAAGCCGCGGCTCTTTGTATGACGTGGTGACTTGCCAAACTCAGGACCAATATCTTCCCACCCTCAAGCAGTTGGCCGACGAAGGCTACGACTTGATTTGCGCCACTGGATTCACCTTTGCCGACGCCATCACAGAAATCGCCGACGAATATCCAGAGCAAAAATTTATGATTGTTGACGTTGATTGGGTTGGCCGCCCCAATGTCAAGGAATTTGTTTTCCATGAAGAAGAAGGCTCTTACCTTGTGGGCTTGGCCGCCGCTTGCCAGGCTCAGGCCGAAGGAATCGCCAACCCCAAGTTCGGCTTTATCGGAGGAGTTCCTGGAAGCACAATCACAAAGTTTGAGATGGGCTACATTCAGGGCCTTCGCGCCGTTTATCCCGACGCTGAAATTCTTGACTACTACGCCAACGACTGGGGAAAGCCGGAATTGGCCAAGACTCAGGCCAAGAACTGGTATAACATGGGCGTTTACGCAATCTTCTCCGCGGCCGGCGGAACCGGAAACGGAACCATCGCGCAAGCCAAGGAAATGCAGTTTGCGGGAAACAACGTTTGGGCCATTGGCGTTGACTCCGACCAATACGCCGACGGCGTTTACGCTGAAGGAAAGTCCGCCGTTCTCACTTCCATGATCAAGCGGGTTGAAACTTCAACTTTAATCGCCTTGAACGAAGTGGCTGACGGAAAATTCAAGGGCGGCGTGGTCAACTTGGCCCTTAAGGACGACGGCGTTGACTATTCAAAGGCCAACAATGCTTTGGACATAAAGGCAATCGACACTGTTGAGTCGGCCAAAGTTGACATCGTTTCCGGCAAGATTAAGATTATTCCCACATACAAAGAGGCCTTGGCCGAGGGAGCCGCTCCCGCGGGACTTGGCGCCATCGACGACTAATCGATTAAGGGAGGGCGCGAAAAGTGGATTCTGCCGGCTCTGAGTGGGCTGTTGAAATGTTGGGAATCACAAAAAGATTCCCTCATGTTCTGGCCAATGACAACATAACTTTGCGCGTTCTCAAAAACGAGGTTCACGCCCTTTTGGGAGAAAACGGAGCGGGAAAGAGCACCCTTATGTCGGTTCTCTTTGGCTCCTACATTCCCGATTCTGGCGTGATAAAAATCAATCAAAAAGTTGTTTCTTTAAAAAATCCAAACGACGCCACCGCTTTGGGAATAGGAATGGTTCACCAACATTTTAAGTTGGTGGAAAATTACACGGTGGCGGAAAACATTGTTCTTGGCGCGGAACCAAAAAATCGCTTTGGCCTTTTAGACATGAAGAGGGCCAGAAAGGAAGTTCAGGCCTTGAGCGACACTTATGGCCTCAAGGTCAATCCCGACGACAAAATTCAAGACATAACTGTGGGAATGCAGCAGCGGGTGGAAATTCTAAAGGTTCTTTACCGCAAGGCCGACATAATTATTTTTGACGAGCCCACAGCCGTTTTGACTCCCCAAGAAATAGACGAGCTTATGGAAATAATCCGCCTTCTAAAAGAAGAGGGAAAGACCATTTTGCTCATCACCCACAAGCTTAACGAAATAAAGGCCGTGGCCCAGCGCTGCTCCATATTGCGGCGGGGAAAAATGATAGAAACAGTTGACGTGGCTTCCACCAGCGAAGAAAAGCTTGCCGAACTTATGGTGGGCCGCGCGGTCAACTTTAAAATAGAAAAGGCGCCGCCAAAAATCGGCGACGTGGTTTTAAGCGTCCAAGGCTTGACCGCCAAAAATTCCCGGGGCGTCACGGCCATTGACAATCTTAGCCTTGAAGTTCGCTCAGGAGAAATTCTTGGAATCGCGGGCGTTGACGGAAACGGACAAAGCGAGCTTTCCGCCGCCTTGACCGGCCTTTTAAAGCCTTCCGCCGGGAAAATAATTTTTAACGGAAAGGACATAACAAGTCTTTCTGTCCGGGAGCGAATTGAGTTGGGCATGGCCCATGTAAGCGAAGACCGCCGCCGCTTTGGACTTGTTTCGGAATTTACGGTGGGCGAAAACGCCGCCCTTAAAAATTACTACAAAGATTATGTGAAGAACAAAATATTTTTAGACAAGGCCGCCATGGAAGAAAACGGCCGCCGCTTGTCCCAAGCCTTTGACATAAGGGGAGGCGAGGGCGGCTCCGAAGCCGGCGCCATGTCGGGAGGAAACCAGCAAAAGTTGATTATTGCCCGGGAGCTTACAATGGGAGCCTCCCTCTTGATTTTCTCGCAGCCAACCCGGGGCCTTGACGTGGGCGCCATTGAATTCATCAGAAAAAGAATTGTGGCCGAGCGGGACGCGGGCAAGGCCGTCTTGCTTGTAAGCTTTGAGCTTGACGAGATTATGAACCTTTGCGACAGAATAGCCACGATTTCAAAAGGAAAAATAGTCGGAACATACAAGGCTGGCCAAGTTGACGAAAGGCAGATTGGCTTGATGATGGCTGGAAGGGCCGCTGGAGGAAACGCATGACCCAAGAAAACCCTATGGACAAAAAAACGGAAATGGCGGCCTCAAGAAAGTCTCTTTCGTTGCAAGGACTTTTTTTAAAGTCCGACGGCGCCATAAGCCTTTTGGTAATCGTCTTGGGCTTTTTGTTCGCCACGATATTGATAGCGCTTGTGGGAAGAAATCCCGCCGGAATGTATAAGGCGCTCTTTCAGTCCATGACTGGATTCAATTTGAACAACGGCAAGTGGAACGTCCGCTATATAGGCGAATGGTTAAACTATTCGGTTCCCTTTATTTTTTGCGGTTTCGCTATGGCCTTCGCTTCCCGAGTGGGCTTGTTCAACGTTGGCGGCGAAGGCCAATACATTGTGGGAATGACAATCGCGCAGGCCTGCGCCTTGTTCTTTCCCCAGATTCCCTTTTTCCAGCCGGCCGCGGCCTTGCTTTTGGCCCTTGCGGGAGGAGCCCTTTGGGGCGGAGTGGTGGGCTGGTTCAAGGCCCGCTTTGAAGTGTCGGAAGTTGTGTCCACAATCATGCTGAATTACATCGCGCTTTACATTTCAAGAATCGTGACGCTGGCCATTCCGGGAAGCAACACTTTTAAAACTCCAAATTTTCCCGCCACAGCCTCTTTAAAGCTTCCGTTTTTGACAAGGCTTTTCAACAACTCAAACCTTAACGCGGGCCTTTTTCTTTGCGCGGCCGGCGTTTTGGTTTACTATATAATTATGGAAAAAACTACTGCCGGCTTTGCCATGCGCGCCACAGGCTTTAACAAGGAGGCCGCGCGGGCGGCGGGCATTCCGGTTTTGGCCAGCGTCGTGGCTTCCATGGCCATTTCAGGCGCCTTTGCCGGCATTGGCGGAGGAATCGTGGCTTTGGGCTCCTTCCGTTACGGCAGAATCATAACCGGAATGGACAACTACGGCTTTACGGGAATGGCCGTGGCGCTTGTTGGAAACTGCTCCGCGCAAGGAACGGCCTTGGCCGGCCTCTTGTTCGGGCTTTTGCAAGCCTCCCAGTCGTTGATGCAGTCCAACAACATTCCAAAAGAAATAACTTTCATCATTCAAGGCTTGGTGGTGGTCTTCATCGCCTTAAAGACTGGCTTTAGGCTTTTCTTTGCGTGGAGGCTGAAAAAGCGGGCGGCCAAAAAAACAGGAGGCCAAAAATGATTTGGTCAAGCCTTCCTTCCATTTTGATGATTGTCGCTCCCTTGCTAATCGCCGCGGCGGGCGGAATGATTTGCGAGCGCGCGGGCGTCGTCAACATCGCGCTTGAAGGCCTTATGGGAATCGGCGCCTTTACCGCGGCCACAGTCCATTACTTTATGGAAGCCGCCGGTTGCGGCCGCTGGGATTTGCTTGTGGCGCTTTTGGCCGCTTCTGTCGCCGCCACCGCCTTCACCACGATTCACGCTTACGCCGCCATCAGCCTAAACGCGGACCAAACCATAAGCGGCACAGGAATCAACTTGCTTTCCAGCGGAATCACGATTTTCTTAAGCCAAATATTTTTTCACGCCGACAGAACCTTGCCTTTTCAAATGGGAATGCTTCCAGACAGAACGGGCTTTTATCCCACCCTTTGGATCGCGCTGGCGGTAATCTTGTTGGCTTGGTTTTTCCTTTACAAAACGCCTTTCGGACTTCGCCTTAGGGCTTGCGGCGAGCATCCCAACGCGGCGGCCAGCGTGGGCGTGAACATTTTTGGAATGCGCTATTTCGCCACCTTGCTTTCAGGATTTTTGGCGGGCCTTGCGGGAGCCTGCATGGTATTGACTGAATCGATTCAGTTTACCAGCAACACGATTAACGGAACCGGCTTCATCGCGCTGGCCGCCGTGGCTTTTGGCCGTTGGAAGCCTTTGGGAATTGTCGGCTCCACATTTTTGTTCGGCCTGGCTTCCGCGCTCGCCGTTTTGGCTCACGACTTTTTCCCCAAGGCCCTGCAATTTTTGCCCGCGGAAGTTTTTAACATCGTTCCTTACGCCATAACCCTTTTTGCCCTTGTGGTTTTTAGCGGAAAGAACTACGCGCCGGCCGCCGACGGCAAACCCTATGTGACAAGAGGCTCTTGATGAAATATAGCCGACTTATTTTAAAAATGTTTGAAGCCTTTTCCATTGAGCGCTGGAACGACTTGATTCGTCCCTTTGACTTGGTAGAGATGGACAAGGCGGCGGAAAAAATGGTTTTGGCCTACATCATCGGAAAATACGAAGAGGCGGCCGGAAACAAAATCAACTGGAACTGGATGATAAACGCCTCACTTTTTGACCTTCTAAAAAAAATAGCGCTTTGCGACATAAAGGCTCCAGTGCAAGACTTAATCAAGGCTGAATATCCGTCGGAGTTTTTGCGCTTGAACGAATGGGTCTTGAACCAATACAAGCCTTACATCGACGACAAGGAATTTTTTTCCCAGTTCACCATTTACATCGGACAAAAGGCCAAGTCCATTCCCATTACTGACGAAGATTTATTGACAAGCCGCGTCTATTTGGCCGCTCACAAGTATTCAACCATGCGCGAGCTTCAAATGCTGAAGCTTGTGAACGAGAGAGAGCGGTATGAAAAAATTGAAAGAGACCTTAACGCAAGCCTTGCCAAATATTCAAACCTTCGCGGCCTGCAGCTTCTTTTGACCAAGCAGCGGCCCTTTGAATTTTTGCTCAAGATAGAGCAGTTGCGCTTTCAGCGCCGCTGGAACCAAACTCCCCGCGTTCCTTGCACAAGCGTTTTGGGCCACTGCTATTTTGTGGCGGCCATAACGATTTTGCTTCAAAAAGAATGCGGCTCGTCCCTTTGCAAAAAGCGCCTTTACAACAACTTTTTTTCCGCGCTCTTTCACGACTTGCCGGAAGCGGTGACCCGGGACATCATAAGCCCTGTAAAGCAGGCCACGGACGCGCTTCCTCAAATTGTAAAAAGCATTGAGGACGAAATTGTGGGCCGGGAGCTTGTTCCTCTTATGGAAGACTTTTACGCCTCGGAACTTATGTATTGGACAAGCGACGAATTTGAAAACAGGGTTTTGCTTGGGGGAAAAAAGACGGCGGTTTCTTTTGAGGATTTGAACCAAAAATACAACGACGAAAAATTTTCTCCAGTGGACGGAAAACTTGTCCGCCTTGCCGACCACTTGAGCGCGCTTTTGGAAGCCGACATTTCCATCAAGCACGGAATCACAAGCGAGCACCTTGAAAGCGGCAGGGCCAACATGCTGAAAAACCATCCTTTGGGAAAAGTCATCAACGGCATCGACTCTGGCGCCTTGTTCGCGGAAGTCACTGAAAAAAATAAAGTTGTCTCTAAAGATTGACAGCGGCAAAAAGCCCGCGTATGCTTAAAATCGTGAATCGAAAATCTCATTCCCGGTCAATCTTCCGCATTTTTTTTAAAGCAGGTTTTTATGAAAAAGAATTTTTTTCCGCCGCGCTATGCCTTTTGGCGCTTTGTTCCCTTGCCTTCGCTAAAGACGCTTCAGTTCCTCGGGTGAACAAGACATTGCCTTTTCACAAGGGAATCTCTGTCAACAACTGGCTTGAGATGTATGGCCATGGAAACGTTTTTAAGAACAATTATGACAAGAGCGACTTTTAAATGAATTTTATCCCAGCGGAGCCTGGCTTGACGGAAAGCAAGAATGGCATGGAGAGCAAGGCTTTTTCAGTTGGAAAAAAGTTGACGCGCTGGTTTTCACTTTTGACAAAAAAGGCGGAACAAAGGACATTTCCTTTAAGAACATAAGAATAAAATAAAAAGGAAATTGACGGCGGCCTTGCCATGCTTCCCGTTCTTGATCGGGAACTTTGCCAAAAATCAAGGACCGTTCAATCCTCTTGATTTTTTTTCGCGACTTGCATTATTCTTTTTTAAGCAAATTAAAATCAAAAGTTTAGGAGGAAGGTTTATGAAAGTTCAAGCTCCTGGATTGAGCAAAGGCTTTGCCGCCTTTTGTTTTGTCATTGCCGCGGCGATTGTTGTTTTGGCAAATTCATGTACGGTGATTTCGCCAAACGAGCGGGGAGTGCAAGTGACTCTTGGACAAGTTGAAGGCGACGTCATTCAGCCCGGAATGAAATTTCACGCTCCCTTTATCACAAGAATCCGCAAGTTCCGGCTGGAGCCAAAGACCTACGAAGTTTCCTTCTCCTGCGGTCAAGACGGAGCGATTACAAAAGACATGCAGACTGTGGGAAGCACTGTCGCCGTCCGCTATGTTTACGACGAAAAGCGAATCATGGACATCGTGACCCGCTACCTGAACGATTCTGTCATTCAAAGCGCCATGCGGGACAACGTGAAGGCTTCTCTTAAAGAAACCGTCGGCCAATATTCAATTTACGATTTGGTCGAAAAGCAAAACGAAGTTACCGGCAGGGTGGCCGAGGCCATGCTTGCAAGAATGGCCGACTATCCCATTGACATTTCCCAGACCACAATCACCAACTGGGATTGGTCCGACGACTTTGACAAGCAGATAAAGGAAACCGCCAACCGAGCCCAAGAGGTAAAGAAGGCGGAGCAGGATTTGAAGCTTGCCGAACAGCAGGCGCAAAAGCAGGTGAAGGAGGCGGAGGCAAAAAAAGCCGCCATCGAGCAGGAGGCCGAAGCCGCCCTTATCAAGGCGCAAAAAGAGGCCGAGGCCAAAAAGGTGGAGGCCGACGCGCTGGCCTATTACAACGCAAGGGTGGCGCAAAACTACCAAGTTGAGATTCGCCTTAAGGAACTTGAAATCGAATTGGAGCGCGCCAAAAAGTGGGACGGCCGCCAAGTTCCGGAGTATGTTCCGCTTACTGCCGCAGGAGGAATCGTGAACCTTCCCAGCGCCAGAAACTAATTTTAAGGCTAGAAAAAAGCTGTTTTCTGTTTTCCGCTCCGCCGCCTCTTGCGGCAAACAGCCCCCTAGGCATTGTCCCGGGGCTGGAGTTCTCCTCCCGAAGCCCGCCCAAAAGCCGCCCGAAAAAAAGAAAAAAAAAAATTCAAAAAAAGCGCGGTTTCCTCTTGACAGTTTCCTCCAAAAGCGCTAGATTCTCTTTTACCGCTCTTGAACAGGGGCGGAGTTCTTTGGAAACAGAGGGAAGGGAAGAAAACGGTAAGGAAGGCGGAAGTCGGACGAAGTCCGAAACATACGAATCCTATCAATTTTCAAATCAATAATTTGAGAGAGGGGTTCAGACAGAACGGGATGATTCTTAGGCCTTCGGGCCTTGGATACAATCGCGGAGAGTTTGATCCTGGCTCAGAACGAACGCTGGCGGCGCGTCTTAAGCATGCAA
>CALDIB010000081.1 GCA_937902125.1 uncultured Treponema sp.
GCCTTGTAATAGTAGGCGTCCTCCGCCACGTCCTTGAACGGGTTGTCATTCGACTTCGGCTCCGGGGAACCCGCCGCGCGCCAGAGGAAGGTCACGATCTGGCCTCTTGTACAGTCGCTGGCCGGCGAGAAGGCGCCTTTGCCCGTACCCACCGTGATGCTGTTGTTCACCGCCCACAACACCGGGTCGAAGAAATAGTTTTCCTTTTTTACATCATCGAACGAATTGCCGTTTTCCACAACAATAACCTTGATCGTAACGGTGCGGTATGTGCCGTAGCAGTCGGAAACGCCGCAGGCAACGGTGCAGGATTCCTCCACCTCCTCCAGGGTGATGGAGGGCCCGTCTCCGTCGGGGATCTCATAGATGGCAAATTCGGTTCCCGTGCTGTCGAATGCGAGCCCATACCACCAATAGGAGACGTTCTCCATATTGTCCGCCGTGACCTTGGCCGTCAGCGTCACATCGTCGCCCTTGATCACGACAAACTTCACTGCCGGATCCGCTGTCACTGTAAAATGGTTCTCCGGATAGACCTCAAAATAAATGTCGACTGTCTTTTCATAGATATCGGTGATCACGCATTGATATTCCGTATAGTACGTGATATTCTCCGCGGTCAGAGCGGGGCCGTCGGCACCGCTGACGGGGACATAATTATAGTTGTCTTCGTCATATTTGAACCACTGATAGCTCAGCTCACCCTCATCCGCCGAGGCCGCAACCGCCAGCTCTGCGCTCCCGCCGTAAGCCACGCCGATGGAATCGGGCCCGACCGCCGACGCTGTCAGATGGTTCTGTACATAGACCGAGAACATCACCGATCGCTGCGTCCCGTATTTGTCGGTCACCTCGCAGTAGTACTCGCGGGCTTCTGTGACGTTCTCCGCCTGACAGGAGGCTCCGGTCGCGCCGGAGACTTTCTCTCTGATCCAATACTCCCCGGTGTAACGCTCTACATACCACTGATAGGCCAGGCCCTCCGTGTCGTCCGCCGTGACGGTCACCTCCAGGGACACGTTGCCGTTGAGCTCCACAGGGCGTTTCGTCTCTCCGACCGCCTCGACCTGCAGATGGTTCTCGATCGTGACAGTGAACCCGACGACATCAGTCGTTCCGTACCTGTCGGTCACCCTGCAGTAATAGCGCACAGATCGACCGGCCGCCTCTATTGTATAGGAAGCGCCGGTCGCGCCTTCAATGGGGCTCTCATACCACCAATTCTCTTCGCTGTTGAATTCTTCTGTGTACCACTGGTAGGTCAGGCCCTCCTTGTCGTCCGCCGTGACGGTCACTTCCATGACCACGGTATCGTTGGGTGCCACGGTCCGGTAGTTGATTCCGACCGCATCGACCTGCAGATGGTTCTCAACTGTGACAATAAACCCGATGCCGGCCGACATCCCGTACCTGTCAGTCGCCTCGCAGCTATACTCCACATATCCCGTGATCGGGCCCGTGGTATAGACCGGACCGGTCGCGCCTTCGATGGGGTTGACGTGCCACACATCCTCTTCGCTGTCGTATTCTTCTGAATACCACTGATAGGTCACGCTCTCCGGGTCTCCCGACGTGACGGCCACTTCCAGGGTCGCGGTGCCGTTGCGCTCGACGGCCACAACGTTCTCTCCGACCGCCTCGATCATCAGAGCCTCGTCCTCCGCCATCGCTTGAGCGCACAGAACGACCAGCATCGCCAGGACCAGGCACAGCCATAGCAGCTTCTTTTTCAATCCGGGTTCCTCCTTTTTTCAATGAACGGTTTCTCTTTCCTAAGGCCAGTCTACCAGCTTTGCCCTATGATTGCAAGGCGTACAACGGTACTTTGTTCAAAACCGCACACCCGTCCCCGAGGTTCCTGTCCGCCCTTCCTTTCGCGGCCTCCTCCACGCCTCAGCGTCTGTTAAAAAAAAAGACTCTTTTTTCCTTGCAATTACCACAGGCCCCCAGTATAATTAAAATACCATTTGATAAATACAGGAGGATCACACATATGAAAGGTTGGGAGTTTACCGGTACGCATCAGCCCCTCAAGATTGTGGAGAAGCCCGATCCTGTCGCCAAGCCCGGCTATGTCGTTCTGAAGACGCTGGCCGGCGGACTCTGCCATTCTGACGTATCCGCGCTGGACATCGAGTCCTGGATGGGCAGCTTTAACGTCCCGGTCATCATGGGCCATGAGGTCTGCGGCCGGATCGTTGAAATCGGCGAGGGCGTCGAGGGCTATGAGATCGGCGACATCGTGGCTGTCTGCCCGATGTATGCCAAGGACGGCACAACCCCCGGCTACACCCGTGACGGCGGCTATGGCACGATGACCACCGCTCCGGTTGAACAGCTGGTCAAGGTTCCCGCGGGTCTTCCTCCGTACAAAGCGGCGGCAGCCACGGACGCAGGCGCCACCTCTTACCACGCGGTCTGCACCGTCGGCGGCGTCAAGCCCGGCATGAAGGTCGGCATCATCGGTGTCGGCGGACTGGGCCAGTTTGGCGTCCGCACTGCCGTTGTAAAGGGCTGCGAGGTCCATGTCGCCACGAGAAAACCCTCCGCGCAGGCGCTGGCGCTCAGCCTGGGCGCCAAAGAGGCCAAGCCGAGCATTACCGACTTTGCCGACAAGAACCTGGACGTCATCATCGACTTCGCCGGTGGCGGCAAGACCACCGCGGACGCGCTGAACACGGTCAAGCAGTACGGCAAGGTCGTCCTCGTCGGTATGGCGACCGACACGGCCACGATCTACACCTATTCGATGATCTTCAAGGAGCTGACCTTCATGGGTTCTCAGGGCAGTACCACGAAGGACCTCCAGGAGTGCCTGGACCTGCTGGCCAGCGGCGAGCTGGATCCCGAGATCCACACCTGCAAGTTTGACGAGATCGGCGAGGGCATTGAGAAGCTGCGCGCCGGCGAGGTCAGCGGCCGACTTGTCTGCGTATACGACGACTGATCGGAAAGGCGTAAACTACATGGAGGAGCGCACGATCAACACCACGCTGGTCTACGGCTTTCTGGAGTCCGGCAAGACTCTCTATATCCAGGACTGCATCTTCCATGACTTTTTCCACAAACGGGGCTCCACGCTGATCCTCTGCTTTGAGCAGGGCGAAGCGGACTACGACACGGAGGCCCTGGCGGTAAGCGCGGAGTACGAGATCCGCCGCGTCTTTGAGACTCCGTCGGTCGCGCTCAACACGCTCGTCGGCGCCGTGGAGCGGGATTCGGGCCGCGACTTTGATTCCGTCAAGGCGCTGGTCAACTTCTTCAAATGACCAAGAAAGGCGCTCTGAGTTCTGGCTCATTTCAAGGCCTGAAACTGAAACGCCGCCAGCGTTGGAAGCTTTTCCGGGAGCGAACAAAACGCCGGCGTCCTGGAACTTGTTTGTGGCTTCGATTGTGCTGGGCATGTTGGCGCCTTCGGCAACCAACTTGACGCCGTTCTTGATGAGCGTGTCAGCGTCCTTTCCGTCAAGCTCGTTTTGAGTGGCACAGGGGAAGGCGCAGTCAACCTTTACTGACCAAGGGCGGGCCTTGGCTGTGAACTTGGCCTTGGGGTACTTCTTAACGTACTCGTCAATCTTCTTGTGAGCGTCGCGGAACTTCTTTACGAATTCCAACTTCTTCTGGTCGATTCCGTCGGGGTCATAGATGAATCCGCTTGAGTCTGACATTGTGACAGGCTTGGCTCCAAGCTGAATCAATTTTTCAACCGCGTACTGGGCAACGTTTCCGTCGCCGGAAACAGCGCAAGTCTTTCCCTTGAAGTCTTCGCCGACTTTGGCGAGCATTTCGCGGGCAAAGTAAATAAGGCCATAGCCTGTGGCTTCTGTTCTGGCTAAAGAGCCGCCAAACTGCAAGCCCTTTCCTGTAAGAACTCCCGTGAACTCGTCGCGGATTCTCTTATACTGGCCGAACATATAGGCAACCTCGCGGCCGCCAACGCCCTTGTCTCCGGCCGGAACGTCCGTGTCGGGACCAATATGGCGCTGCAATTCAGTCATAAATGACTGGCAAAAGCGCATAACTTCCGCGTCTGACTTTCCGTGGGGATCAAAGTCGCTTCCGCCTTTTCCGCCGCCCATGGGGAGGGTTGTAAGGCTGTTCTTAAGTGTCTGTTCAAATCCCAAAAATTTCAAAACAGAAAGATTGACTTCCGGGCTAAAGCGGATTCCGCCTTTGTAAGGGCCGATGGCGCTGTTGAACTGAACGCGGTAGCCTCTGTTGACGTGTGGTTTGCCCTTGTCGTCTGTCCACGGAACGCGGAACATGATGACTCGTTCCGGCTCTACGAAACGCTCGAGAACCGCCTGGCTCTCAAGTTGCTTTTGCATTTTTGCAACGATAGGATCAAGAGTTGTCAAAACTTCCTGAACCGCCTGGAGGAATTCGGGTTCGTTGGCGTTCTTAGCCTGAACGTCCGCCCAAATTCTTTTAACGTATTCGTTTTTCATTGTTACTCCTGCTTTGCGGCCGAGTTTGAAGCCGCAGGCAACTTCAATATTATCAAATTTTTAAGTCTTGTTAAAGTAGTTTATGCGGAATTTTTGGGAAAATTTGAGGAATTTTGGGAAAAAAGCGGAACAGCTTAAAGCGGCGGAAAGTCCAAGACGCGCGCAAAAAAAATTGCCGGGACAAGCCCGGCAATAAAATCTTTCTAGTTCTTGAACATCTTCTTGAACTCGACCAAAAGGTCGTCAGTCTCGATGGCGGCGTCTACGTCCGTCAACTTGTTCTTGGCGCGATAGTAGGCGATAAGGGGCTCAGTTTGCTCGCGGTACACGTCCATGCGGTGCAAGATTGACTCCTGCTTGTCGTCGTCCCGCTGGTAAAGCTCGCCGCCGCATTCGTCGCAAACGCCTTCTGCCTTGGGCGCTTTTGTCAAAATGTTGAAGTTGGCTCCGCACTTTTTGCAGACGCGCCTTGTGCTCAATCTTTTGATTACAACGTCGTCGGCAATTTGGAAGTTCACGCAAGTCACGTCCGGGCAGAATTTCGCCAAAGCGTCGGCTTGGGGAATGGTGCGGGGGAATCCGTCAAGGATGAAGCCGTTCTTGCAGTCGCTTTGGGCAAGGCGCTCTTGAACCAAAGCGCAAGTAATGTCGTCGCTGACCAATCCGCCCGCGTCGATGATTGACTTTACCTTTTTTCCAAGTTCAGTCTGATTTTTAATGGCGGCGCGGAAAATGTCGCCTGTTGAAATGTGGGGAATATTGTAGTCCTTCGCAACTTTTACGGCAAGAGAGCCTTTTCCCGCTCCCGGTGGTCCCAAGAAAATAAAGTTCATTTGTGTCTCCTAATAATGGTTATTTTAATAGTATAACGCCATTCGCTGAAATTTGCAAATTTTATTTTTTGCTACCGAGAATCCTTGATGCCGTGGATTTTCTTGAATTCCTGTTTTTCGGCATACATGGCTTTGTCGGCGCGCTTAAACACCATTTCGTAGGAATTGTCGTTGGAAGCGAATTCAGCCATTCCCGAAGCGGCTGAAAATTTTTCCCAAGGCTGAAGCATGTAAGATTCTTCAAAAACTTTTCGCATTTGTTTTAGGCGCTCGTGGCGGTTCTTGTAATCTTAAACTCGTCGCCGCCTATGCGAAACACAGGCGAATGCTTGTATATTTGGCAAATCACTTTGCAACAGCCCTTGATGTAATTGTCGCCGGCAGTGTGTCCGTAAGTGTCGTTAAGGCAATCCAAAATGCGCGTTTGCCCATAAAAAACTTTGCTCCTATTTTGTGGACACAGCAAAAAGCGCGATTTCTCCGTTCCAATCAAAAACAGCGTTTTGAGCCGCCGATGAAAAAAGCCTTGCCAACTCCGCAGTTTTGTCGGCGCCAATGGCCGACCTTATTGTCGCGGCGTAAGGAGAGCTTTGGCTTTCAAACCACGAAGAAATTTCTTTTTGGCTTATCTTTCGCTTTTCGCTTGTTTTTTTCAATTTAAAATCAACCTTAAATCCTTGCTCTTCAAAAACCTTTTTGACGCTCTGCGCGTTCCAAGCAAAAAGAGGATTGCTTTTGTCGCCAAAAAATTTTTCTTCCGCTTCGGACATTTTTTCCAGCGCCGGCCGCCATGAATCCAAGACGGCTCCAGTCAAAACTTGCTTTTCGATTATTTTGCTGACCCTTTGGCCGGCGTTGGGAATTTGCTGGCTGATGGCGATTTTCCAGCCTTCGGGAATTTTTCCCGAGATGCCGGCGGCGGCAAAGGCGGAGCTCATGCTTTGGACGCTTTCTTGGCTAAAGAATGGATTTCTAAAAAAGAATTTGTCAAAGACAATGTTTTTTTCCAAGAAAGCGGACAAAACTTTGTCCAGCAATTTTTCGTCAATTACAACCTGCTTGCCTTCGTCAGTTTCCGCCGCCTGGGGCCGAACAAGCAAAACCGGCTTGTCCAAGTCGCCCAGCGTTCTGGAATACTGTTCCAAAACTTCAAGGCCTTTTTGCGAGCGGCATAGACCGCAAGTGACGCCCTCAGGACTTTTTCGAGCCACTTCCCACAACAAAAGGGCGTCGTCGGCGTTCCACACCAGCGAGCGGTCGGATCTGACAAGACGGGCCGCCTCTATCATTCCGTCGCGGATTTGCAAAAGAACTTCGGCGCGGTTGGAATCGATTCTGCTTCGCCAGGAATTGTCGGCGTTTTTCAGCGCGTTTTCCTTTTCTTGATCAGTTGGACTAAAGGTGAGAGATTCGCCGTTTTTTTCCCTGAACCGCTGTTTTTGCAAAAAGGCCACGTCGGAATTTTTGCTTCCGGTTGTTTCGCTTGAAGTTGGGTCAAGGCTTCGTTCCCCAGTGTCGTCTTCCAAAATGGCCGCGATTTGCAATTCCCTGCGCGCCAAAACATCGTCACGGATTTTCTTTTCATAGCCTTGATCGCTGGGCGTATAAAAGACGCGGCCCACAAGCTGGTCGGGCAAATATTGCTGGGCAACCCAATGGTCGCGGTATGCGTGGGGATACAAGTAGCCCGCGCCGTGGCCAAAGCCTTCCGCGTCGCGGTTTGCGTCCCGCAAATGGTTGGGCACTTCCGTGTCTTCTTTTTCGACAGAAGCCAGCGCGTCAAAAAAGGCCATGGAAGAATTTGACTTGGGAGCCGTGGCCAAGTAAAGCGCGGCGTGCGCCAAATGGTAGCGGCCTTCGGGCAGGCCCACCCGGTCAAAGGCGGCGGCGCAAGACTCCACCACTCCTATGGCGTAAGGGTCGGCCAAGCCTGTGTCTTCGCAGGCGGAAATCAACATTCGCCTAAAAATAAAGTGAGGGTCTTCGCCGGAACGAACCATGCGGGCCAGCCAATACATGGCCGCGTCGGGGTCTCGACCCCTAAGGCTTTTTATAAAGGCGCTGATTATGTCGTAATGGTAGTCGCCGTCGCGGTCGTAAAGAACGACTTTTTTTTGAATCGACTCTTCCGCCGCTTCCCGGCTGATAAAGATTGTGCTTCCGTAAGAAGGCTGCGGCGGGTTTGCCTCCGGCTCCCATTGAACCGGAGTGGTTTCCACCGCCAGTTCCAGCGCATTTAAAAGAGAGCGCGCGTCGCCGTTGGCAGTGTCAATCAAATGCTCCAGGGCGCCGCTTTCAAAGTCGATTCGCCAGTGGCCGTAGCCCCGCTCCAAGTCGTTAAGGGCCATATAAGCGATGTTCTTCAAGTCTTCTTTTGTCAGCTGTTTTAATTGGAAGACCCGGCTGCGGCTTACAAGCGCTTTGTTCACTTCAAAAAAAGGATTTTCCGTTGTGGCGCCAATAAGAATAATCGTGCCGTTTTCAACCCAAGGCAAAAGCGCGTCCTGCTGGGCCTTGTTCCAACGGTGAACTTCGTCCACGAACAAAATCGTGCGGCGGCTGTAAAGGTTCTTAAAGTCTTCGGCCTGCTTTATGGCGTTCCTTATGTCGGCCACTCCGGTAAGAACCGCGTTCAATGTTATGAAATTGCTTTTGGTGTGGCTTGCTATGACCCGCGCCAAGGTTGTTTTTCCGGTTCCAGGAGGGCCGTAAAAAATGACGGATGTAAGTTGGTCGGCGGCAATGGCCCGGCGCAAAAGGCGGCCTTTTCCCACGATATGGTCTTGGCCGATGTATTCGTCTAGGTTGCGGGGCCTCATTCGCGCGGCAAGAGGTTCATGGGAACTTGCGTTTGAAAAAAGAGCGTCCGTCATTTATTTGCCGCCTCCCATAAAAAGTCAAGCGACAGCGCCAAGGAGGGCGCGTCATTGGCATTAAAAAAATTATGCGAGTTTTCGCTTGTCGAAAACTCGACGAATAAAAATCTGCGCGGATGCAGATTTTTATTCACGGTTCCAGTTTCCTCTGCTTGGATAATAGGCCCACAAGCCTATGTGGTCAAACTGAGCCGAATTTGAGCCGGAGCCCGAAAAATTTTGAGTCGCGTAAATCGCGCCTCCAGTTTCTGTGGATTCAGGATTTACGGCCAAAAGCGAAAGAACGGTGTACTGGCTGCTAAGGGTGGAGTCCGCGTTTGTCGAAAAACTGTTCTGCCTTGAAGACGGAACCCAAGAACTTAAAGGATGGTGCGAAATTCCGCTTGAGGTTCCCACAAGAAGGTAGTTGCTGGTTGCGGCGATGGAATAGACAGTGGACTTTGCATCGACAGAGCCGGTCTCGTCGCCGCCCCAACGCAAGGTGGAGCCGTCTCCGTAATAGTAAATCGTAGCGGAAGCGGCGGTTGTTTCGTTTGTGCAAGAGCCTCGGGAAGTAAAAAAATAAACTGCGCTGTTGTAAAAAACGCAAGATTGGGAAACAGACGTGGAATTTGAAATGGGGTCGGTGGCGGCGTTTTCCGTTCCCAATTCCAGCGAGCTGGAACTGGTGTTTGGGCCGTCCAACATATAAGCCTTGTATCCTGCGTCTCCTCCTTGGAGAATAAAATAAGCTTTTCTATTGCTTATCGCAATTGCGTTCGTGCAAAACAAATATGTTCTTATGACAGAGGAAGAGTTATACGGTATCGTTCCGCTTCCGTAAACTCCGCTGACAAGGCTCCAAGAAGAGCCGTCGCTTGAATAGTAAAGTTTTTGGCTTACGCCGACATTCTCGCCTTTTGTTTCGTCAGCCTCATGAACGCCCACAAGCGCGTAAAGGTAATCGTTGTCCGCGGCAAGTTTTAAAACCAAGCCGTCAGGCGGAACTTCGCCCTTGCTCCAAGCCCCGTAATAATTGGCCGTATTGCTTTTGTGGTATATGCCGCCGTTGGCAAGATAAAACTCATCCTTAAAGCGGACTACGCTTCTAATGTCTCCGGTAATGTTCGCGTCTTCCAGTGAAACTTCTTTTCTGATGTTTGCGTAAATGACGTCTTGGCAACTTGAAAAAAGGGCCAAGACGCAGAGCGCGGCAAACAAAAAGGCGATTTTTTTTGCGTTGAACAGTTTCATGTCTCGCCTCCTAAAAGTGGTATTTTACGCCCGCTGAAACGGAGGCCATGTTAAGATAGTCGTTTTTTTCTGGCTCCTTAAAGTACCACTGGGGCATGTAAGTGAAAAAGCCCTCAAGTCCAAACGACCAACTTTCTCTCAACCTGTAATAACAGCCCGCTCCAGCCCTAAGGACAAAACCCGGAAAATACGTGTTGCTCAAATAGTTTTCAACCGCGATTCCAACATTAAGGGTAATCGGGAACTCAAATTTTTTTATGGCCGGAAGGAATGTCACGGCCACTGTCATTGGAATGTAAGTGTAAATGTTGCTTCCGATTGTGGGATTGTATCCAAAGGCCAACTCAACGCCAAGCGCAAGCCAAGTGTTCAAAAAGCGGCTGTAGCCTACAGTGACTTGTCCGCCCACCTTAAGCTTGTTGTCAAAATTAAGGGGAAAATTGGGCATAATTCGAACATTGATGTATTGGTCTCCGGCGGCGTTCTGCAAATAAACAAAGTCGTATTCATCATCGTAAACGTCCGGCTCGTCTTCCGAAGCCTCGGAATCTTGGGAATTTTCAGGCGGAGCCTTTTTCTCCTCGTTGGAATTGTCCTGGGAAAAGAAATTCGCGCCCATGAAAAAAAGAGCGAAAAAAGCCAGAACAATTACTTTTAACTTGCTTTTCATAAATCCTCAAATATGGTAGAATATTATATACTTTTTTATTAAACAAAGCAATAAGATTGCAGGTTACAGGGGAATTTATGGCTGGCATGGTTATAGACGGAAAGGCGATAGCGGCGGACATCAGGGCGGACGTGGCAAAAAGAACGGCGGAACTAAAGGCCAAGGGCGTGACTCCGGCGCTCAGCGTCATTTTGGTGGGCGACAACCCGGCCAGCGTCAGCTATGTCACTGGAAAGCAAAAGGCGCTTGCGGAAGCGGGCATGGCAGACAAGTCCATTCATCTGCCGGAATCCACAAGCGAAAAAGAGCTTTTGGACTTGATTGCCAAGTTGAACGCAGATCCTTCCGTTCACGGAATTTTGGTTCAACTTCCCCTTCCAAAGCATATAAACGAAGAAAAAGTCACTTTGGCCATTGACCCAAAAAAGGACGTTGACGGCTTTCATCCTGTGAACATGGGAAATTTGTTGATAGGAAAAAAAGGCTTTTTGCCCTGCACTCCCCACGGAATTTTGATTTTGCTGGAGCGCGCGGGAGTCCAAACAAATGGCGCTCGCGTCGCCGTGATTGGCCGCTCAAACATTGTGGGAAAGCCCATGGCGCTTTTGCTTAGCCGCAAGGAATATAACGCCACTGTCACCCTTTGCCACACGGGAACAAAAGACTTGGCCGCCATCACCCGCGAGGCCGACATAATAATCGCCGCGGCCGGGCATCCCGACACAGTTTCCGCCGACATGGTAAAAGAAGGCGCCGCCGTAATAGACGTTGGCGTGAACCGCGTTCCGGACCCTTCAAAAAAATCAGGCTTTAGGCTTGTGGGCGACGTTGACTTTGACGCGATAAAAGAAAAGGCTTCGGTAATAACTCCTGTTCCCGGCGGCGTCGGCCCCATGACAATAGCGCTTTTAATGCAAAACACCCTTGAGGCCGCGGAAAATTCTTTGGAAGGAAAATGACTTATTTTTTTGAAACATACGGTTGCCAGATGAACATAGCCGAAAGCGCGTCGGTGGAACAGCTTTTAATCGCGCGGGGCTGGACAAAGGCAAGGGAGGCGCAATTCGCCGACATGGTTGTGATCAACACTTGCTCCGTCCGCGCGTCGGCGGAAAGCCGCATAATCGGCCGTTTGGGATACTACACAGGCTTAAAGGCCGTCCGGGAAAAAAAGCCCAACGCAAAGACGCGCTCAATGGAAGCCGCCGCCAAATATGTCAAGGACGGCCCAAAACCCTTGGCGCTTGTGGTCATGGGCTGCATGGCCGAGCGCCTTTTGGACAGCTTAAAAAAAGATTGGCCCGCCATTGACTATGTTGTGGGAACATACGCCAAAAAAAATTTTGGAAGCGTGATAAGCGAGGTTCAAGACGCGCTGAAAAACTTTGACGGCCGTTTTGGAGTTCCGGACAATTTTTTTGCCAGCGCCAAAAGCGCGGCCGCCTTGTCCGAAGAAAAGCCGGTTTACAAATTCGCGTCAATTTCCCTTGAGCCGGGCGCATTCAGCTCTTTTGTTCCGATTATGAACGGTTGCAACAACTTTTGCTCTTATTGCATTGTTCCCTATGTCAGAGGACGGGAATTGTCGCGGCCCTTGGAAGAAATTTTTTCAGAGATAAAAATTTTGGGAGAATACGGCGTAAAGGAAATAACCCTTCTTGGCCAAAATGTAAATTCATATTTGCGGGAAGATTCGGAATGGGGCCGCGTGGATTTTCCCCGCCTTTTGGAATTGATATGCCGCAAAATCGAAGAGACAGGCTCCCCGATAAAATGGATTCGCTTTGACTCAAGCCACCCAAAAGACTTGTCCGACCGCTTGATACAAGTGATGGCCAAGGAAGAAAAAATTTGCAAGCACATACACTTGCCGGTGCAGCACGGTTCCACAAAAATTTTGCAAAGAATGAACCGCCGCTACACGCGCGAACACTACCTTGAATTGGTTCAAAAGATCCGCGCGGCGATGCCCGACATTTCGCTTACCACCGACATTATGATAGGCTTTCCCGGCGAGACCGAGGAAGACTTTGAAGAGGCTTATTCATTGATGAAGGAAGTCGGCTACGAAGACGCCTTTATGTATTACTACAATCCCAGGGAAGGAACCCCGGCCGCAAAATGGCCTGACCAGATTCCCCTTGAAACAAAAAAAGAGCGCCTTCAAAAAATCATCGACTTGCAGCTTGTGATTACCCAGGCCGAAATGGAAAAGCAAGTCGGAAAGACCATAACGGTCTTGGCCGACAAAACCACGCTAGAAAACCCCAAAGAACTTTTGGGCAAAACCCAGCGGGACGAGCGGGTGGCCTTCTTTGCCGACAAATCCCTTATCGGAAGCTTTGTCCAAGTCAAGTTGACCTCATTAAACGGACATACATTTAAAGGGATTCTAGAGCCAAGGACGGCGAATTAAGGCAGAAGAAGGCAATCCGCGAGTTTTCGCCATGCGGAAACTCGCAGCGCAAAATGGACAAGGACGTTCATTTTGCGCCGCATACGTTTAAAGGCGAACTATGCGCCACGGATGGCGCTCAACGGTAGAAGAAGGCAATCCGCGAGTTTTCGCTAGCGGAAACTCGCAGCGGGAAATTTGCAGGGAGGCAAATTTCCCGACACATACATTTAAGGGCGTGTTGGTTTAGCATCGCTGTTAATATTATATTCATTGTTGCAAATACCATGTTCAAAATCTTGCAATGTCATTTTATTTTCTTGAATTTTATCTGCGATAACCAAAGCCGTTAAAATAGGCATGGCAGTTCCGTTTATGTTATGAACTATTGCTATCTTTCCAAGTTTTTCGGCTATATCACCTTTAAACATTCCTGATACAAACATAAAATAATATTTATTTACATTCTCAGGAAAGATATTCCACCATTCATTTGAATTTAGCTCTTTCTTTCGCTCTATGTTCTCTCTAATATATCTTAACATTTCATCTCGTTGTCCAACCGGCAAAGCATAGCCTTTTGAATACGCCTTCATATCAACAATTATTCCATAATTATTCTCGTCCGAACTTGTAAACAAAACACCATCAGGTTTGCTAGCGCCGCCTAAATGTTTTCCATAAAAACCATACTCACGCAAAAACAGTTCCATTACTTTCATTTCAAACAGGCGATCTTGAGAACTATCAAAAGCAAGGTCAAGCAACGATAAATACTCATGTGATATATTTTTCAAATTCGGACGCAACTCATCTTTCGCTGCTGAAAGTTCAGATTTTTTAGTTAAATCTTTATATAAGGGAATTGGAAAATTGCAAACCAAATCTTTTAGTTCTGCTGTTGTGTCATCTATAGATATTTCAATTCCAAGATTTATTAAACCCATAATATCATCTTTGATGGTCTCTGCAATTTCTTTTAAATCATAAGATTTTAGGAACTCGCAAATTGATTCAAAAGAACATTTCCTCTTTTTTTCGTCTAGAAATTTCAAAATGAGAGAGCGTCGCAAACGTAAATATTCCCTATCCGCGCCTTTTGTAGCGAACATCTCATAAGATATAATTTTTTCATTCTTTCTATGCCTGCTATTTCCGCTTGCATTTCGTAAATAACGTTCGCCAATAGGGGTGATTCTAAAACCGTTCAAAACATCAGTTACAATCTGATTTCCATATTGCAAAGAGATTTCCTTTGTATCGTTTTTTAGCAAGCCTAATTTTACAAGCCACTGAGCAATGGTTCTGGCATATTTATCCAATGAGCTCTCCCAATCGGATCGAATATCATTTCGCTTTTTTGAATTTGTTGCGCTTGACATAGCAGCAATTATGCTTGCTAGTGGATATGAAATAAAACCATCTTCACCTGCAAAACCAAGTTTTCCAGCGAGTTCAAATTTTGTCAGTACAACGGCTGGATTTTTAAGCAATGACATAATTCGATAAGCAGGTGGATAGGATAAAGCGGCTTGTATTAATAACTCTTCCTGATTTGTTGAATGAACAAGTGTTTTTCCAGTTTCAGTAATTGAAAAGGCATCAGTATTGTAATCATAAGAAATAAATCCAAAAGCCTGTGCCCAGCGTACAAAGTTGTCGGCAGGCCAGTCTCCTATATAATCACGTTTTTGCCCTCTGATTGCAGCTTGCACAATTCCATCACAAGGGGATTCGCTTCTTGGATTGGCATGGCTTCCTGTTAGAAGCTTATAATTTAATACAATTGGTCGAGAATTCAATGCAGCAATCATATTCTGCTGCCCATTTTCCTCTTTAACAAGGAGCGGGATTTTGTTTTTTAACAATTCTTTATGAAAAGATGTCGTTTCATCGAATATGGCAACTACATCACATAACGCATTTAAATTTCCTGCATCTTGCACCCAGCCAAAAGTTCGCGTTTTCTTTGATATCGTTTGAATGATGTTTATCATGATTCTTCTACCTCATAATTTGTTACCAAAACTTCATCGCTGGCTGTTCGTACAGTGTTATAACTGGAATTCGAATAGTCTTTTTGTAAGTGATGAACCTTATATTTTTTTGCCCATTCAATTATAATATCATTTTTTTTCCCTTTATGCATAAATACATTTGAAAGCGCAAATCGAATTCTTTTTTCGTTTAAGTGGTCGAGAAAAGTGTATAAGGATTTGTCAGATTCATTTGTCCAATTCTTAAAACCACGATTTCCATCGTTATATGAACCTGTTGTGATAAGATAAGGCGGATCACAATATACAAAATCGTCAGGTGTTAAATTTTTAATCGGAAATTGTATGAAATCATATGAAACAAAATCGGCGGAAGTTTCCTTTACTTTTTGAACAAATCTAATAAGATTGTTTTTCATTGTGTTCGAAAAGCGGCTTCGATTGCGTCCAAATGGATTATTGTATTCATGTTTATTATTAAAACGAAATTGGTAATTGAATGAAAAACACGAAAGAACATATAAATCGATTGGATTACGACTCTTATTGTAATGGTCTCGAAACTTTACGAACGACTCTTCATTCGTCATCGAAAGATTCCATATTGAAATTGTTTCATCAATCTGATTCAGCAAGTCCTCAAGGCGCAAGGAAGAAAAGACTTTGAACATCTCCATAAGAATCGTATTAATATCGTTAAAAATAAGTTTCTTGCAGTCAGCATTCACCCCCACATTCCCACCGCCACAAAACAAATCTACAAAAGTATTTATATTTTTTGGCAAGAGCGGCATAAGTTGTGGAAGCAATTTGTATTTGCCGCCTATATAGTTGAGTGGACTTTTTATGTATTTAGAATATTTCAGTGGCGGTTCGGCAACTTTTAACAATCCATAATTTTGTGGGATTTGATAACTAATTGGATAGACATTGCTTTCCGCTTTTTTTTGAATGTAAAACAAGTATTCGCATATTCCGCTTTCATCATAAATCTTGCTCTTATATTTTCGGTATGGAATTTTTTGCAAAGTAAAAGTTGAAGCGATTCCATTATCTTTAAGTGTTTTTTCGATAAAACTAGAGTTCATAAGTCCTGCGGAGCTATAACTAAGAACAATATGTGTAAAATCGGCTTTTTTTATCAATTGCTCAAACGCGTCGTTTACTTCGCGCTTTGAGCAGAATACTGACTTTTGGTCAGCATAAGGTCTCATTCCAGTTGTACCTGTAAGAACAGGATTGTCATATCGCGCGATGGTTTCCAAAACATGATAGTTCGGAGCATACTGTCTGGAGTTATACGGGGGGTCTATGTATAAAATATCGCCCGAAATATGTTTTACTAAATCAAAAACATCTTCGTTGTAAACTTTATTTTTGTGGAAATTATTTTTAACAGCAATTTGCGGCAATTCTAATTTCTTAAAAGCCCGTTTATCCCATTTTTTGAGATATGCTCCATAAGTTCCAGTTATGTTTGAAACTGACGGAACGGCTTCAATCAAGCTCGCAAGAAGATAAAAGTATTCGGATAGTGTCAGTTTTTTTTCAAGCTTCCATTGCTCAATGGTTGTACGTATGAAGTCAATTCTACGAGCATTTTCAGAAGTGAAATACATTCTTCCTGCTTTGCCAGACGGTGAATAATTTTCTTCAATGAATTTATTCATATTCGGCAACTCAGCATTTTCAAGATACGAGAATGGATTTTTTACTGTATTATGCAATTTTGAAAAAGTTGGCTCAGAATTACTTTCTATAAAACTTTTTTGAATGATATAAGAAAAAAAAAGCGCGTCGTTAGAGATAATTTCATACTGCGGTTTGAAGTATCGCGCGACAACTCCTGTTCCGCTAAAAATATCACAAAAAGACTTTTGCTTTATTTTGATATTTTGAGAAACACAAGTTTCAATGTTTTTAAGTAAATTTGCCTTGCTTCCGATGTAGCGCATTTTCACATCCCTATACATCCTTATTTATAGCATAAAGACAATTGATATACAAGCAAAATGCTGCAAAAAATATACTGCATCGGAGTTCAGTCCGCGGGCGGCGGCTTTTTGGATTGGCGATTTTAAACTGCGGCGAAAGCCTTCAGATTTGAAAATCGCCGGCAAATAACGCAAGCGAAAGCTTGTCGTTTATTTGCGCTTTTTGGCCGCGGCCTTCTTGGGCTTGGAAGCCGTCGTCTTTGGCTTTGCGGCGGGCTTTTTGACAGGCGCTTTCTTTGCTGGAGCCGCTTTCTTCGCCGGAGTCTTATTCGCGGCGGGTTTGGCCTTTGGAGCCGCAGGTTTTTTTTCCGCAACTTTTTTGGCCGTTGTTTTCTTTTCAGCAACCTTTTTTACAGGCGCTTTTTTAGCGGCGGGCTTTGCGGCGGTTTTCTTGACAGCCGCTTTCTTTGCGGAAGTCTTGGCCTTTGCGGGAGCGGCGGTTTTTGCCACCGTTCCCCGCTTGATTTTCCGCGTGGTGGTCATTTCAAGGGCCTTTTCCAAAATTGTAATCTTGGAAATGCGCGCGTAAGGCTGCAAGCCCTTGTTCACCTTTTCCACAATCAATTTTATTTCGTCGTAAACCCGCTTGTCTTTGGCGGCGTTGGCGCGGTCAATTTCCAAGCGGGCCAGCAAGTCGTCCGCCGGGTAAATCAAGGCTTCAATTTCTTCGGACTTGGTGGCTTCGTTGGCGATGTAGCCGCGAACCATAATTTGCTCGATGTCGTAATAAAGCTGGAAGGCGTCTTCGATTTCTTCTGGGTAGACGTTCTTTCCGCCCTCGGTGACGATAAGGTTTTTGGCGCGGCCGCTGAGCATAAGGTAATGCTCGTTGTCCAACCAACCCAAATCGCCGGTCTTTAAGAAGCCGTCCTTGGTGAACATTTCCTGAGTTTCGTAAGGCATGTTGTAGTAGCCCTGCATGACCATGGGGCCTTTTACGGCGATTTCGCCAATGCCCTGCTCGTTGGGATTGAGAATCTTAATTTCTTCCCAAGGACTAAAATCCATGCCCACGCTTTCAATTTTAAAGCGCTCCTTGGGATTGAGCGCGATGATTGGAGAAGTTTCAGTAAGGCCGTAGCCTTGAATAAAGTCTATGCCCAGCGCGTTGTAGCCCTTAAAAATGCTTGAGGCCAGCGGGCCGCCTCCGCAAATTGCGACCCGGATTGTTGAAATGTTCGCGGCTTCCAAAAGGGAATGGAGCAAGTATTTTCCAACGTTCACACCCAAAAGCTTTTTTATGCCGTAGCTTATGTTCATCAAAAGCTTGATAAAAAGCTCCACGACTTTTCCCTTGGCGGCCACGCCCTTTAGAATTCCTGTGTAAAGCTTGTTGTATAAAAGGGGAACGCCCAGCATCAAGGTGATTTTTCCTTCCTTCAATTCTTTTAGCAAGCGGGTGACGGCCATGCTCTTTCCAAAAACAATGGAGCAGCCCGCGCTCAAGGGGCAAATCAAGGCGGCCTGCATTGTGTAGGCGTGGTGAATCGGAAGCAAGTTGTAAAAAACGTCCGTGTCGTAAAGGATGATGTTTTGCTGCGCGATGAAGCAGTCGCTGACCAAATTTTCGTGGCTGAGCATTACGCCCTTTGGAGTTCCTGTGGTTCCGCTGGTGAACAAAATGGCCGCAGTGTCCTTGTCCGACACTTCAGGAAAGGCGACGGCTTTTTTTGACGGAAGCAAATTGTAGACAAAAGTTTTTTCCTCTTTTTTTGAAAGCGAAAAAATTTTGGCGCCAAAGCGGTTCTTTAAAAGCCAATCGTATTTTTCTTCGTCAATGAAAGCCATTTTGGGCTTGGCGGTCTTTAAAAGGTTAGCCAGCTCTTCGTTGTGGAGCGCGTAGTCCATCGGGCAGGCGATGGCGCCGGCCAGCATTGAGGCGATGAAAACGGTGGCCCATTCCGGCGAGTTTTTTCCGCTGACGGCCACGCGGTCGCCCTTTTTGATTCCGTTTTGAACCATCCATTGGGCCAAAGTTTCAATGTTCCGCCAAACTTGCGTGTAAGTGTAACTTTGCTTGGCGCCGCCGTTTCCTTCAAAGTCAACAAAGCAAATGTTGTCGGGCCAGCGCTCCATGGAAATCCGCAGCATTTGCGGCAGCGTGGGCCAATTGGCCTTGAAGAATTTTCCCCGGTAATCGTCCAAGAATCTCCAGCTTACATCGTCTCTTAACGCTTTCATACACCGCCTCGACTTATAAAATTGTTCTATATATTTTAGCGCGCTTTTTCCGCCGCCGCAAGTTTTTTTGTTAAAGGGATCCGTTTTTTATAAAGTTGTAAAGGGTGGCCGGACAAACCTTAAGTTCTTTGCTGATTTTGGCCTTTGAGTATCCAAAAGCCAGCAAGGAGCGTATTTTTTCCTCTTGGCCGGTCAGCTTTACATGGGAATTTTTCTTTCCTTTTGGATGGCCCAAAGTCCGCCCTTCCGCCTTTCTTCTGCGAAGGGCCTCCCGCGTCCGCTGGCTAATCAATTCCCGCTCAATTTCCGCCGAAATGCTGAAGGCAAAGGCAAGCACCTTGCTGGTAAGGTCGTCCCCCAGCCGGTAGCCTTCTTTTACCGTGTAAACGCTCACATTGCTTTCCATCAATTTGTTCAAAATGGACATAATCATAAAAATGTTTCTGCCCAGCCTGGAAAGTTCGGAGCAAACGATTATGTCCTGGCTTTTTGTTTTTTCAATGAGCTTTCCTAAATTTCTTTTGTCGGGAGCGATTGTTCCGCTGATGGTTTCTTCAATCCATTGGTCGATTCTTAGATTGCTCTTTTTTGCGTATTTTTGAATCTCAAACCTCTGGTTTTCCACCGTCTGCTTGTCTGTGCTGACCCTAATGTAACCGTAAATCATAGTTTCCTCCATAAGACTTTTAGATTGCGACGCAAACTTGACAAAACAAAAGGCGGACGACAATTTGGGCCGCTTTTTGTCTATGCCTCCTTATGAATTATAACCTTGAATTTGACCCGCCTTTGCGCTAGAATGGTCCTTATGAGCAAGACTTCTGTAAAAAAGGTGGGAATTCTCACCAGCGGGGGAGACGCCCCCGGATTGAACGCGGCGATTCGCGGAGTTTGCCGGGCTGGAATGATTCAGTACGGAATGGAATTTTTTGGAATCAAAAACGGCTACCGGGGCCTTGTTCAAGGCAATATGGTTCCTCTCACTTCTGAAGATTTGCGGGGCATTTTGACAATTGGCGGAACCCTTTTGGGAACCAGCCGGGAAAAGCCCTTTAAGGCAAAAGAGCCGGATTCTGTCGCAAAAATGATGCCGGTGGAGGCCATAAAAAAGAATTACAAAAAATGGGGCTTGGACGCCTTGGTTTGCCTTGGCGGAAACGGCACCAACACCACCGCCAGCCTTTTGGCCGACGAAGGCCTCAATGTCATTGGTCTTCCAAAGACAATTGACAACGACATAGTTCACACCGACATGACTTTTGGCTTTCACACCGCGCTGGACGTGGCCACCGAAGCCATTGACCGCATCCACACCACGGCCCACAGCCACAGCCGTTTGATGGTGATAGAAGTCATGGGCCACAAGGCCGGCTGGCTTGGCTTGTATTCCGGAGTGGCCGGCGGCGGAGACGTGATTCTTTTGCCTGAAATTCCTTACGACATTGACAGCGTGGCCGAAAAAGTGATGAAGCGCAAGGAAGACGGAAAGGAATTTTCCATCGTCGTCGTGGCGGAAGGCGCGCTTAACAAGGCCGAAGCCAAGCTTGACAAAAAGGCTTTTAAAAAAGCGCGCGCCGAAATGCCTTACTCCATCGCCTACCGCGTGGCCAAGGAATTGGGCGAGCGCACTAACTTAGAGTCCCGCGTGACTGTTTTGGGCTACTTGCAGCGGGGCGGAACTCCTTCGCCTTACGACAGGGTTTTGGCAAGCCAGTACGGCTGCGCCGCGGCCGACTTTTTGGCGCGCGGAGAGTTTGGAAAACTTGTGGCCCTGCAAAACCAAAAAATTGTCGGCGTTCCGTTAAAAGAAGTTGCCGGAAAAGTAAAGAACGTTCCTCTTGACCATCCCATGCTTTTGGCCGCCCGCCATTTGGGAACTTCTTTTGGAGACTGATTTTGCCCAAAAGCTTTAAATGCCGTCGTTGCGCCGTTTGCGACGGCAGGGCTTGCTCAGGCGAGCTTCCCGGAATGGGCGGCGTTTTTGGCGGAAAGAATTTTAGGCTGAACGTCGAAGGCTGGAAAAAAGTCCGCGCCTCAATTCCCCAAGAAAAATTGCTGGAAGCCGCCGCGTCTTTTTCTCCCAAAAAAATTCGTTTGGCTCCAATCACCGGGGCGCAAGAAAATGTCGGCTGGCCGGACGAGGAATCCTTTTACCCGCCATTTTACGCCTTTGCCGCTGGCCTTGGAATAAAGCTTGGCGTCGGCGACGGCTGCCCCGACAACAAATTGCAGGCGGGAATCGCGGCGGTTCAAGCGCTGAACAAAAAGGCTTCACTGACCAAGACTGCGGCCGACGAGAATTGCCCGCAAGGCCAAAATGCGGCCGCCTCAAACCGCGCTCCCGATTCCGCGACTCTTTCCACGCCCAAAAAAGCGGCGGTCTTTTTAAAGCCCTACCCTCAAGAAAAACTTTTGGAGCGAGCCGAATGGGCCATGCCCGTGGCCGAATATATAGGCGTTGACATTGACGCTTACAACATTGTCACAATGCGGAACAAGGTTCACCTGGAAAAAAAGACCGCCGCCCAATTGAACGAACTGCGCCGCGCGACAAAACTTCCCCTTGTGGTAAAGGGCGTCTTTACCCAAGAGAGCCTTGACTTAATAGAAGAGCTAAAGCCGGAAGTCGCTTACATCTCAAACCACGGCGGCCGCGTTGAAACCGACATCGGCTCCACGGCGGAATTTATGCTGGCCAACATCCCGCGCATAACAAAGAGCGCCGCCGCCGTCTGGGTGGACGGAGGCCTGCGCTCTAAAGAAGACATCGCGGCGGCTTTAGCGTTAGGCGGGGAGGAAGTGTTGCTGGGCCGCCCGATGATTAGCTCTTTTTTGGAATCCGTTACAAAAGGCTCTCAACGCATTTTTCAACCTCAGACATTTTGGCTGTAGGCTCAAAGCGCGCCACGACATTTCCTTCCCGGTCAACGATAAACTTGGTGAAGTTCCATTTGATGTCGGGATTGTTCTTGTAGTCCTTGTCAATTTTTTTGAGCATAAGACTCATGGCCAGCGCCGCCGGTCCTTTTCCAAAACCTTCAAAGCCTTTTTGTTCCTTTAGGAACTTGAAAAGCGGCAATTGATTTTCGCCGTTTACGTCCGACTTTTTCATTTGAGGGAATTTGGTGTTGTATTTAAGCTGGCAGAACTGGTGGATCTCTTCGTCCGTTCCAGGCGTTTGGCCGGCGAACTGGTTGCAGGGAACGTCAATCACTTCAAATCCCTTGTCGTGGAATTTTTCGTACATTTCCTCAATATCTTTGTAATGGGGAGTGAAGCCGCAGCCGGTGGCCGTGTTCACAATCAACAAAACTTTTCCCTTGAATTCTGAAAGGGAAAGCTCGTTTCCTTTTGTGTCAGGAACTGAATAATCGTAAACGCTCATAAAAAATCTCCTTTTGCGGAATCTGGCGCGAGGCCGCCGCGTTTTCTTTATTCAAATTATATTTGACAAAATATAATTTGTCAAGAGGAATTTTGATTTTTTTTCGCATAAAAAAACGCCGCTTTGCAAAAGCGTTGGCGGCGTTTGACGGGCAAAAAAGGCGGCATGCGCTGGCGGCATTGAACAATAGAGCGCTTTTTGAACGGCCTTTTTTACCCCCTTATAAAGTTGGTGAAAACCTTTTTTTCGGCTTCTGGCTGGGGAACGCCGGCGGCCTTTCCAGCCTCTATGCTTTTTAGAATCCAAGCCATGTTGCGTCCAATTGTCCGCATTATTTGAACGCCTTCTTCGTCCTTTGGAACGTCGTTGCCGTTTGAGCCGTGGGTCATGTTCCAATAGCGGGAGGTGACAACCGGCTGTTGCGCGTAAGTGATGTATTTGTTCAAAACGTCAAGAGTGGCGGTGGTTCCTGCCCTGCGCGCCACAGTGACGGCGGCCGCCGGCTTGAAGCGAAGGTATTTTTCCCCTTCCCAATAAAGCCTGTCCAAAAAAGACACCATCTCGCCGGACGGTGAGGCGTAGTAAACTGGAGAGCCCAAAACGATTCCGTCGGCCTCTTGGATTTTTTCTATGGCCTCGTCAACAAGCTCCTTCATTTCGCCGGAAAGGGCGCGTTTGTCCACCCAAAAAATTTCCGTGTCAATTCCGTTTTCGTTCAAAGCGTCGGCCACGATTTTTAGCGACGTGTATGTGCTGCCTTTTTCGTTCCTGCTTCCGTTAAAAAGAATAACTTTCATTTTATGCCTCCGTCTAATATATTAGCGCAAAATCGTTTCGATGTCTTCCAAAATTTGGCTTGGCGTCATTCCAAGGCTTTTTAAAAGTTCTTCCGGCTGGTAGCGGTCGTAGAACTTTTTTTCAAGGCCGTAATTCTTCACTTTTATTTTTGAAGCGCCGTAGAAGGACGCGATTTTTTGTCCAAAGCCGCCTTCAAGAATTCCGTCTTCCAAAGTGACAACAAGGCTGTGATTTTTTTCAAGTTCTCTCAAAAGTTCTTTGTCAATGCCGGAAGCGAATCGGGGATTTACAAGGCTGGGCTCAAAGCCCAACTTTTCTTTGACAGCCGCGGCAAGCTCTTCGCCCCGCTGGTAAAAGTCGCCCAGCGCGATTATCGCAACTTTTTGGCCTTGCTTTTCAAGGATGAATTTATTTTGGGCGCTAAAGTCGCAGTCCGCCTTTCGGTGGGCCACGGCGTTTCCGGGAATCAAAATCAAAACAGGGCGCTGATCCTGTTCCACGCTCCAGTCAAGCATGTTCTTGTATTCCTCCGCGCTTGACGGGCAAAGAACGGCAAGCTCAGGAATGTTTGTAAAGGCGGCCAGTCCAAAAATTCCAAGGTGGGTCACATCGGTAAGGCCGTCAAACGAAGAATAATTCATTAGCATTGTGACAGGCGTTTTGTTGATGCACACGTCTTGTGAAATTTGGTCGTAGGCCCTTTGCAAGAATGTCATGTTTGTAACCACAAGAGGACGGCCGCCGTTTTTTGCGATGCCGGAAGCGATTGCCACCGCCGCTTCTTCCGCGATGCCGGTGTCTATGTATTGATTTCCAAGTTGCGCGCGCTCTTCCGGGCCAAGGCCAACGCTCATAGGCATGGCGGGAGTTACGACAATAAATTTTTTGTCTTTCTTCGCGCGTTCCAAAATCCACTGGGGCGTCATTCCAAAATATGATTCGCCGCTTCCAAAGTCAATGGTGGGCTTTCCTGTGGCGCGGTCAAAGGGAACGGTCCAGTGCCAAGCCTCTTTGTTTTCTTCCGCCAATTTGTAGCCCTTTCCTTTTTGCGTGTGAATGTGAACCGCGACGGGCTTTTGGGAATCTTTTACTTTTTCAAAAACCTTGATAAGGGCGGCGATGTCGTTTCCCTTTTCCTCGTAAATGTAATCCAAGCCAAAAGCCTTAAACCAATTGTCCTTTGCGTTTCCGTTGGATTGGCGAAGCTCCCGCAAATTTTTGTAAATGCCGCCGTGGGTTTCCGCAATGGCTTGTTCGTTGTCGTTCACAATTACGATGAAGTTTGAGCCAAGCTCGCCGCCCGCGACGCTCAAGGCTTCCATGGCCTCGCCGCCTGAAAGGGAGCCGTCTCCGATTACCGCCACAATGTTTTCTTTTTTTCCAAGAAGGTCGCGGCCTTTTGCCAAGCCCAAGGCAAGCGCGATTGATGTTGAAGTGTGTCCGATGTTGAAAAAGTCGTGCTCGCTTTCGTCGGGATTTGTGTAGCCTGAATCTTCCGAAAATCGCGCGTCGTCCAAATAGCCGGCCTTTCTTCCTGTAAGCATTTTGTGCGCGTAGCTTTGGTGGGAAACGTCAAAAACAAATTTGTCTTTTGGCGAGTCAAAGACATAATGAAGCGCGATTGTCGCTTCTACAAAACCAAAATTGGGGCCAAAGTGTCCGCCGATTTTTGTAAGGCGGTTAAAAAGGCCTTCGCGAATTTCCGCGGCCAAAGCCGGCAAGTCAGAGACCGCAATTTTTTTTACGTCGGCCGGCGAATTGATTTTTTCCAAAAACATATTTTCTCCTAAAAATTTTATCGTTTGGCTCCAGTTTTTCCAAGCCAATTTTCAATGTCCTTTGAAAGCGAGCTTCCGCCGGAATAGTGGACGGAAAGCCCTTCTGAAATTTTTGCCTTTGGAGCCAGCTTTGCTATTGCCGTGAGGCTTTGTCCAAAGCGGCCGCCGCCGTGGGAGCAAAAGGGCATTATTGTCTTTCCGGCAAAATCGCAGTTTTCCAAAAGCGTGGCGATGGGCATTGGAATTGACGCCCACCAGTTTGGATAGCCCAAAATGATTGTGTCGTATTCCGCCCACTTTGCGGCGTCGATTTTTGTCTTAAGCTCCGGCCGCGCCTGTTTGTGTTGGTCTCGCTGGGCTTCGTTCAGCACAGTGTTGTAGTTTGAGGAATAAGGGTGAACAAGCTCCAGCTCGATTATGTCAAAGCCCGTTTGCTTTTGAATTTCTCTGGCCACGCCGCGGGTGTTTCCGCCCCAAGAATAATAGACGATGAGCGCCTTTTTATTGGCCTTTGAATTTTCGTCAGGCAAAAGATTGTCCTCCCGGGTTTCCACAATTCCAGAAACGCTGTCATCGGCGTTGGCCGCAAGCCTAAGGCCCACATTGTAAGCGCGGCTTTCTTGGGGAAGGGCGGCGCGGTAGGCGCTCCTTAAATTTTTTCCAAAGTCGTTCCAGCCTCCGCCCCGATAAACCCGTCGGCTTCCATGGGAGGCGCCGCTGGGATTTGTTTGAGAAAGCGCGCTGTAAAGGTCATAGTAGTCAAAGCACCATTCCCCCACATTTCCGTAAATGTCGAACAAGCCGTTGGGATTTGGCTCAAAGCTTCCCACGGGAACGGTGGTTCCGCGATAAACGCCGGGGCGGGTTTCCAACACCGAGTCGTTAAAATAGTTTTGTTCAATTTGGTAGGGATAGTGGCCGTAAAAATTCACGTCCTCCGCCCCGGGAACTTTGCGGGAATAAAAGGGCGTCGAAGTTCCGGCGCGAGCGGCGTATTCCCATTCCGTTTCGGTGGGCAAGCGGTAGCCGTTGGCCGCCCGGTTCCAGCGAACGCTTTTTCCGCCGTCCAAGATTGTGTATGCGGGAACGCGGCCATCTTTTTTGCTTAAGGCGTTGCAAAATTCCAAGGCTTCAAGCCAAGTCACGCTTTCCACAGGAAGTTTGTCGCCGGAAAAGTTGCTGGGATTTTTTCCGGTTATTTCCCGCCATTCTTTTTGAGTCACCTCAAACTTAGACAAGTAAAAAGAAGCTACGGTGGCGGAATGTTGTTTTTCGTCTCCGCTTCGCCAGTCTTCCGATTCCGGGCTTCCCATAGTGAAGGAGCCGCCTTTTATCAAAACAAAGTCTTTGCCCGGTGAGGCAAATGTCGCCGCTTTTGTCATCGCAACAAGTCCTAAAGTAAAAAATATGGAATAAAGAAATTTTTTCATAAGCGTTTCGCAAAAAATATTTTAGGGTATCTCTAAAAACTCACCTTTGGTGATTTTTTAGAGAACCCGATTATTTCAATTTGCCGTAATCCTCATCGCTCACCGGCTCAAGCCAAGCGGCTCCGCTTTCTTCCCCAGGAATTTCCAGGGCAAGGTGGGAAAACCAACTGTCGGCCGCCGCTCCGTGCCAATGCTTTACGCCGGCGGGAATATTTACAACGCTTCCGGGAAGCATTTCCACGGCAGGCTTTCCTTCTTCCTGATACCAGCCCCGGCCGCCAACGCAGACGAGGGTTTGGCCGCCGCCGGATTTTGCCTTGTGAATGTGCCAATTGTTGCGGCAGCCCGGCTCAAAGGTCACATTGAAAATCGGAATCTGTTCTTTTGAAACTGGAGCCAGATAACTTTGCCCCACAAAATATTTTCCGTAAGGATTTGGCTCGCCTATGGGAAAGAAGATTGTGTTTTGGTAGCGGTCTTTTTCTGTCCGGGCGGACGCGCTTTCATTCCAAACGTCTTTTGCCAGCCTAAAAACCGCCCAGCCTTTTGGCCAGCCGACATACATTGTAGCGTGGGTGATGATTGCGGCAATCTCTTCTTTTGTAACTCCCCGGGCCTTGGCGTTTTGCAAATGGTAGAGCAACGAAGAGTCTGTGATTCCGCTTGCCATCAGCGACACCACGGTGACAATGCATTTGGTCTTTAGGTCAATTCCGCTTTCGTTCCACACTTCGCCAAAAAGAATGTCGTCGTTCAAATGGGCGAACATGGGAGCGAAGTCTCCCAGTTGCGCTCTTCCCGCAGTTTGAGTTATTTTTTCCGCCATAACTTTGTCCTCTACTTTATCAATGCCTCAACATATTTTTTGATTTCGTCGCCGCTTGCGCGGGAAAAATCTTTTCCGCCCTTGTAGTCGGCGCCTTTGGCAAATTTGGCAAGGTCGCTTCCGCTGCGGCCAAGTCCGCTTCCGCCGGAACTGCAAATGGCGACCAATTTTTTTCCGTTCCAGTTTTGGCTTTCAACAAAGGTGTACATGATTTTTGGCGCGTACGCCCACCAAATTGGATAGCAGACAACAACCGTGTCGTAAGAAGAAAGGTCAATCTTGTTTGAAATGGCGGGGCGTCTTTTTGGGTCGTTGCATTCTATCGTGGTAAGGGATTTTTTGTCGTGCCAGTTCAAGTCCGCGTTTGTGTATTTGTGAACGGGAACAATTTCAAAAATGTCCGCTCCCATGGCCTCCGCCGCTTTTTTTGCCATGCGCTCGGTTGTTCCCGTGGCGCTAAAATAAACGACGGCGGTTTTTGCAAAGGCTCCAGTCATAGTCACAGCTCCTATCAAAAGTCCAAAAATAAATTTTTTCATAACAACGCCTCCAATTTAGGAATGATTTTAGCGCGCGGCTTAAAAAAAATACAATGCTACTTTTTTCTTCCACTATGCTTAAAAAGCATAGCAATATTTTTAAAATTATATTACAATGAACCTATGTTCATAGAAAGCTACATAATTCGCCAGCTTGCCGCCTTTGCGGAATATGGAAGCCTTACCCGCGTAGGCGAGGAATTGGGCATAACCCAGCCCACCATCAGCAGGGCGATGCAAAAACTTGAGTCCGAAATCGGGGCGCCCCTTTTTGAGCGTTCCAAAAATCGAATCGCGCTGAACGAAAACGGAAAATTCGCCGCCAAATACGCAAAAAAAATTATGGACTTGCAAAATGAGATGATAGAAAAAACCCGCGCCCGGGCGCACCTTCAAAAAAAATTCGCGGTGGGCTCGGTGGCAATCCAGCCGGCGGTTTGCGCCGTTGGCCACGCAAAAAATCTTTACGCCGGCATAGAAAGCCGCTACGACATTGACGACAACGAGCTTAATCTTATTCGGGGCTTGACGGACGACGTTTACCAAATGATAATTTTGCTCCGTCCTTTTGAAGACAAACTTTTTGAATGCCAAAAATATTTTACGGAAAGACTTTCTGTAATGCTTCCAAAATCCCATCCGTTGGCATCAAGAAAATCCGTGGCGCTAAAAGACCTTGCCGGCGAAACTTTCGCGGTTTACAACAATGTGGGCTTTTGGGAAAAAATCAAGCGAGAAAAAATTCCCGGCGTTAAATTTGTACAACTTGTCCGCCACGGCGACGATGACCCCATTACGGCGATAACGGCAGTCAGCGACATGCCCAGTTTTATTTCCGACCGCACCACCGCTTTCACGCTTCCAAAAAACCGCGTGGCCATTCCCATTTCCGACAAAGAAATGAACGCCACATTTTACGCCGTGTTCAAAAAGAAAAACGCCCCCCTTTGGCGCGACCTTCTTGACGCGATGAAAAAAGAGGCTTCAAAAAAATAAACGAATCCCCTGCGAAAAGCGGAACGGATTGCCCCCCTCCGCGGGAATAAGGGCGGCTCCGCCTCGCTCCAGCGTTCAGCCAAAAACTAAAACAAAGCCGCCCAAATGCCTCTTTTTCAATCACCAGACAGAGAAGAACAAACCTGCCAGCGGCGAAAATACAATCATTATCACAGAGAATATGAACGACTCCATGGAAATGAGAGTGGCCCGCCGCTCTGACGGGAACATATTTTGCAAAAGCGCGTTTGTCCTGACTTGCAACGCGTCGTCGGCCATAGAAGACAAAAAGCCTCCCAGCGCCATAACAACGTAAAGGCCTGAATGTTCCATCGCCACGCCCGCCAAAATTACGGCGCAGCTAAGCGCCAGAATAAAGCGGTAGCGGACTTTCTTTGCCATAAGAATCAGCCGCGCTCCCACAACGCCTCCAGCTTGCATGGCCAAAAGCGCCAGTCCCAGCGCCCACTTTGGAATTCCCGCCATGGGAAGCTTTGCCTGCAAAAAGAACAAAAGCAAAATGTCCAAGGCCCCCGCAAAAGAGTTTGTGAACATTAAGAGCGTCGCGCGCCTTTCTTCCTTTAGGAACAAAAAGCTGTCTGCAAAACAATGCCTTATTTCTTTCAAAACGCCGCCTTTTCTTGAAGGCTCTCCCAAGCGAATTTCCACAAGGCCTGAAAGCAGCGCCAACTGAATGATTGCAGTCGCTATTCCAGTGGAGTAAGCCAGCTTGTAGCCGATTACCAGCGCGAATCCCGCCGTCAGCGTTGAAAGTCCTTCGCAAGCGCGATAAATGATTAACTGGTTGGAAGCGTATTTTTCAAACCGTTCTTCCTGCCCCACAGACTTTAGCGAGTCGTAAGCCAAAGCGTCGCCAGAACCAGATGAAAAATTATAGTTCAGAGCGTGAAAGGCTATGGACAAACACACCAGCGGAAAATTGTTTGAAAACACCATCACGATGTTTCCAATCATTCGCATAAGGCACGAAACGACCAGCGTTTTTTTTCGGCCAAAAACGTCCGCAATCACTCCCGAAGGAATTTCAAACAAGACGCTTACAATGTGAAACACGGTTTCCGCAAAGCCTATTTGAGCCAGCGAAAATCCCCGCGCGGCAAGAATCGCGACCCAGGCTCCCGAAAGGGAAATCTGCGCGAAAATCGCCGACGAATACAATCTGTTTATTTGTTTTTTTATGTTCAACATAATATGCCGCCCCTTAACGGCAAAAAAAATTGGCGGCCCCGACAAAACAATTTCGCGGGGCAAATCAAGCAAAAAGGGGAGCGGATTTTAGAATGTCATGGATTTCTTGGAAAAAAATTAGAAAGCCGTCGTTTTCCGAAAAAGACCCACTACCCCTACTGACGGGGCGAGAATGAACCTTTTGCTAAAAATAAAACTGACGTTTTCCACATGATGCGGTAATTATACGGCGAGTTTTTTAATTTGTCAAGCAGGAACATTGGAAAAACCCAAGCGAGGGGGCTTCTAGCGTTCGCGGCGGCGTTCGGAATAACCTCGGACAGTTATGGCGTTTGAAACTTGGCGCAGAATTTCTTTTGAAATGTCGTCGTAAGAATTTTGAAAGGCTTTTTTAACTGAATCGTTTATGGCCGCCGTCAACTTTTTGTCAATCGCAAAATCCGTGTCCGGCTCGTTGTAAATTTCGGCGGGCTTTTTGTTGAACAAGTTGCAAAGGTTGGCCAATATCTCGTCGCTGATTCCTGTCTTTCCGCCCTCGATATTGGCTATATGCGACGTTGAAAAACCCAGTTTTTCGGCAAGAGCTTCTTGGGTCAAGCCCGCTTCCTCGCGAAATCGGCGGACATTCTTGCCCAAGGCTTTTCTTATGCTTTGAATGTTAGTCATAGCGCTAAGGTAAAACATCAATTCCGGCAATGGAATAGAGTTAAACTCTTGGCGCTACGACTATTATAAAAGTCACACTCTCTTGAAAATCAAGGATGTGTTCACTCCGCCAAAAGCGAAGTTGTTTGACATTACGATGTCCGTCTGAATTTCCCGGCCGCTTCCCATGATGTAATCAAGCTTTCCGCATTCAGGGTCAAGATTTTCAGCGGTCAAGTTGAGAGTCGGGTGGAACCAGCCTTCCCGCATCATGTTGATTGCGACCCAAGCCTCCAAAGTTCCGCAGGCGCCAAGAGTGTGGCCCGTGTAGCTCTTTGTGGAGCTGATGGGAACAGCGCGCTTGAAAACGCCTTCGGTGGCCGTTGTTTCGGCGACGTCTCCGTGGCCGGTGGCTGTTCCGTGGGCGTTGATGTAGCCAATTTGGTCGGGGCTGATTCCCGCGTCCTCAATGGCCAGCGCGATGGCTTTTCCCATTGTGTCCGGGTTGGGAGTGGTGATGTGGTTTCCGTCTTGGTTTGTTCCAAAGCCGATGATTTCCGCGTAGATTTTGGCGCCGCGAGCCTTGGCGTGTTCGTATTCCTCAAGAATCAAAGTGCCCGCGCCTTCTCCGATTACCAAACCGTCCCGCTCCTTGCTGAAAGGACTGGGGCTTGTCTTGGGAGCGTCGTTCTTCACGCTGGCGGCAAAAAGGGTGTCAAAAATGTCAGAGTCGGCCGCGCTCAATTCCTCCGCGCCGCCGGCCAGCATCATGTCCTGAAAGCCGTAGGCGATTTGCTCGTAGGAATATCCGATTGACTGGCTGCCTGAAGTGCAGGCTGTGTTTGTGGTGATGATGCGGCCGCGAATTTGGAAATAAACGCTAAGGTTTGAGGCGGCGGTTTGAGGCATGGCGCGAACATAAGTTGTGGCGTTCATCTTGGAGCAGTCGTCGTGCTCAAGCATGTGGCAAAATTCCATATTGGCGTCCATGCTTCCCATGCAAGAGCCGTATGAAATTCCTGTCCGGCCGTTGTGAAGCTCTTCCAAAACGTTTCCGTCCGCGTCAACCAAGCCGGCCATGCGCAAGGCGTCGTCCGTGGCTTGAAGCGCCAATCTTGAAACGCGGCCCATTGAGCGGGTCTTTTTGCGGTCGTATTTGCGCAAGGGCTTTGTGTAGGGGGCGGCCAGACGAGTGTTCATTCCCACGCCGTAGCGATCCCAATCGTCCATGCGGACGACGCAGTTTTGCAAACCTTTTAAAGTTGCCAAGATTTCAGGCCAAGTGTCGCCAAGGGAAGAGCAAACTCCGCCGCCTGTTATTACAACTCGTCTTTTGTTCATATTATATGATTCCTCCGTTTACATTGATTACTTGTCTTGTTATGTATGACGCGCCTTCCGACAAAAGGAAGACGGCCGCGCTGGCGATTTCTTCAGGCTTTCCGGCGCGCTGCATCGGAATTGTGGGCAAAATCATGTCGAGCGGCGCGTCCTTAATCATTTCCGTTTCAATAACGCCGGGCGCGATGCAGTTTACCGTAATCTTTCGCTTGGCCAACTCAACGGCCAACGCCTTTGTCGCGCCGATGATTCCAGCCTTGGAAGCGCTGTAGTTGACCTGGCCCCGGTTTCCCATAACGCCGCTTACAGAGGCGATGGTGATTATGCGGCCTTTCTTTTGGCGGCACATGGGCATTACCAAAGGCTGAATGACGTTGTAAAATCCGTCAAGGTTTGTGTGAATGACGGCGTCCCAACTTTCGGCGGTCATTCCTGGAAAGGCCGCGTCACGGCAAATGCCCGCGTTTTGCACGATTCCCCAAAGCGCGCCGTTGGCTTCAGTCCACGCGTTAAGCTTGGCCTCGCAGTCGGCGCGGTCGCTAAGGTTGAACTGAATCAATTCTCCGCTTCCGCCCGCCGCCTTTATTTGCTCAAGGACAGATTGGGCTTTTTCTTTTCCGTGATTGTAGTGGGCAACAACATAGTATCCTTCTTTGGCGGCGGCAATGGCGATGGCCGCTCCAATTCCGCCCGAAGCGCCGGTGACCAAAACTTTCTTTCCAGAATTTTCTTCGCTCATAGTTTTACAACTCCTTGCCATGCGGCTATCCAGCATTTTTGGCTTGGCGGCATTTTTACCGCCGCTCCCCTCAATGCGTGTACAATACTTTTAAATCGTCCGTTTCCATCACGGTTACAGTGGTGGAAATGACAGGCTCCTCAGGGTTTTCGCTGGAAAATGCTTCGCCCGAATAAGTCAAGATGTCTTCCATTTCGTCAACCTTCTTGATTTTTACACGGACGCTTGTTCCCGCTTTAAAGAAGGGAACTTTGGCCGAATAATTCAAAAGGCTTAGCAAAAATCCAGGGCGCGGAGGCTTTCCATTTTCGTAGCCGGTCACGCCGCTCAAGGCGCTGATGCTTTGGGCAATCATTTCAAAGGCCACGTAAGAAGGAACTCCCCCTATTTCCTTATCATAAAAGATATGCTCTTTTGTTACAAGGGATTCGCTTTCCAAAGTCCGCGCCTGGGTGTCGTGTTGGGTCAATCGGTCCAGCAAAAACATTTTGCTTTTGTGGGGAACCAAGTTGATTAACTGCTCCGCCGGAACAGTCTGGGGCAATGTGTAAAGTTTTTCAGCCATTGTTCTTTCCTATTATCAAACTTACGTTGCATCCGCCAAAGCCAAAAGAATTTGACATGCAAGCGTTTATTTCCTTGTTGAATTTTGTCTCCCGGCCAATCAAATTCAAGGGGGGAAGGCTTGAATCGTATTGGCCGTCGTAAACATGAAGGGGCAATTTTATGTCGCCAAAACTTTTTCCCCTGTTGTTGGCGATGGAAAGCCAACAGGCCGCAAGCTCTATGGCGCTGGAGGCTCCCAGCGTGTGGCCGGTCATGGGCTTGGTGGAACTTGCGGGCACAGAAGCGGCCAGACTTCCAAAAACTTTCGACACGGCCTTGGCTTCCATAGAATCATTAAGCTTTGTTCCAGTTCCGTGCAAATTAAGATAGTCGATTTGGCCGGCTTCCAACCCCGCGCAAGCCAAGGCCTCTTTCATCGCGGCAAGCGCTCCGCTTCCGTCGGCCAAGGGCGCGGTCATGTGGCTTGCGTCCGCGCTTTCTCCAAAGCCCAAAAGTTCGATTAATTGAGTTGCTGAATCGGCCGCGGCGCCAAATCCGCCGCAATTGCCGCGCGCAAAATCTTTGTCCTTTGTCAAAACAAAAAACGCGGCGCCTTCGCCCAAGGTGATTCCGGAACGGTTGGCGCTAAAGGGATTGGTCTTTGTTTCGCTAACCGCTTCCAAGGAGTCAAAGCCAAGCAAAACCGTGTCGCTGGCCACGTCAACGCCGCCCGCTATGGCCGCGTCAACAATTCCAGCGGAAATCAATTCAGCGGCCTTTATAATGGCGCTACCGCTTGAAGAGCAGGCGGTGGCAAAAACATAAGAAGGCCCCGCAAGGCCAAATTTTTCTTTTATATATGTTGCCGGATAGTCGGCGCTTTGAATTTCAAGAGAATAGTTTTTGGGAAAGGCGCCTTTTTCAAAATATTCCCGGTGGCCGGCCACGGAAAATTCCGAACCGTTGTCGCAACAGCCCGCGCAAACGGCAATACGGTCGGCGCCGTATTTTTGCTTTGCGGCTTGAACCTCCGGCGCGATTTGTTCCAACGCAGAGTCTTCTATTTGAATAACCCGCATGTCGTAGCGGGCGCCAGTTTTTTTTAGCGCTCCATCTGCAATCTTGGCCGCGAAAAATTCGCGCCCTGAATGAGTCTTAACTTTTACAAGCCCGTCTTGGCTTCCTGTCGTCAAAGCCTTCCAAAAGTCGCGGACATTGTTTCCAGCCGCGCAAACTATTCCTGGCTCCGACAAAAAAAGCGATTCTTTCACATTTGAATTATACATAATGCCGCGGAAATAGTCAAATCTTGACAAAAACTGGCTTTTTAGTAAAAATTCAGCCATGATACGGAGAGCGGAAGAAAAGGATTTGGAGCGGGTCAACGACTTGCTTTTTCAGGTTTTGGAAGTCCACGCCAACGGGCGGCCGGACATTTTCATTCACGGAACAAAAAAATACACGGACGAAGAGCTGCTCAAAATTTTCAAGGACGACAAGCGGCCGGTTTTTGTCTTTGCCGACGACAATGACATTGTTCAGGGATACGCCTTTTGCGTTTTTGAGGAAACAAGGGGCGTTCCAAATTTGCGGGATGAAAAGACAATTTACATTGACGACATTTGCGTTGACCAAAAATGCCGGGGCCAAAAAATAGCCACAAGGCTTTTTAATCATGTCAAAGAATTTGCCGCCAAAAACGGCTGCCGGCGGATAACCCTAAACGTCTGGAGCGTCAATCCCGGCGCCCGCAAATTCTACGAAACCATGGGCATGAAGCCGCTAAAAACCGTGATGGAAAGCGTCCTTTTTTGACGGCCTTGACAGAGTTCAGTCAAAAAACTAATATGGAAATCTCTAAAAATTGCAATTTTTAGAGATAACTTTGAAAACGCGATGTTTTAACTCTTGCTATTTTCAAGAGTTAAAACTCGCCGGCATCTCGAAAAATCGCTGAAAGTGAGTTTTTCGAGATGCCCATATTTTTACATTCTTTTTTTTTATGGAGAAAATTATGAAAAAAATTTTTGTCGCCGCCCTCGCGCTCGCCTTGATTTTTGGAATGGCTTCTTGCTCCAAAAAGACAAAAAAAGCGGGAAAAACTTGGATTGTGGCCACAGACACGGCCTTCCGTCCTTTTGAGTACACAAACGAAAAGAATCAGTTTGTTGGAATCGACGTTGACCTTTTGGCCGCTGTCGCCGAGGACCAGGGCTTTAACTACGATTTGCAGTCTCTGGGCTGGGACGGAGGAGTGGCCGCCGTTCAGGTTGGACAGGCCGACGCCTTGATTGCCGGCGCCACCATCAAACAGGAACGCATTGACTCAGGCTGGATTTTCAGCGACGGCTACTACAACGCCACTCAGACTTTTGTCGTGGCCAAAGATTCCGCCATCGAAAAATTTGAAGACCTCAAAGGAAAGAACGTCGCCGTCAAAAACGGAACGGCCGGAATGGACTTTGCCAACTCCCTCAAGGACAAGTACGGATTTACAGTGACTGTATTTGAAGACTCGCCCACAATGTATCAGGACGTGGTTCTTGGAAACAGCGACGCATGCTGCGAAGACACTCCAATCATCGCCTCAAACATCAAGGACGCAAAGCTTCCCCTTAAAATTCCCGCCGGAATGGAAAGCGAAGGCGCCCCTTACGGCTTTGCCATCATGAACCCCAAGAACAAGGAATTGCTTGACATGTTCAACAAGGGCTTGGCCAACATCCGCGCCAACGGAACTTACCAAAAGATTTTGGACAAGTACTTGAAGTAGGAACGGTCAAGGCGCGCTTCGCTTGAAGCCTTGACTCGTTCCTTTTGCGGCGCGAACAAAATTTTCGCGCCGCAATAATTTTGGCGCGTTTGCGCAATGGCCGCTCTCCCGGGGGGCGGTTTTTTATTGCCGTTCCTATTTGCAAAACCCGCAAATTCGCGCTACAATGTTCCGCATAAGGAACGTCCCATGCCAAAAATTACAAGAAAAATCAACGCCGCCATTATTATCTTTACGCTGGCAAGCCTTCTTGTTAACGTTGTCTTTGACTTTTTTGCGGTCAGAAAAATTTTAAGCGAAACTTACGACACCTTTTTGACGCAAATCGCATACACAGGCGCGTCCTATTTTAAGGGCGACAAGCTGGCGTATTATTCTACGGAAGGAACCAATTCCGACGAATACAAGGATTGCCTTATAAAGCTTGCGAACCTTACCGAGAACACCGACATCAGTTTTTTGTATGTGTGCATTCCCGAAATGCCGGATTGCAAAAGCAAAACTTATGTCTTTAACGTGGTCAACTCAAAACTGCGAAACAAATACAATCCTTACAAACCGGGCTACAAAGACGACACCGGCGACGTAAGCGCCGCAAGGCATAAGCGCTTGATGGAACAGGGCGGCCATGAAGTTGACACGGCAATTTTCACCCATCTTGGCGCAAGAAAAAGAATCACCTTGGCCTTGCGAAACTCAAAGGGAAAAAATGTCGGCGTCATTTGCGTCGAAAAGCAATTGGACGCGGTCAACGAAATCTTAAAGAACTATCTTCACATCGACTTATTTTTCGCACCGTTAACGTCACTAATATTCTTTTTGCTTTTTGGAGCCTTCATTAGCAAACGCTTTGTGGCGCCCATAATTTCCATCACAAAAGAAGCCAACGAATTTGCAAGCCACGACGCGCATTTTTCGGACAAGCTCAAGGCAATTCATTCCAACGACGAAATTGAAACGCTGGCGCGCTCAATAGAAAAAATGGGCATCGACATTCAAATATACATCAAGGACTTGATGCGGGTCACAGGCGAAAAAGAGCGCATCAGCGCGGAGCTTTCGGTTGCCAGCGGAATCCAGGCCGGAATGCTTCCCAAAAACTTTTCGCCTTACCAAGACCATCCGGGCATTCAACTTTACGCCAGCATGAAGGCGGCCAAGGAAGTTGGCGGCGACTTTTACGACTTTTTCTGGACGGGCAAAAACAAACTTTGGCTTGTCATGGGAGATGTCAGCGGAAAGGGCGTGCCCGCCGCCATGTTCATGGTAATAGCCAAGGCGCTCATCAGAAACGCCGCCACCTTGGACTACGAGCCCAGCGAAATTTGCGAACGGGTGAACAACCAGCTTTGCAAGGAAAACGAGCAGGGCTTGTTCGTAACTTGCTGGCTCGCCTGCGTTGACCTCGCTTCGGGAAAAATGAAATTTGCCAACGCGGCGCACAATCCGCCCGTTCTCTTTGACGGCTCGGAATATAAATTCCTCACGCAAAAAAGCGGAATCATGCTGGCCGCCATGGACAACAGCCAGTATGAGGAGCATGAGATTCAGCTAAAAAAAGGAAGCCGCCTTTTCTTATACACGGACGGCGTGACCGAAGCGCAAAACAAGGACAAGCGGCTTTTTGGAGAGGGGCTGCTTTTGAGCGCCATGGCAAAGACCGCGGCGCTTTCGGCAAAAGAAACAGTTCAGCTTATAAACGAAGAAGTTGACCGCTTTGCCGCTGGAGAGCCGCAAGCCGACGACATAACGACCCTTTGCTTTGAATTTGACGATTTTTCGGCAAGCCAGGACAAAGAAAAAGTTTTGCGGGTGGCCGCCGACGACCAAAAATTGCCGGAAGTGATTGACTTCATAAAGTCAAGCCTTCCCGCGAATGTTTCCGACGACGTTTCCAACAAACTGGAATTGGCCGCGGAAGAAATTTTTGTGAACATCAGCCATTACGCCTACCAAACAAAGGGAGAGGCCGAAGTGTTTGTGGAATTTCCCAAAGACGACACAATAAGGGTTGCCTTTGCGGACTGGGGAAAAGAATTCAATCCGCTTGAAACGCCCGACCCAGACTTTGAGCAAAGCGCCGACGAGCGCCGGCTTGGAGGCTTTGGAATTTATTTGACAAAGAAATTTATGGACAAGGTTGAATACAGGCGGGAAGACGGAAAGAACTTTTTGACGATAGAAAAAACCTTGGCGTGAAAAGAGCCAAAGTCCGCGTCTTGACAAAGACCCGCAGTCATTGCGGCACGACGATTCCAGCCGCGCCTTGACAAAGACCCGCAGTCACTGCGACGCGCTATCCCCGCTCGCTTTGCATCGGGGTTCGTTTATTTTTCAAAATTCAGCAATTTGTCCATGCTTGTGGCTTCAAGCACTTGCTGGACAAACTCCGACGGCCTTTGAACCACCATTTTTCCGCCGGCGCCGCCCATGATTTTGTGGGCCAGCAAAATGTCACGCAAGCCGGTGCTGGACATATATTCAACGCCGCTCAAGTCCAAATACATTACCTTGGCGCCTTGGGAAGCTTCCTTGATTACCTTTTCCAATTGCGGCGCGGTCGTGGTGTCCAAACGGCCTAAAACCGCAATGTTGACGTTTGTTCCGTTTCTGCTTTGCTTTACTTCCATAGTCAAACCCTCATTCCATATTATACAACAAAATTTAATTTTTTTGAAGCGCGGGGCAAATTTTTATCGAAAAAACTTTAAAAGTGTGATACAATGTTAGACGCGCGTTTTGGCCGCCTTTTGGCCGGCCTTTCGACATTTCAATGTAAAAGGATTTTTAATATGGCAAACTGCGTTAAATGCGGAGGCTCGATTATTCCCGGGGCCAAATTTTGCTTTAAATGCGGAACCGGAGTTCAACAGCCCACGGTCCTAAAACCATGTCCAAATTGTTTTTCTGGAATCAGCGACGAAATGGTTTTTTGCCCTTGGTGCGGCAAATTGCATGAGCATGTCCAAGAAGCCAAAAAAAAGGACGTGGACGTTCCGGAAACAATTCCCAACTTGATTGTGGTTGGCGGCGGAAAATTTTTTATGGGAATCGGCGAATTTTCCCACAGCGTGGAATTAAGTTCATTTAAAATGAGCGTGGCTCCGGTAACGCAAAACCAATACGAATTTGTCATGGGAACAAACCCCTCAAAATTTTTGGGCGGCGACTTGCCGGTGGAAAGCGTCAACTTTTGCGCGGCCATCCGCTATTGCAACGCCCTAAGCAAAATGATGAACTTGGTTCCCTGCTACACAATCGGAAGTTCCAGCGACTTTTCAAATGTTGAAGACACAAGCCCAATTTGGAAGCGCTTGGTTTGCGACTTTTCGGCCAACGGCTACAGGCTTCCCACAGAAGCGGAATGGGAATACGCCGCGCGGGGCGGAAAGAAAAAATCCACTTCCTTGTATTCCGGCTCGGACGACATAAACGAAGTGGCTTGGTACGGCGAAAATTCAATGATAAAAACCCACGACGTTTGCGAAAAAAAGCCCAACGCCCTTGGCCTTTACGACATGTGCGGAAACGTCGCCGAATGGGTTTTTGACGATTACGCCGAATACGAAAAAAAGCCGCAGCTCAATCCTTGCGGACCATGCAACATGAGCGGCGTTCACGTAAAGCGGGGCGGCAGTTGGCTTGACGACGCGGAACAGTGCAACGTATTTTTTAGAAGCTCAAGCCCTCAGGGCGGAAAAAGCAGCAACCTTGGCTTTAGAATTTGCTCTTCCCTTCCGCCGGTTGAGGAATAAGAGAGGAAAAGATTTTTATGCTTTCCATTTTTAAAACGTATTTTTTTATGTTGGCGGCGTCCTTGGGCCACACGCTTTTGCTGGCCCTGTTCGCGCTTCTTTTTGCAATGATAATAGGACTCTTTTTTGCCTTGCTGAACGTAAGCCGCAACAAAATTCTAAACGCGATAGGAACGATTTACGTTGACGCGATTCGCGGCGTGCCCCTTATCGTCCTTGCCTTTTTCATTTACTTTGGCGTTCCTCAAGGCGTCAAAGTTTTTGTGGACAACTTTAGGCTGCCCGCCTTGCAGGCTGGAACAATCGCGCTGGCGATGAACTGCGGCGCCTACATGGCGGAAATTTTCCGCGCCGGAATCGAAAGCATAGACAAGGGCCAGATGGAAGCCGCGCGCTCTTTGGGCCTTACTTACGGAACAAGCATGAGGCGGGTGATTTTGCCCCAAGCCTTTAAGGTGATGATTCCTTCAATCATAAACCAGTTCATCATAACGCTAAAAGACACTTCGATTCTTTCTGTAATAGGATATCCTGAACTTACCAACACCGGCCGCACCATCGCGGGAAACACTTTCCGCAGTTTGGAAACCTGGGCTATTGTGGGAATTCTTTACATGATAGTAATCGTATCTTTAAGCCGCGCCGCAAAGGCGTTGGAGCGGAGGATAAAGACAAATGACAAATAATTCTGAAATAAAAATTCATGTCGAAAATTTAAAGAAAACTTTTGGAAAGCTGGAAGTCCTAAAGGACATCAACATCGACATAACCCAAGGCGAAGTGCTTGTGGTAATCGGGCCCAGCGGCTCCGGCAAGTCAACATTCTTGCGCTGCCTTAACCGTTTGGAAACGGCCACAAGTGGAAAAATCATCGTCAACGGCGAAAACATCAGCGACAAAAAGGTGAACATAAACAAGGCGCGGGAAAACATCGGAATGGTTTTTCAGCACTTCAACTTGTTCCCCAACATGACCGTCTTGCAAAACGTCACGCTCGCTCCGGTGGAACTGAAAAAAATGTCAAAGGACGAGGCGGAAGAAACAGGAATGAAGCTCTTGCAGCGGGTAGGCCTTGACTCAAAGGCCCACAGCTATCCCCAGCAGCTTTCTGGCGGACAAAAGCAGCGGGTGGCCATAGCGCGCGCCTTGGCCATGAATCCTTCAATCATGCTTTTTGACGAGCCGACGAGCGCCCTTGACCCTGAAATGGTGGGCGAAGTCCTTGCGGTAATGAAGGAGCTTGCAAAGGGCGGAATGACCATGATTGTCGTAACCCACGAAATGGGATTTGCCCGGGAAGTTGCCGACCGCATTGTCTTTATGGACGGCGGCTACATCATTGAACAGGGAACTCCTGAAGAGATTTTGAAAAACCCCAAGCAAGAGCGGACAATCAGCTTTTTGAACAAAGTTTTGTGAGGCGCGGAATGAAAAAGATAATCACCATAAGCAGAGAATTTGGAGCGGGCGGCGGCGAAATTGGAACAAGGGTTGCCGACGAACTGGGCTTTGATTATTGCGACAAGGAATTGATTTTAAGCGCGGCCCGCGACGCCAACCTTGACATAGAGCGCGCCCTAAGCCTTGACGAAAAGCCGCCCGTGATTTTTGGCTTTACCCAAAGCCTTTTTGAAATGTACAGCGCGCCCTTGGACGAGCGGGTTTTCAACGCGCAAAAAGGAATAATCAGAAAGCTGGGCGAGCGTGGAAAGTGCGTCATCGTAGGCCGCAACGCCAACAGCATTCTTGCGGCCTTTGACAACACATTGCGGGTCTTCATTCACGCCGACCAATACTGGCGGGCGGCGCGCCTGCAAAAAGAAAAAATGCCGGACAAGACCGAAAAAGAAATTTTGGACGACATAAAAATCGTAGACAAGCGCCGCCAAAAATACTGCTCCCATTACACCAACACCGAATTTGGCGCAAGCAAGCATTACGACTTGTGCCTTTCCACTTCGTCTCTGGGCATCGACAAGTGCGTCCAGATTATTTTGGACATCGCGCGGGGCTAAGTATTTTGTATAGTGGTGTTTGTCGGAATAATGTCGGAATAATGTCGGAATAATGTCGGAATAATGTCGGAATAAACTTGACTTTGAATATTTTGTATAGTATAATTTCCAATATATGAGTATAGAGGAAATAAAACGGAAGATTTCTTTAGGCGAAAACATTGCCGTGGAATTCAAAAGATGCGGCAACGGAATGCAAAAAGACGTTTATGAAACAGTCTGCTCATTTTCAAATAGATTCGGCGGCGACATTTTTTGCGGAGTTCTCGACGACGGCGCCATAGAAGGAATTCCCGAAGGCGCCGCGCAAGCAATAGTGAACAACTTTGTAAAAGCCATCTCAAATGAAGATTTGTTTCAGCCAAAGCTTTTTATAACCCCGGAAATAGTTTTGATTGACGGAAAGCTCATCATTCATATCCACGTTCCATTTTCTTCCGAATTATGCAGATATAAAAAGGAAATTTATGACCGCATTGGCGAAAGCGATGTAATAGTAAAATCAACATCAAAAATTGTTGAGCTTGGAATCCGAAAACAGAATGTGTATACCGAACAAAAAGTCTTTCCGTTTGCAACAATTTCGGAACTTAACGCAGATTTAATAGAACGCGCAAGACGAATGGCCGTTTACAAGAATGAAAATCATCCGTGGAAAAACCTTTCCGACATGGAACTATTGCGAAGCGCAAGACTTTTTGGAGAAGACCTGGAAACAGGAAAAGAAGGCATAAACCTTGCTGGGCTTCTTTTGTTTGGCCGAGATGATGTAATTGGTTCCGCCTGCCCTTCTTACAAAACAGATGCCATTCTTAAAAAAGTAAACACAGACCGCTATGACGACCGCCAGATTATTTCAACAAACCTTATAGATAGTTTTGATCAGCTCGTACAATTCGGTCAAAAGCATCTTTGGGATAAATTTCATATTGAAGGAATGCAGGCCGTAAGTCTAAGAGACAAAATCCTGCGAGAAATGATTTCGAATATTCTAATGCATAGGGAATATGTAAGTCCTTACGTTTCACGCTTCATTATTGAAGAAGACAGAATGTACACAGAAAACCCTTGCAAGGCCCTGGATTATTTTAAGCTTACGCCGGACAATTTTACGCCGGTTTCTAAAAATCCTATAATCGCCTCCTTCTTTGTTCAGATTGGAAATGCCGACGAACTTGGCAGCGGAATCAGAAATCTTTTTAAATACACAAAGCTATATTCTGGCGAAGAGCCGACAATGATAGAAAACGACATTTTCAAAACAGAGATACCGCTCAACAACAGCTACTCGGCTGACGCGAACAAAGGCGCTCGGCAAAATGAAACAGAAGCCGCTCTAAGTTTGAATCAACAGAAAATTATCAAGCTCATAAAAGAACAGCCTCAAATATCCGCGGAACAGATTGCAAAAGAACTGGATTTGTCCTCACGCACAGTGGAACGCAATTTGCAGGAACTCAAAAACATGTCTGTAATTGAACGCGCCGGCAGTAAAAAAGACGGAAGATGGGTAATTATATAAATTTTGGATGTGGCGCGGGGCTAAAAGCGCGTTTGTTATGCTCTTGCCTTATCGAAGAGCTATTGTCAAAATCAGCGAAATTATTCCCACAGTAAAGGAAATAATTCCCATCTTAAATGAGATGCGGGCCGCGGTGTTGTCTGTGTGCCAGTAATAGGCAAGCCAGCAGGCACTTTGGATTTTCACAGAAACTTCAGCAGACGATACACTTAAAACGTTTTTTCCATCGCTATCAATATAGAGGATTCCGTCCGCGCTTGAAACGCCGTTTGGAACGCCGCGCAAGATTCTGTAGACAGACATTTTTGTTTCTTCAGAAGTGATTTTTACAAAACGTTTTCTACGGTCTGTCCCTTTTAGCGTTTTCCTAAAGACTTTCTTATATAAAGAAGCATGCGCATACACATTTTCACAGCCAAATTCCGCTGCTTTTTTTTCTTCTAAGTCAAAGCGCGTTTTTAACAGCGCCTTAAAGGAATATCCATTCATAATATAGCCCACTCAAATAAACTAAAATTCCCGGACACAACAAGCGTAAAGTTTGTTGTTCTTGGGCCATCTGTTTTCCAAGTTCCCAGTTTCGAAAAGGAGTTTATACGCGCATTTGTAGGACCGATCGGACTGGGATGACGACCAGTATACATTTGAGTCGAACTTATCTCCGCCAAGAGTCTCGCTTGCAGCATCTATGTCGAATCCGTTTGTTGTATCTGCCCGGCATGCATAAATCTGGAAGAGTTCTGCGCAACTTGGAAGATACCAGCCGCTTGCATAGCTTGTTCCAAGATTTGTTGCAGTACTGCTGTAGTTCTTTGTAAATTCGAAGACAGAATTAACAAACTGAGAAGGGTCATCATCTAGGCCAGATTCCTTCAAAAATGCTTTTATCTGCTCAAAGTTATCGCTGCCGTTCCTGTCGCCTGTAAAGGGAAAGGTTAGATCATTGCTGTAAGCTTTGCTTGTTGCAGGACACTGTATAGTCGTGATGTCCGTTTTATATGCATTGGACAAATCCTTACACCATATCAGTTTATCATTGCTGTGCTTCAAGCCTACACCAAGCGTTCTGCTTGTTGTTGTGTCGTTTCCGCTGTTAAGTCCTGTTCCTTTGTAGAAAATAAGCGCAATTGCAGCACTCTTCTGCTCGTCTGTAAGAGTAAGCTGTGCAGTATATGGAGTTGCAGAACCGTCATTAAATACAATATCACCAACTTCATAAGGACTTGAGTACTTTCCTAATTTTCCCTGAATTTCAGTTCTTGTGCTGATACTTGGTGATGAAGATGCCGGATTTGAACATGCCGTTCCAAGAACTGTGATTGCAGCTGCAACAAACATAACCAAAAGGGCTGATATTTTTTTCATAAAATTCTCCAATTGTTCATATTGCTTTTCAAAAAAAAGAAAAGTTAAATAACGGCTTGATTATAGGCCATCTATTTTCATTCCGCTAGTTTGCCGCCTTTGCCAAAAACAATGAGTTGGCTCACTGTTTTTTTATGACCCTCATCTAGCCACAAAAGCGCCCTGTTATGCTATACTAAGGCTATGAAAAAGCTGATTTTAATTGACGACCACAAAATGCTCCGCAAGGGCATTTCCTCTTATATTACGGAAAACTCGGACTGGACTATTCTGGCAGAAGCCGAAAGCCTGGAAGAAATTCCTGACATAATAAAAAAAATCGCGCCCCAAAAAGACGACAAAATCGTCGCCGTCGTTGACATACAAATAAAGGGCTCTTCCGACTATCCATTCAGCGGTTTTGAAGCCGTAAAGCTTCTTGCCAAGGCCGGCGTTCCAAGCGTGATATTTTCAAGCCACGACACTGGGGCGCTTATTGAACGCGCGATGAGCGCCTAGGTTGGAGCCAAGGGTTTTGTCTCAAAATTAAGCGACGAAAAAATGCTGCTCGACGCAATCAACACGGTCGCCGCGGGAAAGACTTTTGTTCAGCCTGATTTAGTGGCCTCGTTTATGGAAATGAATTCCTTATTGTCCGTTCTTACAAAAAGGGAGATGCAGGTTGTAAAGCTTATTCAGGACGGACGCGCAAACGAAGAAATCGCCTCAAAGCTTCAAATCAAGCTTACGACTTTGGAAAACTACATCAGCGTGATTTACGACAAAATCGGCTGCCGCGACCGCTCAAGCTTGCTTGAAAAATTAAGGTAATTTTGCCAAAATAAAAGCATGGATTTGACAGAGACAAACCTTGCCGTTTTTCAATTTATAGAGCTTCTCTCAATCATTTCATTTTTGTGCATCGCCTTCGCGCTTTTCCTTCTTTTGTACATAAAGGGCAAAGAAAAAAAGGCCTTTCGCTGAAAATTGTGGGTAAATATGGTAAAATCCCCTCATGGAAACAAT
>CALDIB010000082.1 GCA_937902125.1 uncultured Treponema sp.
CTGTATCTTTATGTATCAGATTTTGTAGGGTAAAAGAATGTCAGAGAAAGTGAAAAATAATGTGTCGAGAACTGCCGCAAAAAACGTTCGTTTAAAGTGCCAACCACAAGCAGCGCTATTCTTTTCCGCAAAAAGCAAGGCTAGAGCGCAAGACTAAAAATGGCTAAATCCAACCACCGAGAGAACATAGAAGCGTTAAATTCAATTACAGGAAATTTTACCCGCAGCAAACAACTTTACTATCAATTAATCGAATCATTTAAAAACGCTGAGCAAATTGATTTTATTGTTTCTTTCTTAATGGAATCTGGAATAAAAATCCTTCTGCCGCATTTACATGACGCGGTTAATCGCGGCGTTAAGATTAGAATCCTTACAGGAAAATATCTTGGCATTACACAGCCGGAGGCATTATATCTATTAAAGAGCGAGTTTGGCGATAAAATTGACTTGCGTTTTTACAATCCTCAGAGAGAACAGTCATTTCATCCAAAGGCGTATTTTTTTCATAAAAAATTCGGAAGCGACGTTTTTGTAGGTTCTTCAAACATTTCTAAAAGCGCGTTGACAGGCGGCGTTGAATGGAATTACAGATTGAACAGCAATCAAAATCAAAAAGACTTTGACGAATTTTACAATACTTTTGAAAATCTGTTTTACAATCATTCTGTAAAAATTGACGATGAAGTTTTAAAAGAGTATTCCAAAAATTATCATAGGCCTCAAGTCGCAAATGACATTAAAAAGGAAGATTCTTTTTCTGAGGACGATTCTTTAGTTTTTAAAATCTGCGAGCCGCGCGGAGTTCAAATTGAAGCGCTTTACGCTTTAGAGCAGTCACGAAAAGAAGGCGCGGAGAAAGCTCTTGTTCAGGCCGCCACAGGAGTAGGAAAAACTTATCTTTCGGCGTTTGACTCAAAAAACTACAAGCGCGTTTTATTTGTCGCCCATCGTGAAGAAATTTTAAATCAAGCGGCAAAATCTTTTGCAAACGTGCGGCTAAGCGATGATTATGGATTTTTTAACGGAAAAGCGCATGACACAAACAAGCCTGTAATTTTTGCGTCCGTTTCTTCTCTTGGAAAAGAAGAATACCTATGTCCAAAATATTTTGCGCCAGACTATTTTGATTACATCGTCATAGATGAATTCCATCATGCAGTAAACCGGCAATACAAAAATATCATCGACTATTTTAAACCAAAGTTTTTGCTCGGCCTTACAGCCACCCCGGAAAGAACTGACGGACGAAGCATTTATGAAATATGCGATTATAACGTTCCTTATGAAATAAATTTATATCAGGCAATAAACAGGGGCATTCTTGTTCCGTTTCATTATTATGGAATCTATGATGAAACGGATTATTCCGGATTGAAATTTGTAAAAGGCGATTATCTGGAGTCGGAATTAAACAAATCGTATTTAAACAATTCTGTCCGCGACAATTTGATTTACAAGCATTATTTAAAATATCGTTCTAAAAAGGCATTGGGATTTTGCTGTTCCCGCGTTCACGCAGAATACATGGCGTCCCTTTTTACAAACAAAGGAATTCCCGCCGCGGCGGTTTACTGCGACGCAGACGGAGAATATTCAGAAGACAGATCTGCCGCGATAAAAATGCTTGAAGAAGGAAGAATAAAAATAATTTTTTGCGTGGATATGTTTAACGAAGGCCTTGACATTCCGCAAGTTGACATGGTTATGTTTTTGCGCCCAACACAGTCAGGAATTGTTTTTTTACAACAACTCGGACGCGGATTAAGAATTTCAAAAAACAAAGAATATCTTACTGTCCTAGATTTTATCGGAAACTATCGCTTTGCAGGAAAAAACATAAAGTTGCTTTCAGAAAAAAATTGCGGCGGAAACATGAACCGACTTTATAACCAGGCGGTCTATCCAGACGGCTGCCTTGTTGATTTTGACATGGAATTGATAGATTTGTTTGAACAAATGGAAAAACGAAATCTTTCAATTCATCAGATTATTCAAAATGAATTTGACAGAATAAAAGATTTGCTTGAAAAAGTTCCTACAAGAATGGAATTATTCACATACATGGATGAAGAAATTTACAACCTTTGCCTTTCCAACTCAAAGGAAAATCCGTTCCGCGATTATCTTGGCTTTCTTTCAAAAGTCGACTGCCTTACAGAAGCCGAAAGTCAATTGCATAATTCTGCGGCAGGCGATTTTTTAATTGAGCTTGAACGGACTTCCATGACCCGCTCTTACAAAATGCCGGTTCTTTATTCTTTTATTGACGGAAACAAAATAAAAAAAGAAGTGACAAAAGACTTACTTTTGCAAAATTGGAAAGATTTTTTTGCAAAAAATAAAAACTGGAAAGACTTGCCTAATATTAAAACATACAACGATTTCCTAAAAATTTCAGACAAAGCCCATTTAGACAACATAAAGAAAAATCCCGTAAACTTTTTAAAACAATCCGCGCCAGATTTTTTCACCTCGTCAGGCTCCGCTTTAATTTCGCTCAGCGATAGCTTAAACCCGTTTTTGGACAATCCGATTTTTGCAAGCCATTTTAAGGACATAATCGATTTTAGGACAATGCAGTATTATTGCAAAAAATACAGAGACAGCACTAAGAGCGCTGTAAAGTATGAAATCACTGAACCTCAGCTCTTAAAAGTCGCAGACAGCGGAGAAAAAAATGTCTAAAACTTTGGAATACTATTCCGCAAACGCAAATGAGTTTATAGCCTCCACCCAAAATGTTGACATGACAGAAATTCAAAATGCCTTCACTTCCCTGCTTCCTTTAAAAGCTCATGTTTTAGATTTAGGATGCGGAAGTGGTCGCGACACGCTTTGCTTTCTTGAGCGCGGATTTTCTGTTACAGCGATGGACGCTTGCGATGAGTTTTGCAAGGCCACAAAAAATCTCGCCTATAAATATCAAGAAAATAAAAAATTCATAGTCCTTCAAAAAAAATTTCTTGAACTTTCAGACATTCAAAAATACGAAGGCGTTTGGGCCTGCTCATCCCTTTTGCATGTTCCAAAAAAAGAACTCCCTGCAATCTTTAAAAAAATTGAAAATTCCCTAAAGGCAAACGGCGTATTTTACTGCTCTTTTAAAAAGGGAACTTTTGAAGGCGAGCGAAACGGAAGGTATTTTTCTGATTATACAGAAGACGAGCTTTGCGAAGCGATAGGAAAATCAACTCGCCTTTCAAAAATCCGCCTTTGGCTTACAAACGACGCCCGCTCAGAACGGAGCGAAGTCTGGATTAATTCATTGTGGCAAAAATGAACGCGCCCCAGCCTACAGCCGCGATGCGAGCGCAAAGATTCGCGCTTGGCGCTTACCCTAAATTCCTAACCGCAGATAAATTCTCCGCCGAATCTAGCCCTTTCTTCCAAATAAATCTTTTTACGGTATTGCGATGAATTCCATACAGCCTTGCCATGCGGTTCACGCTTGTGCCCGCTAAAAGCATGACGCTCACGCTAAGTTCCGCGCCGTCAAGTTTTGACCTAGAGTTTTTCGCGCCAAGGGGGCGGCCAAGCTTGACTCCCTCGGATTTTTTTCGGGCCAGAGCCTCCTTTGTCCGCTGGCTTATCAAGTCGCGCTCAATCTCCGCGCTTAGACCAAAAGCGAACGCCAAGACCTTGCTTTGAATGTCGTCGCCAAGCCTGTAGTTGTCTTTTACCGTCCAAACTTTGGCGCCTTTTTTCATCAGCAAATTCAGAACCGACATTATCATAAAAAGGCTTCGGCCAAGGCGCGAAAGTTCCGCGCAAACAATCAAGTCGCCTCTTTTTACTCCCCTCAAAAGGCCTCCAAGCTTTCGCCGCTTGACGTCCACAGTTCCGCTGATTGTCTCCTCTATCCACGCGTCCACATGCAAACCGTTTTGGCCGCAAAATTCCGCAATCGCAAAGCGCTGGTTTTCTACAGTCTGCTTGTCCGTACTTACTCTGATGTAACCGTATGTCATTACTAAAAGATAATAAAAAGCGCCGCCGTTCGTCAACTTTTTCCAAGCCGTTCGCGCGGCCGCCCCGCTCCTTCGCCCGCCGCCACTCTCCTTCGCGCATGCCTCCTTCACGCGCGGTTGAAAGATGACGCCCTTTTGCGCTAAAATGGTTTTTATGATTCACAATATGCAAAAGTTGCAGGAGGCCGCAAAAAAATTTGGCCCCCTTTGCGTCGGGCTTGACACAGACCCTTCATACATTCCCGAAAGCGTCGCCAAAAATTTTCCATCGCCAGCGCAGGCGGTCTTGGCCTACAACAAGGCAATCATAGAGCGCGTAAAAAAAAGCGAATGCGCGTCTTCCTTTAAAATTCAAATCGCATACTACGAGGCCATGGGCCTAGAAGGAATGCAAGTCTACGCAAAGACCTTGCGCGCGGTTCGCGAAGCGGGCTTTGTCGCAATATCAGACGTAAAGCGCGGAGACATCGCGGCCACGGCAAAAGCTTACGCGCGCTCGCATTTTGAAGGCGACTTTGAAACCGACATCATTACAGTCAATCCCTACATGGGCTTTGAAACCTTACAGCCGTTCACGGAATACTGCGCGTCCAAAGCAAAGGGAATCTTTGTCCTTTTGCGAACTTCAAACCCGGGAGCCGCGGACATCGAGCAGCAGGAGCTAAAAACCGGCGGCCGCGTCTTGGACAATGTAGGAAAAGAACTCAATAGAATAAAACAAGAAATGGACTTAAGCTTTAAAGGCCAAACTTGCTCGCCCGTGGGAGCGGTGGTAGGCTGCACCCAGCAAAGCGACGCGGCCGCCTTGCGCGCGGCATGCCCCGACATTTTCTTTTTGATTCCAGGCTACGGAGCGCAGGGAGGAGCGGCCGACATTTGCGGAACGCTCTTGCAAAAAGCCGGAGGCGCGGTCAACTCAAGCCGGGGAATAATTTGCGCCTACAAAAAAGACGCCCGGCTTCAGGACAAAATCGCCTCAGCTTCCATCACCCTTGACGACATGGCCCAAAGCGCCTTGCGGGCCTGCCTTGACGCAAAGACAGAATTGCTGCGGTTCGCAAAATCCTCGGAGGCAACAAAGTGAAAGATTTTTGTTCAAGCGAAACGCCGGCCGTTTTCCAGACCGCAAGCGTCATTGAATGCGTTCCGACCCAAGGGGCTGTTCCCCACGGAAGCGTATACACATTGACCCTCGGCGTAAAAAACGACGCCATCCCGGCGGCGGGACAATTCTTCATGCTGAGGGCAAAAAAATCCCAAGTCCTGCTGGCCCGACCTGTCAGCGTTTACAGCGTTCAAATAGTCCCGGAGTCGCAAGAAGCAAAAATCGTTTTTTTGATTTTGGCAAAAGGAAAAGGAACCCGCGAGCTTTGCGCCTTGGATGACGGAGACCGCGTCGAGCTTTTGGGCCCTTGCGGAAATTCATTTCCCCGCCCGGACGAAGGCGCCAACATTTGCATAGCGGGCGGCGGCGTTGGAATCGCGCCGGTGGCGGGCTTCGCCTCCAGTTTGGAAGACGGCTCCTACGACTTTTACGCAAGCTTTAAAAGCGGTTCTTACGGCCTTGAAAACATTCGCGCAAAAAAGCTTGTCCTCACCACCGACGACGGAAGCCAAGGCGTTCACGGAATGATTAGCGCCGCGCTCACCGCCGACGTTTTGCGGGTGGAAAAATATTCCGTCGTATACGCTTGCGGCCCGGAGCCTATGCTTCGATACATTCAAGGCATTTGCGACAAGGCGAAGGTTCAATGCTATCTTTCGCTGGAAAGCAAAATGGCTTGCGGCATGGGCGTTTGCCTGGGCTGCGCCGTTCAAACTGTGGAAGGAAACAAAAGATGCTGCAAGGACGGCCCTGTCTTTGCGGGACAAAAAATAATTTTTGAAGAGCGGGAAAAGCCGCAAAAAAGAGTGGCGGTTGGCGTTGTTGACCTTTCCGCGTCCATCGGTTCTCTCAGGCTGAAAAATCCTGTAATCGCAAGTTCCGGAACTTTCGGCTTCGGCTCGGAATACGAATCGGTTTTTGACATAAGTTCCTTGGGAGGAATCTCATCAAAGGGCTTGACCATAGAGCCCCGGCAAGGAAACAGCGGAACTAGAATTTGGGAAACGCCCAGCGGCCTGATGAATTCCATCGGCTTGCAAAACCCCGGCATTCCCGCGTTCATTCAAAACGAGCTTCCAAAAATGAAGGCGCTGGGAACAGCGGTCATCGCAAACCTTTCAGGCTCCAGCGAAGAAAGCTATATGGAAGGCGCCCGCCTTTTGGAAAAGAGCGGCGTTGACGCCATAGAGCTGAACATTTCCTGCCCCAACGTTTCTGCGGGCGGCGCGGCCTTTGGAATGACTTGCCAAAGCGCTGAAAGCATAACAAAAAAAATTCGCTCGATTGTGACAAAGCCCCTTATAGTAAAGTTGACCCCCCAAGCGGCCGACATTGTCGCCGTGGCCTTGGCTTGCAAAGAGGCGGGCGCCGACGCCTTGAGCCTTTGCAATTCATTTCAAGGGGTCGCCATTGACATTGAAAAAGGAAAGCCTGTCTTTGACAAAATCAAGGCGGGTTTCGGCGGCCCGGCCGTCAGGCCGATGGCGCTTCGCCTTGTTTGGGAAGTCGTGGAGGCCATGAACAAGCTTCCTGAAAGCCAGCGAATTCCTGTCATCGGAATCGGAGGCATCGCCACTTGGAGCGACGCGGTTGAATTCATTATGGCGGGAGCGCAAGCGGTTCAAGTCGGAACGGCCACATTCGCCAACCCGCTGGCCATGAAAGAAATAGTTGAGGGCCTTGAGTCGTTCATGCGGCGAAAAGGCTATCAAAAGCTTGACGACTTTAGGGGCGTCGCCCAAATAAAATAGGAGAAAACCATGCTTGTAAAAAAAGCCTTCGTCGCAAAAGCCGCGGCCTTTGCGGCGCTTTCAGCCGCCGCCATCGCCATATCATTGGGAACCATTAAGGGCGGACAAAAAAATTCTTACCGGGGAATCGGCGAAGGACGAAACGGCCCGATTGAAGTTGAAATCTCCGTTAAAGACGGAAGGATAAAAAACGCCCGCGTCGTTTCAGAATCGGAAACGGACTTTGCCAAGCCCGCCGCCGGAGAAATAATCCGCCAGGCCATTGGCAAGGAAGGCCTTGAAACTTTTGACGCGGTGAGCGGAGCCACAATCACTTCGGAAGGAACCGCCAAGGCGATTAAAGACGCTTGGAACAAATATCTTGGCATAAAAGAAAGCGAAGCCCCGGAGGGCGACACGGAATGCGACATCGTGATTGTGGGCGCGGGCGGAGCCGGAATGACGGCCGCCATCGAAGCGGCAAGGCGGGGAGCGAAAGTCATTCTTCTTGAAAAAATGGGAAGCGTCGGCGGAAACACCAACGCGGCCACCGGCGGCCTCAACGCCAGCGAAACCTCAGTTCAAAAAAAATTGGGAATCCAAGACTCAAACGAACAATATTACAAAGACACGATGGCCGGCGGCCACGACTTGAACGACAAGGCCCTTGTCCGCAAAATGACTGAAAGTTCCGCCGCCGTTGTGGATTGGCTGATTGACCTTGGAGCGGACTTGACAGACGTTGGAAAAATGGCCGGAAGCGCGAACAAGAGAACCCACAGGCCCCAAGGCGGCGCTCCGGTGGGAAGCCACTTGGTCAAAGTCTTAAAAGGCAAGATTGACGAAATGGGCGTTGACCTTAGGGTGAACAGCAAGGTTACCGGCCTTTTGAATCAAGGGGGAGCCGCCGCCGGAGTTTTTGTCCAAGGCCCCAAATCGTCATACACAATAAAAGCTAAGGCCGTCATCATCGCCACCGGCGGCTTTGGAGCCAATCCAAAAATGGTGGTTCAATACAAGCCGAACCTAGAAGGCTTTGGAACCACAAACCACAAGGGAGCCACAGGCGACGCATTTTCTTGGCTTGATGAATTTGACGCGGCCACCGTTGACATGGACCAAATTCAAACCCATCCAACAGTCATTCCTTCAAACGGCTACATGATTACGGAAGCCGTGCGGGGAAACGGAGCCATTATGGTCAACCGCCAGGGAAAGCGATTCGGAAACGAAATGGCCACCAGAGATGTCATGTCCAAAAACGTTTTGGAACAAAGCGGCCAAAGCGCCTACTTGCTTTTTGACCAGGGCGTCCGCGAATCTTTAAAGGCCATCGAAGGCTACGCAAAGAAAGGCCTTTTGACCCAAGGAAATGATTTGGCCGACCTTGCGGCCGCGCTTAAAATTCCTGAGGACGCGCTAAAGGCCACAATCGACGGATACAACGCCGCCCAAAAATCCGGCCAAGGAGACGGCGACTTTGGCCGCAAGGCCAGCGAAATGCCCCGCGCCTTGGAAACGCCGCCCTACTACGCCGTTGAAGTTGCCCCGGCAATCCACCACACCATGGGCGGCCTTAAAATAGACGACGGCGCGCGGGTCTTGAACAAAAGCGGCCGCGCCATTCCAGGCCTCTTTGCCGCCGGCGAAGTCACAGGCGGAGTTCACGGCGCCAACCGTTTGGGCGGAAACGCCGTGGCCGACATAGAAATTTTTGGAAAGATTGCGGCCGACAGCGCCTGCGATTTCATTTCAAGATAAAAAAGGGGATGACCAATAAGTTCAAAAAATGTCATTTTCGGGCTCGCCCCGAAAATCTATTTAATTACAATACAAGAGATTGCCGTGTCGAGCGCGGCAATGACTCATACTTATTGGACAGCCCC